>CAYHFE010000283.1:0-9670 GCA_964355375.1 uncultured Verrucomicrobiota bacterium
GAACCGCCTCCGTTCTGGACATTGTCTGCTATCCCCAGCAACGTAACCATTGCGTCTATCAATCCTATCGCAAATGAAACTCCAAGAGCTCAAACACGGGAAGGATTGGAAACTGTCGCTGCACCGGATGCGCGGACTTTCATCAACCTCTTCCAACCCAGAACGGAGTGATCCCATGAAATCGAAGACCTTCCCTCCAGAACACCATCAGAGCCGGCGTTTCGCGGGGGTTCTCGCGACCACGCTCATCCTTTCAATCATCATCGGCGTCGCGAGCGCTCAAAAAAGTCCAGAGCCCGACGCGCCGCTGGTTCGTGGCCGTGACTTGTGTGCGTCGGGCCAGCTCGACGCCGGACGCGCCGAGTTTGCGCGGTTGGCGGCGGACACGAATGCGCCCGCCGCACTCCGCAGCATCGCGCAACTCAGCTTGGCCCAAACCTGGCGCCGGGTGAAAGACTGGCGGGCCGCGGAAACCGAATACGCCAAGGTGCTGGCGATGCGGGATGCGCCGGCGCATCACCGCGAGGAGGCTGAGGCGCAAATCCGCGAGTTGACGCGGCTCAAGGCTGGACAGCCGGCGCGTGACCCCTTGGCGACGCGGGCGGCGTTGCCGCCGCGGCCCGCGTCCGGGGCCGAGTGGCACCTCTCGCCGCGCGGATCGGACGCCCAGCCCGGAACCCAAGCCCGGCCGTTCGCGACGCTGGAGCGGGCCCGCGACGAAATCCGCCAACTCAAGCAACGCGGCAGCCTTCCCCCCGGGGGCGTGGCGGTGGTCGTGCATGGCGGGCGTTACTCGGTGGCGCGCACCTTCGCATTGGCGGCGGAGGATTCCGGCACTGCCCAGGCGCCCGTTGTCTATCGCGCCGCGGCCGGCGAGACCCCGGTCTTCTCCGGCGGCCGGCGCCTGACCCAATTCGAACTGGTGCGCGACGCGACGATTCTCCAGCGTTTGCCCGGGGAGTCGCGCGGCCAGGTTTTCCAGACCGACCTCAAGGCGCACGGCATCACCAACGTGCCGCCGGTGCGGGTCGGCGGGTTCGCCAGCGGCGCCGGCTTCCGTTCGCATCCGGCGCTGGAGCTGTTCTTCAATGGCGCGGCCATGCCGCTGTCGGGCTGGCCCAACGAGGGTTTCGTGAAGATGGTCGAGGTGCGTGGCCAGACGCCCCAAGCCGGGCACGGTCCCGCCGGGGTCAAGGAAGGCGTCTTCACCTACGACGGCGACCGCCCGGCCCGCTGGAAAGAAGATCGCGACATTCTGCTGTACGGTTATTGGTTCTATGGCTGGGCCGATTCTTACGAGCGGGTCGAGCGGATTGACCTCGAGAAAAAGGAAATCAAGCTGGCGCCGCCCTTTCACACTTATGGCTATCGCCGGGGTCAGCCGTTCAAAGCCATGAACCTCCTTTCCGAGATTGACCAGCCCGGCGAATGGTATCTCGATCGCCAAAGCCTGACGCTTTATTTCTGGCCGCCTTCAGACCCGGCCGGCGCGGAAGTGGAGATCTCCCTCACTCAGACGCCGTTGATGGAAATGAACAACCTGTCGCATGTGTCGTTCGAAGGATTGACGTGGGAATTGGGCTGCACGGACGGCCTCCGGGCGAGCGGCGGCGAGCACTGCCTGCTGGCCAGTTGCACGGTGCGGCGATTTGCCGGCAACGGGATCGAGGTCAACGGAGGCACCGCGCACGGTGTGTTGTCCTGCGACCTTTACTCGATGGGCCGCGGCGGCGTGGTCATGACGGGGGGCGACCGCAAGACGCTCACGCCGGGCCGCCATTTCATCGAGAACTGCCACATCTACGAACTTTCGCGCATTGACCGGACCTACACCCCGGCGGTGCTGTTGAACGGCGTGGGCCATCGCCTCGCCCACAATCTTCTTCATGACATCCGCAGCAGCGCGCTCCGCGTGGAAGGCAACGACCACACCATCGAGTTCAACGAAATCGCCCGCGTCGTGCTCGAATCCGACGACCAGGGCGGGGTGGACATGTTCGGCAATCCGACCTACCGGGGAAATGTGTATCGCTTCAATTATTTCCATCACCTCGGCAACTGGCAAAGCCCGGCGCGGGAACCCGACTGCGGCCAGGCGGGCATCCGGCTCGACGACATGATCTCCGGGACGCTCATTTACGGAAACATCTTCCGCCGGTGCGCCTCGGGCCGGCTCGGCTTCGGCGGGGTTCAGATTCACGGCGGCAAGGAGAATATCGTGGACAACAATCTCTTTGTGGACTGCGCCACGGCCGTGAGCTTCTCGCCCTGGGGCGAGCCGACCTGGCGCGAGCGCACCGCGGGCGCGCTCGATGCGAAGGTCATTGACCGCGCGCTTTACCTCTCGCGTTACCCCGACCTGGCGCGCCTGAACGACAACCTGAACGAGAATCACCTTTGGCGTAACCTGGTGGTGAATGGCGGCGAGTTTCTGCGGCGCAATCGTGGCGGCGCGCGTCTGCTGGGCAATGACGTCATCACCAACAGCGCCGCGTTCGCTGACGCGGCTCGCGGGGCCTTCCCGTTTGAAGCCGCGGCTTCCTGGTTGGAGCACGCCACCTTCCAACCGCTGCCCTTCGATGAAATCGGGCTTTATCGCGACGCCCTCCGCCCCGAGTTGCCCGTGCAACGCATCGCCGAATTGCGGTCGGGACGCTGAGGAGACTGCCGCGCACCGTTCGAAGAGACCCTCATTCTGGACGTCGATTCTCCTTTCGCCATCTACCGATCCCAGGTCAGGCGTTTGGCCGTGTTGCGGGCCAACGATGTTGTTTGTCTTCCGCTCAACGGGTTACAGCACCCGGACGGACTTGAGCTTCCCAGCCGCTTTCTCGAAAGTGACCATTTCATCGGCCGCGCCGGCGTAGGCTCCATGAATCAGCCGATCCACAAAACCGGGCTTGGCCGACGCCAGCCCATCGGTCGCCAATACCTCGGCTGCGGCTCCGAGCGGCTCGATTTCACCGTCCGCGAACAACCGCTGCAAACCCAGCAGCACGTCCTTCTTCGACACGTCGTAATGATGCTGCAATGCGAAATACGCCTCCGCCACCACCAAATCCGAAACCACGGCGTGATGCCCCCCGCGCGAGAGTCTGTCCAAGAACGCCACGGCTCGGGCCGCCTGGTCCGCTGGCTGCCCCAGCAGCAGGCGCAGCACCACCGACGTGTCCAATCCCGTCTTCACGCCTTGCCCTTTCGTCCGGCGACGATGCTCTCGCGGATTGCCGCCAGCGAATGATCCGTAACTTTCTTGGCGCGCGAACCGAGGCAGCCCACCCATTCACGGGGGCGAGCCGATTGGGGCCGCAACACCCAAACCTTCGTCCCCCCTTCGTGGCGAAGTTCCAGTTCGATCACATCACCCGGCTTCAGGCCGAGCGACTCACAGGTTTCTTTCGGAAACGTCGCCTGCCGCTTTGAAGTCAATGTCAGCGTTGTCATCTGGAGACGATCACTGACTACGCCTTACCCGTCAAGTATCCGGTAAGGCAAGCCCCGTCGCTTCGTCGTTGACTGCTGATCGCCGCGCGTTCAACACGCGCCAACCCAACTCCTCCCGGACGACGAAATTGGGGCGGAGTGAGAGCGAGGAAGAAGCAGGAATTATGAATTTTGAATTATTAATGAAGAATCGACAAATCCCTGGCTGATCATCGTGTCTCCTTCATAATTCTTCATTCATAATTCTTCCTTGCCCCTGAGATTCCGCTCCCTGTCTGCGTGCGGGCCCGCACAGGCAGGCGCCTTCAGGTCGCTGAAGGTTGAACTGATGATGACCCGAATGGTTCGCGTGGTCGTTGGCTTTTGGCTTACTCCAGCAGTTGCCCCAGCGGGATGGCGAACAGACGGTCGTCCAGTTTCACGGCTTCCTTCCCGTTGTATGCCAGCACGGCGGCGACGCAGGCGGGCGTCCGCTCCAGAAACGCCCGCAAACCGGACAGATCGCCCTCGCTCCAGCGGGTGGCTGCTTTCACTTCGATGCCGAAGATTTTTCGGCCCACCTCAACGACGAAATCCACCTCGTGCCGCCCTTGCTCGTGCCAGAAGGCAAGTTGGGCGTCTGGCAAATGGGCCTCCAGCAGGGCGGCGAGGTTCTGCGCCATGTATGTCTCAAACAACGCGCCCCGCAGCAGATCGTCGCGGCCCGGTTCGAGCGTGGTGAGGCCCGTCAGGTGCGCCGCCAGGCCGCTGTCGGTGAAGTGCAGCTTGGGCGATTTCACGAGGCGCGGACTGCGGTTCTTCAGAAACGGCGGCAGCCGGCGGATGAGGAACGAAGCCTCCAACAGATCGAGATAGCGCCCCGCCGTCACGGCATTGAGCTTGGCATCGCGCCCCAACATGCTGATGACGAGCACCTGTCCGGTGCGCAAGGCGGCCAGTTGCGCCAGCGTGCGGAAGGCGACCAGATCGGCGATTTGGGACAGTTGACGCACATCGCGCTCGACGTAGGTCTGCACGTAGCCCCGGAACCACTCCGCCACGCCGTCCGCCGGGCCCAGGCACGCGGGGGGCAGACCGCCCGTCAAAACCTCTTTCTCGGTCACCGGGTCGGCCTTGCCGGTCGGCAGGCTGGGTGAATTGAGGAACTTCACGAGAAAGGGTTCCTGGGCCGTGGCTCCCCGCTGTTCCCGTCGCGTCATCGGGTGGAGCGTGAAATAAGAGGCGCGTCCGGCCAGAGTTTCGGAGACATGGCCGAGCAACGCCAGATTGGCGGAGCCGGAAAGAATGAACCGCCCCGGCTTGCGCTGCTCGTCCACACTCTTCTTGAGCGTGACAAGGAGTTCCGGGCAGCGCTGCACCTCGTCGAGAATCGCGGCACCTTCCAGCAACGATTCCGGATTTGACCGCGCCGCCGCCAGGGTGGCGAAGTCGTCGAGTGTGCGGTAGGTGTGACCGCGAGCCAGCCCTGACTCGTTCTGAAGCAGTGTACTTTTGCCGGTTTGTCGCAGCCCGGAAACCACCACCACCGGCAAGTGGCGCAATGCCTTCTCCAGTCGCGGTGTGATTTCGCGGGCAAGGTAGCCTGTCATAATGCAACACCGTGTAGAGGCATTATGACGGCCGGTCAAGGCGTTTCCGGCGGTTGTTCTTCATCGTTTCTCCTTTCCTTCTTCGGGCAGCCGGGCGCCCGCCGCATGGACGCCGCTTCTCGTTCGGCAGTGTCGGCGTCGGCGAGATTCCAGCAGATGTGTTTCTCAGGAGTGGGCACAGGTCATACGGGCATTGTCTTGAAAATGTCCGCCGCGAAAGGATTGTCCGAGCAGATGGGTTCAACCTCCACGTTGTAGGCATCCCGGAAAGCCCGGCCCGAAACCCGGCGTGGCGACCACTTGATTTCAAACGCTTGCAGGCCGCTCGCCTGTTTCACGACCAAACCCACTTCCGATTGCGCCCGCGTGCGCTAGAAGAACAGCTCCGCCGGCGAGCCAAGCAGGGCATTGCGCTTGGCCACCTCGGCGATGACCCAGTTCTCCCACAACGCGCCGATGTCGGGTCGGAAATCGTCGGTGGCAAAGGCGTTGAGCAGGGCGTTGCGGATGCCGGTATCCCAGAAAAATACTTTCTGGCTCTTGGCGATTTCCTTGCGGGGATTGGTGCTGAAGGACGGCAGCCGGAATATGACGAACGTCTGTTCCAGCAGGTCCAGGTAACGATCCACCGTCGGCCGCGCCATCTGAAGCTGCGTGGCCAGTTCGTTCACCGACACCTCGGAGCCGGCTTGGGGGGCCAGCAACAGCAGCAACCGCTTGATCAGGTCCGGCGTCTTGACCAGCCCGGCCTGGAGCACGTCTTTCCAGAGATAGTCGGAACTCAGTTCGCGCAACAGTTGCGTGGGCTGCTCGCTCGTCACGATCTCGGGATAGCTGCCGAAAGCCAGCCGTTGCATCAGGAAAGCCCGCAATTGCGGCGCGAAGTGCTGGCACAAATGGCCGGGGGCGGCGTCGGCGTTGGCCCAAACCTGAGTGCCCAGCGTTTCGGAAAACAGCAGCGGCGGCAGCACCAGCTTCCGGTTGCGACCGGTGAGGCTCTCCGCCGCCTGATCGAGCAAATTGAGCGAGGAGGAGCCGAGCAGGAGAAACTTCGCGGGCAGCCGCGCATCATGCCAGCCCTTGATGCCCCGGGACATCTCAGGCAGCCGCTGCGCTTCATCAATCACCAACACCGACGGGCTGCCGAGGGAACGCAGTCCATCGCGGGGTGACAAAGCGGCGGCGGCTTGGAAGCGGGCCTTGTCCACCTCGACATCGAAGTTGAGGAACACCGCTGGCTGCCCCGCCAAAATGTGTTCCACCAAAGTCGTCTTGCCGACCTGCCGCGCGCCGAGAATGACCCCGACCTTGTCACTGGCGAGAATGTCCTTCAAAGGCTGTTCGGCTGCTCTTGTCAAATACATTGGGCACAGATTAACCGCTCATTCTGTACAGTGCAAGTGCCAGGATCGCCGGACTGGTGAGGTGTTGATGGCTCCCGGTTCTTGGGGAAGACGAACACTGTGCCGGGCCTGAACGACATTTTCCCGAAACCGAAGAAGACCAACCAACCGAAGCATTGCTTGCATAATGGAAGCAGAATGCTACCCTTTCCTCACTATGCCGGCACTCGTCATCAAGTCCTTTCCGGAAGATCTGCACGCCAGGCTGCGGCAGATCGCCGCGGCCCATCGTCGTTCGGTGACCCAGGAAACCATTCACCTCATTGAAAAGGCCATCTCTACCGAAGAAAAAGCGTTACCTGCCAGCAGCAGCCAGTCGAAATGGGCCAACCGGAAACTCCTGCCGGAGTATGAAGCGATGCTCAACAGCGGCGCTCTTACCAGTGATGTGGACTCCACCATTGGCCTCTCCGAAGAACGTGACGCCCGATGAAGCGGCTCTTTTTCGACGCCACCTACTTCGGCAAGCTGCACTGGCGGGAACCTGGCTCCGCAGAGGTTCTCGCCTGCGCCGCCACCGCCGATGAACTCGTGTGCTCAATGCATGGCAGGGCGGAATTCTGCTCCATCGGCTTCCGCAAGGTCCGCGAAGGACTGGCCGCCCCATCCACCCTCCAAGGCGTCTTTGCTCAATTCAACGCGGACGTCGCCGCAGGAGACATCCGCCTGCTACCCCTCACCGACGCCATCCTCGACCGGGTCGAAAGCGTGTTCGCCACCGCCCCGGCCACCGCCTATCTCCGCGCCTCCGACGCCCTCCACCTGGCCACCGCCGCCGAGCACGGATTCGCCGAGATCTACTCCAACGACAAGCACCTCCTCGCCGCCGCCCCGCTCTTCGGCCTGCGCGGGGTAAATGTGATCCCGTAGGCAAGGTCTCAGCGGACAGTCAGCGCTCTCGTCAAGCCCGGGCAACTTCATCATTCATCCCTCCGTGGCAAGGATGAAGTAGGAATTATGAATGAGGAATCTGCAATCCCCGGCTGGGCCTTCATCCTTCTTCATTCTGCCTTCTTCCCTTCCCCGGCCCAAGCGGCCCGAATAGTTCATCAAATTTCGTCAGGAACATCTCCCGGATGGAATCGAGCGCGGGCGGAGCCATCAGGTGGAAGGCGTCATACGGGCATTGTCTTGAAGATGTCCACCCCGAAAGGATTGTCCGAGCGGATGGGTTCAACCTCCACGTTGTAGGCATCCCGGAAAGCCCGGCCCGAAACCCGGCGTGGCGACCACTTGATTTCAAACGCTTGCAGGCCGCTCGCCTGTTTCACGACCAAACCCACTTCCGATTGCGCCCGCGTGCGCTAGAAGAACAGCTCCGCCGGCGAGCCAAGCAGGGCATTGCGCTTGGCCACCTCGGCGATGACCCAGTTCTCCCACAACGCGCCGATGTCGGGTCGGAAATCGTCGGTGGCAAAGGCGTTGAGCAGGGCGTTGCGGATGCCGGTATCCCAGAAAAATACTTTCTGGCTCTTGGCGATTTCCTTGCGGGGATTGGTGCTGAAGGACGGCAGCCGGAATATGACGAACGTCTGTTCCAGCAGGTCCAGGTAACGATCCACCGTCGGCCGCGCCATCTGAAGCTGCGTGGCCAGTTCGTTCACCGACACCTCGGAGCCGGCTTGGGGGGCCAGCAACAGCAGCAACCGCTTGATCAGGTCCGGCGTCTTGACCAGCCCGGCCTGGAGCACGTCTTTCCAGAGATAGTCGGAACTCAGTTCGCGCAACAGTTGCGTGGGCTGCTCGCTCGTCACGATCTCGGGATAGCTGCCGAAAGCCAGCCGTTGCATCAGGAAAGCCCGCAATTGCGGCGCGAAGTGCTGGCACAAATGGCCGGGGGCGGCGTCGGCGTTGGCCCAAACCTGAGTGCCCAGCGTTTCGGAAAACAGCAGCGGCGGCAGCACCAGCTTCCGGTTGCGACCGGTGAGGCTCTCCGCCGCCTGATCGAGCAAATTGAGCGAGGAGGAGCCGAGCAGGAGAAACTTCGCGGGCAGCCGCGCATCATGCCAGCCCTTGATGCCCCGGGACATCTCAGGCAGCCGCTGCGCTTCATCAATCACCAACACCGACGGGCTGCCGAGGGAACGCAGTCCATCGCGGGGTGACAAAGCGGCGGCGGCTTGGAAGCGGGCCTTGTCCACCTCGACATCGAAGTTGAGGAACACCGCTGGCTGCCCCGCCAATTCACCAACCATAACACGCTCGTCAGCCGAGCCTGTAACGACGAACCGCAAGTCTGGGGAAATATCCCCGGTGTGAACCACCGTAGAATGACGATGAGAAACAGAATCTGAAGCATGGGACTGGAAGACAGTGGACTCGAAGCACTTGATTCGGGAACCTTCGCTTGCGAGGATTGTCGGCACAACGCGATCGGCCCAACACAAAGCACCACAGGACCGCGTAGCCAGCTTGACTCTCCCAATCTCCTGTCCGTCGTCGCCCCAAAGCACAAGTCCCTTATCCCACACGGCAGCAACAATCTGTCTGTTTGTCGCATTGTAGGCAGCGGCGAAACTACCGCTTCCATCTCCTTGACAGAAAACTGGCTGCCACCTGTCTGCGTCTTTTCGCCACAACGTCACTTGCCCTAGAAACATGGCCTCGAATTCCGAATGCTCGTCGGTTTCCGCCATTTCTGACGCCGTTACAAAAGCATCACCACTGTCATTCGTGGCGATGGAGTTTATCCATCCGGTAAGACTCGGTCCAAAGACTCCTTCGCCGCCCGATAGAGGTTTCCGCAATTCGTCCTTCCAACCGATTATTTCAACGTGACTCGGCGGACGGCTTTTCGTCCCCCCATTGTCAACTGCATCGTTGGAGATTCCACCCAAGACAATTCTGGGTTGCTCGCCCAGAAACGTGATAGCGGAAACATACTTGGCATCGCTGTGTGTGAGCGTCTGAACCCGTCCACCCGAATACGCCAAGTAGATCCGCCCGCTCTTGGCCCAAGCGCACAGGATTGGCCTGTCCTTCGCATCTGGCTCGGATGCAAAGCTCGCGCACTTGGTTTCCTCAGTCCAAAGGTGCTCCATGCGAATATTCTGCCCGGAATCAATGTGAAACACGAACAGATGGCCAAGACCCGGTTGCTCTGCAAAATGCCGTCGGTGATGGCGCGCCGCCATTCGTCGCCGAACTTGATCTCGCTCTTGTCGAACCAGACATCGTGCCCGCGCTTTTCCAAATCGGCTTTGATGCGGCGAACAAGTTCCTCATTGTCGTCGT
>CAYHFE010000284.1:0-9665 GCA_964355375.1 uncultured Verrucomicrobiota bacterium
CCGACCGGCGGGGCGCCGGTCGGCACACGCGAGGGCGCGTATGCTCCCCAATTCCGACAACATACTTACGACTAAGCGCATGAAGACGACATTACGGCAGGACGGAAAACGGTCGGAGAGGTCATCGCAGGATCGGGCGACACCCCGGATATTTGGATCTGGCGGCGGTCAAGGCTCCGCGTTGTGCCTCCTCTGCCTCGGGATGATGGTCGCTGGAATAGTGCCGAGGCTCGACACCGCGTTCGCCGCCGAATCCGCGAACGCACTCCGAGGTTCGGCGGTTTCATCGGTTCGCCGATTCGCGCCCTTGACGACGGAGCAGCGCGAGCGATTGCAGCGCGCCCTCGCGCCCTTGGACCGACAGTATGATCCGGGCGAACAAATGCTGCGTCAGCCGTTCAGTTCACCGGGTTACCACACGACGCTGACGGGCGGAGAGGTTCATTCGACCCGCGCGGCGTTGACTTATGCCGTTGCGTTGTTGGACACCGGCGACGCGGCGAATCAAGCGCGGGCCGAGGCGATCCTGCGACGGGTGGTCGGGTTGCAGGACCAGAATCCCGAGCACAAGACGTATGGCATCTGGTCCTGGTTTCTCGAGGAACCGCTGGAGAAGATGTCGCCGCCGGACTGGAATTGGGCGGATTTTTGCGGAACCGCCTTGCTCCAGGTGGCCCTCGATCATCGAGAGCGTTTGCCGGCCGACCTGATGGCGAAGGTCGATGCCGCGATTCAGCACGCGGCGCGTTCGATTCAGAAGCGCAACGTCGGGCCCAGCTATACGAATATCGCGATCATGGGCAGTTACGTGACGCTGGTGGCGGCCGAGCTTTACGGTCTGGAAGATTTGCGAGCTTACGCGTTGGCCCGTTGGCGGCGATTTCACGAATATACTTTTCACCATGGGGCTTTCGCGGAATACAACAGCCCGACCTACACCATCGTGGCCTTGAAAGAATTGGGGCGGCTTCGTCAGCACGTGCAGGATCCAGAAGCGCGGCGCCTGACCGAGGAGATTTATCGTCTGGCCTGGGAGGAAATCGCCCAGCATTTCCACGCCCCCACCCGGCAATGGGCCGGGCCGCACAGCCGCTCCTACAGCACGTTGCTCCGACCCGATGTGCTCGCGCTCATTCAGCGGGCGACGGACGGTCGCGTGACCTTTGGCGCCGAGGACACGAGTTTGGATGAACATCGTCTGCCGCTGCCATGCCCACCCGACTTTGAACCGTTCTTCACTCGCTTGTCCGCGCCGCGGGAATTGCGCAAGACATTCGTCAAAACCGAGCCGCCCGTGATCGGCACGACTTACCTGGAGCCGGCGTTTACCGTGGGAACCATCAATCGCGGCGATCTCTGGAATCAACGCCGCGCGCTGGTGGCCTATTGGGGAACGGCGGCGCGGCCGAGTTCACTTCAGCTTCGCTTTCTTCATGACGGCTACGATTTGGCCGCGGCCCAATTCTTTAGCGCGCAAAGTGGCGGCCGCGTCCTGGTGGGAATTAATTTCGCCGTGGATGGCGGAGATCGTCATCCGTCGCTCGACCGCATCAAAGACGCCACCATTCGGGCTCAGGACTTGCGGGTGCGCTTCGAGTTGGGCGGGGCGGCCCGCCAAGCGAGGGTGGTGGTTCCGAACCGTCTTGAGGATGTCGCGGTCATTCGGTGGGACGACCTGCGAATTCAATGGGCCGCGGCCTTCGCCACATTTGGGCAGGATCAGGGTCGTTGGGAAGCTGGAAAAGACCGCGATAAAGCCTGGTTGGATCTCGTGCTGTATTCCGGGGCAGAACGGACGATTCGCCTGGCCGAGCTCACTCAGGCGGGCGTCGGGATAGCGCTGCGACTTTCCACCGGTGACGAACCGGCTCCGTTGGTGCAAACCCAACTCCCGGACCGCCAGCTCCGCATGGTCTGGGATGGTCTCATGGTCCAAATCCCCCTGACGCCGGGCAAGGCTTCAGACCTGCAAAAGCGCTTCGTCTCGGATCACCCTGATTCCAGCAGATGAGGAACGCGACCAGCGCAGATGGACGCGGATGGACGCTGCTAATGAGGGGAAAGCAGGGCTCACCCAAGAGGTGAACCCAAAAACAGGAGTTCAAACCACGAAACCAAAACCTCATGGGCAAAACGCGCCGCTCAGCTCATGGGTGAGTCGTCTTGCGGCTCTGAACACCTTTCCCTTTCCTGTATTGGGTGGCTCCAACTGCTTGCTCTCGGGTGAATTCTTGCCAGTAATCGACTCGTTCGGATCTGCCTTCATCTGCGTTGATCTGCGGTTGAATGGCCCTTTCCAGGATTACCGGGCGGGGCCGACGCAATAGAGGGCCTTTTCCCCGCGGAGAAAGATTTGGCCTTCACTGAGCGCGGGCGAGGCGAAGGTTCTCTCACCGATCTCATTGCGGGCGACCCGAACAAATTCCGGGCCGGGTTTCACCACCGTGGTGACTCCCTCATCGGACAGGAAATAGACCAAGCCATCAGCGGAGACGAGCGAGGCGTGATGCTCGCCGAGTCGCTCCTGCCAGAACAGTTTCCCGGACTTGGCCGCGAAGCAATGGGCCACTCCCGAATCGGAGACGACCAAAAAATAGTCTCCTTCAATGATGGGAGAGGGCACGTAGGCCACGCCCTTGTTCGTCCGCCAGACGACATGGGTTTTGGTCACGTTGCCCGTGCCGTCTGGTTTGATGGCCAGGATGTGATGATCCGGAAATCCTCCGGTCATGAACAAGAGATCCTCTTTCGAACTGTAAACAAGCGAGGCGACGAATTGCTCGGTCGGACCATCAATGATCCAGTGCCGGGAACCGTTATTCGGATCGTAGCTGGCCACGCACTTATCGCCGGAGAGGATCATCTGGGCGCGCCCGGCCAGTTCGCGGATGATCGGAACGCAGTAGCTGCGGGTCTTGTTCTCGCGCGGAGTTTTCCAGAGCATTTTCCCAGTTTCGCGGCTCAAGGCGATGAGGTAGGAGTCGCCATCATGATCGCCATTGACGATGACCTTGTCCTGGAAAAGGACCGGTGAACTGCAAAACCCGTGCTGACTGCGGAACGGTCCGGGACGGACCAGCCATTGCCGGCGGCCGTCCCAATCGTAAGCCGCCACCACCATTTCGGCGCGGTCGAGAAACGCGACATACACCTTCTGACCGTCGGTCGCGGGAGTGCTCGAGGAATGGCTGTTCAATGAGTGCTTCCGTTCCAGCGGCGACGAGACAACGATCTGACGCCACAAGATGTTCCCGGTGTCTCGATTGAAGCAGAAGAGTGTCCGATCTTCCCCCACGGACGAAACGACGAAAACCCGGTCCTTCCAGACGATGGGGGAGGCGTGCCCGGCGCCTGGGATCGGGGATTTCCAGACGACGTTGCTGGTCGCGCTCCAATGCAATGGAACGTGGGTTTCGAGGCTGGTGCCGTCGCCGCGCGGGCCGCGCCAACTCGGCCAGTTCTCGGACCGGACCGGTGCCGACCAACTGATCAACACCGCCAGGGGCAAGAGGAATTGGGGAATGAGTTTCATGTCGTGCGTGGAGAGGCTAGGTGAAAGCGACGAGAAGTCCAACTCGCGACTTGGCCCCGCGCGGGGATGCGGGGTCCCTCGTCCGCGGGAGGGTGATTCAGGAGGGAGTTGAAGGGGGCGAAAGAGGGCAGGAAGTCAGGTCAGGGTTGCGGCAGGGCGTAGTCCGACGCCAACGGCTCGGCCTTGGCTGAATCCACCCGGACCGCGACCGCGCCGCGGCCGCTCACGATGAATTGGACGCGGGCCACGCTCATCCCTCCGATGGAGGGGAGTTCGACTCGCTCCGGCCGGTGCTTGACCGCTTCCACGCGCTTGAAGTAGGGATCGATGACGCGGCCCGAGGAGATGACTTTGACCTCGCGTCCGCTCAGGGAAACGACATCGGGCGGGCTGATATGATTCCGCGCGTCTTGTTCGGTGCGGGTGGGAATCAGCCGGGTGTTCTCGATCGTGACCCAGACGCGAAACAAGCCTTCACTGAGCCGGTCGAAGGTGACTGGGCCAATCTTCAACCGCGGCATTTGGTCCGCGTGGAACAGCGTGAAGGCCATGTTTCGATGGCACTCCTCTTCGAGCAGAAATGACGGCGGCACTCGCCCCCATTCTTTTTTGGTCCCGCCAATCTCGATCTTCCCGTAGGTGGGATGATTGTATTCATGCCACTTGACCACTCCCTCGTTCAATAAGACATACCGGAGAAAGGCGGCTTGGTTATCACCGCCGCCCTTGTCCAGGTTGCGCTGGGTCCAAAGCTCGTTCGTAAAACCAATGATGCCCCGAGCCCCGTAGAACCAATCCACCTCGCCGCCCCAGACGGTGTAGAGGTCTTTCCAGATCACCATGGAACGGTAGAACGGCAGAATCGCTTCCCCGCGCCGGGCGATGTATTGCAGCACCTCGTCGTCGCCGCGTTGGAAGACCCCGCCATCCCGGCCCGGCGCGCGCAGAATCATGCCGCCCGCGTTATGATACGACTGAAACGCCGCGATATTGGGATGGTCGATGACGAAGCGGGCAATCGCGCGCGGCTCGGGCAAAGAAAACGGATACTCCTGCGCGCCGCCTTGGATGTAGTTGGGCTGCCAGTCCCACGCCCAGTTGCGATTCATATCGTAGCCGCCGGCGGGATCTTCATTGATCTGCCCGTCGCCGTCGTTATCGATCCCTTCCCAGCCCAGTCGCGTGTATTCGCCTTTCTCGCCTTCTCCGACGCGCACCATCATAAACTCCGGATATTCCGGATGCGGTTTCCAGCGGCCATTGGGATCCTTGATGCGCATCTCGGTGATCGATCCATCGCCATCCAGATCATCCACGTCATCTTCGTCGAGCAATCCGTCGCGATCGTTATCATACGGTCGGAGGCCGCTGCGCGAGGAACTGGCCGTCTGGGCGTGATGGAACCAGCGGTCGCGGCCGTCGGGATTGATCGTGGGGATGAGATAAAACACGTTGTGATCCAGGAGATCGGTGACCTTCTCGAGGCGGCCGTATTGGTGGCACAGATACCAGCCGGTGTAGGCGACGACCTCGCCGGCTTGCACTTCATTGCCATGGATGTTGCCGTCGATGTACATCGCGGGCTTGCGATTCGCCGTCCCGATTTTGCGGGCGGTCACTTCGAGGCACCAGAGCTCCCGCCCGTCGAACGATGGGCCGATGGAATAAAGCTGGGTCAGGTCGGGAAAGGCTTCGTGCAGTCGGGCCAAAATGGAGCCCATTCCGGCGTGATCGTAAAATCGGTTCCAGGCCACGTCCACCTTGCGGTCAGCCGGACTGCCCAGAGCGGGAAACGCGTGCCGAGCCGGATCATCGGCTTTGGGCTGAACGGTCGCCGGTGCAGCCAGAGCAGGATGCGGCCAAAGAATCCAGGCCGCCGCCAGCAGCGGGATCAAGTTCGGGGGCGAGCGGAAGATCCGGAAGAAACGGGCGGGTCGGACGTGGTGCCAGCGACAAGCAGGAGGTCGGGAGGTGCGGTTCATGATGGATCGGTCTTCGTTTCAGTCTTTGAGATTCACCGTGGTTTTGAGCGAGCCGCCCAGCATGGAAATGACTTCGATGCCGACGGGCCGCCGATCGGGGGCGTGAACGATGAAGCGGAACTCCGTCATGCCGCCGCTCCCTTCGATCGCGTTCAGCCGGGTGATCTTCGCGCCGCTGAGAATGGATGGAGGATCGAGGTCGAGCACGAGGCGGGTCGGGAAGATCTCGCCGGTCACAGTGCCCTGCGCAAGGGCGGTGGGAAGATATCCGCTGTTCTCCACCTGGATGGTGAGCTCGAAGACCGATTGCTCCAATGATTTCGCCTCGGCCTTCCGAAGGCCGACGCGCGGCAGCTTTCCGGCCAGTTGCGTCAGGAATTGCGATTGTTTCCGGGCGAGGTCGTTCAGTATTTTTTCTGGAGGATTCGTCAGGGCAAAGGGGGCGAACCCGCCGATCTCAACTTTCTTGCCGGGAAAATCGGGATGCGCAAACGCCTTCCAAGGTCGGAAGGAATCGGGCGCGTGTTCATCGAGCCACTTCAGAAATGCCCGGTCCTCCTCGCCGCGCTTGTCGTCCGAGGCGCTCTTCGCCTCGGGAGCCTTCGCTGGGTCCGTCGGTTTCTCCGCGGGGCTTTTCTCCAGCGTCTTGAGGTCCGGCTTTTCCTCCGCTCCGCTCTTGTTCTCCTTGGCTTGGTCGGTTTTCGGCTTGGACGAGCTTCTGACCCACTCCACCTGGAGCGTCGGACTCCACGCCCGCGCCGCCAGGGAGAACCGTCCCCGATGATAATACATCCAATCGGAGAAGGTGCCGGGTTCGCTCGTCGCTTGCAGTTCCTTTTTCAGGCCCAGCAGGTCTCGATAAACCTTGCCCATCTCGCGATAGTAGGGGAGGTCCCCATCGTGCAGGTTGATGGGTGGCCGTTGGTTGCCGCCCTCACCCTTCGGCGTCTGAACCAAGTTATCGGCGGCGCCAAAAGTGAAAACGATGCCAATGTTCGGATGATCGACGACAAAATCCGCGAGCGCTCGCGTCTCCCGCTCACTGACTGGGTGCGGACCCGAACCCGGGCTGAAGAAGCGATAGTTGTAGGGGAAGTTTCGATTGAAATTGACGCCGCCGAGGCCGTCTTCATTCCACAAGCCGTCGCCATCGTTGTCCCGACCTTCTTGGAGGTAGCGCCAGACGCCCGATTCGCCCTTGGATCGATCCGCTTTCAGAAGCAATCGAGGTTCATTCGGGTCTTGAATATGATCGCCTTCTGGATCTTGCACCCGCATCCAGGTGACCAGTCCGTCGCCATTGAGATCTTCCGGACCATCTTCATCCACCAACCCGTCGTGATCGTCGTCCACGGGGAGAGGGCTGACGGCCGTTTGGACGCGCGGGTGGGCGAAGAATTGTTCGGCGGCATCCGGATTCAAGCGCGGCCAAACATAGATCGTGGTGGAGTCGAGCAATCGCCGGATCGCATCATTGGTGCCGTAGCCGCGGGTGAGTTCCCCGATCCACGCCATGGCGCAAGCCGTTCCGGTGAGATCATCGCCCTCGAGTCCGGCCACCACCAGCAGGGCCGGTCGGCGTATTCGCTCGGCGTCCGGGCCGTTGCCCAGCTCGGCGAGCCAGACTGGATTCATGGCCGGCGTGTTCGTGATCGCGGCCACGCGAGCGACGTTGGGATGGGCGGCGGCGAGCGCTTGGAGTTGTTGGGTCAGTTCGCGTTGGGAGGAATACTTGATGGGGTTGTCTTCCGCCGCCCGACTGTCCGGGCCGGTCAAAACGGTCAGAGACCAAGCCAGCATCACAGGCCAAGAAGCGAGGGGGCGTCGGTGTTTTGTCATGGTGGAGGATGGATGCATCGGGTCGATGGTCAAAGAGGGTCGAGGTCGAGCCCCGTTCCGGAATCCCTGAGCGAAGCGAGAGGAGTCGGAGAGGCGCGGATTCATGGATGCCGGAGAATGTCCCAGGTGTTTCACCCTTTCAACGAAGAATTCTCTCGGACAGACCGAATGGCCTTCAGCTCGGTTTCGTCGCGCCCAAGTCACTCCAGGCGATTCGCCCGGCCACGATCGTCAAGACGGCTTTGCCTTTGAGGGTCCAGCCGTTAAACGGGCTGTTCTTCGATTTGCTGGCCGAGTTGGCCGGACTGAAAACCCATTCTCGGCCGGGATCAAAGACCGTGATATCGGCATCGGCGCCCACGCTCAGGGTGCCTTTCGCCAGCCGCAGCAGCCGGGCGGGCGCGACGGTGAACTTGGCGAGCAACTCGGATAATCCCATGCGTCCCGTGTGATAGAGCTGCATGAGGGTGAGCGCCAATTCGGTTTCCAATCCCGTAATGCCAAACGGGGCATAATCAAACTCGACTTCCTTTTCGAAATCGCAATGGGGCGCGTGGTCGCTGCCGATGATCTCCAATGTGCCATCGACCAGGCCCTGCAAAATGGCTTCCCGATCCTGGGCCGATCGGAGCGGCGGGTTCATTTTGAAATTGGTGTCGAACTGCGGCCAGGACGGACGCTCCGCGCCGGCCCCGGGCGGATAGAACAGCCCTTTTCCATCCGAAGACCAAAACTCCGCGCTGCCGGCGATGGCCGCATCCGTGAGCGTGAAATGGTGCGGGCACGCTTCGCCCGAGATGTTGACGCCGCGCTGTTTGGCTTCGCGCAACATGCGCACGCTGCCGGCCGAGCTCAAATGTTGGCAATGAACTTGCGCGCCGGTCAGTTCCGCCAGGACGATGTTTCGGGAGACGACCAATTCCTCACCCGCGGCGGGCCAGCCCTTCAATCCCAAGATCGTGCTCCAGTAGCCTTCGTGCATGACTCCGTCGGTGACGAGCGAGTAATCCTGACAATGATCGAGCACGGGCAGGTCAAACATCCGCACGTACTCGAGGGCGCGACGCATCAGGTCGTGATTCTGCACGCAATGTCCATCATCGGTGATCGCCACCACGCCGCCCTGCTTCAGTGAACCAATCGGGGCCAGCTCTTCGCCGCTGATATTCCGCGTGATCGCGCCGGTGACATAGACATGAACCACGCCCTCGCGGGTGGCCTTTTCCCGGATCCACGCCACCGTGCCGGCGTTGTCGATTGAAGGCGAGGTGTTGGGCATGCAGACCACGGCCGTGAACCCGCCGCGGGCCGCGGCCGCCGTGCCGGCGGCCATGGTTTCCTTGGCCGACTGGCCGGGTTCGCGCAGGTGCACGTGCGAGTCGATCAAACCCGGACAAACGATCAAGCCGGAGAGATCGATTCGCTGGGTTTCCGGATCGGCCCGGCGCGCGGCCTCGGGTCCGATCACGGTGATTTTCCCCTCGGTCACCAGGAGGTCGGAAATGGAATCGATGCGGTTGGCGGGATCGATCAGCCGGCCGCCGGTGAAAAGCAATGAATTCATCAGTGAGAAGGATATTACGGACGTGAATTGACAAGGCAAGCGCGGGCATTAGTATATCGGGCGTTGCGGGCGTAGCTCAATGGTAGAGTTCCAGACTTCCAATCTGGCCACGTGGGTTCGATTCCCATCGCCCGCTCCACTTCACAAAACACCAATAAAACCTAGGTAGTGCGCACGTTCTGCAACCGGGAATGGTTCTCGGTATAACGTTTTGGTATAACAAGTGCAGGAGTGTTCAGCCTCGTTCACAGACGGGCAAAGTTGGCTGAATGGACGCCAGGCGGAGCGTGGGTGTTGACTTTGCTGAATGGTCCGGAATCGGCCCACGCTCGACGCAGGTCGTGCCGCCTTCTCCCCACTTCCTGCCATCCCTTCTCAAAACGCCGTCCCACGGGAAACGTGGCTCGAATTTTGGGCATCCTGGCGCACAATAAGGTTCGACTGGACGCAGGACAACTGGGGAGGCTCCGACTGGATCATTAAAACCACCCAAATCGAATCCTGAGTGAAATGGCGGGCATCCTGGCGGGTGATAGCGGTCCGGGACGAGAACACCTGCCGGAAGGACTTCTGCCCGACTGAGGCGGTGGCGCTGGGTGGGCGGTTGGAAAAGCTGCTCAAGCCGGAAGCTGAGAAGCGTGAGAAATCCGGGAAGAAACCCACCGGTAAATTACCGGAGGGTCAGAAAGGCGACACCCGCGGCGCCGTCGGTTCCGCTGTCGGCATGAGTGGCCAGACCTACGAGAAG
>CAYHFE010000285.1:0-9649 GCA_964355375.1 uncultured Verrucomicrobiota bacterium
AAAGCGCCGGAGGGCCGGCGCACTCCAAGACGCTGGCGCGACGCATCGGGCACCTTCAGGTTCATGGCCACGATGCACGTTCAATCGTTGGAGGTGTTCCCTCTCCATGAAACGTCCGCGTTACGCGTCGCAATCCGGCTGTGCGCCGGCAACTCGGGGTTGTCGGAGCGCGGGACGCGTGTTATCAAGGCGCGATGAGATTTCTCTTTCGCTGGGCGTTTCGACTGTTCCTGGTGATCGTGGTCTTGGTGGTGGCGTTGTTGTTGCTCAAGGACACCCTCCTCAAATCCTACGCGGAAGCCCGGATTCGCCGGCAAACCGGAATGGACGCTCGCTTGGGCAAGTTGGAGGTCGGCGTGTTCAGTCCCACTCTCACGGTGGAAGATTTCCGGCTCTACAACCGCGCTGAGTTCGGCGGATCGCCGTTGCTCGACGTTCCGGAATTGCATTTGGAGTGCGATGCGTCCGCGCTGGCGTCGCGGAAGCTGCGATTCAAACTCGTCCGGCTGCATATTCGGGAGCTCAACATCGTCGAGGATCAGGCGGGGCGAACGAACGTGAGCGATTGGCTGGGGGAATTGGAGAAAGTGATGACCACGCCCGGACGGGGCGGGAGTGCGGAATTCGGCGGGATTGAGACGCTGAACGTGACTCTGGGAAAGATCCGGTATGGCAGTCTGAAACAGCCCGCCCAAGTCAGCGAGGTTGAATTGGGATTGAAGAACCAGATCTTCACCAACGTGCAGTCAATGGAGGAACTCTACGGCTTGCTCGTCAAGGTGCTGTTTCAGAAAGGCGTCACGATTTCCCTCTCTGGATCGAGGGGAGGGTCGCCCCGACCGGGTTTGGGTCGTCCGCAGGGGCGAACCGAGCTCCGGCCATCCTCCTCGCAGAAACCGGCTCTCGCTCGCTGACTAAATTTTCACCTTGAACTGTTCGCCGACGCTCAACGAGAGAGCGAACGCAACCATCAGTTCGGGGATGTGCTTGAGGTCCTTCAGGCTGACGAGTTCCACCGGGGAATGCATGTAGCGATTGGGCAGGCTGATGAGGGCGCTCGGGATGCCGCCGCGAGTCCAGAAAATCGCGTCGGTGTCGGTCCCGGACGTCGCCGACATGGCCTCGTGTTGAATCTTGATTTTCTGCTGGCGCGCCACCTCTTCAAGTCGGGCCACGATTTCCGGATGATTGCAGCCGCCGTGCGTCAGGGTCGGGCCCTTGCCGATCTTGACGTCGCCATGCTGGATCTTGCTGACGGTGGGGTAATCCGTCGCGTGCGTGACATCGACGACCACGGCGATGTCCGGCTTGAGTGAGTAGGCGATCTGCCGGGCGCCGAACAATCCGACCTCCTCCATGATGTTGGAGACGGCGCAGACTTCGGCATGGAGTTGATCGCGCTGGGCAACGAGCAGGCGCAGGGCTTCGGCCACGGCAAAGGTGCCGATCCGGTTGTCGAAGGCGCGCGCCACGGCCAGGTCGTTGCGGAGCAATTCAAACTGGTCGTTCAGGGTGATCGGGTCACCGACCCGCAGGAGTTTCTCCGCCTCCTTCCGATTCTTCACACCGATGTCGATGAACAGGTCATGGATCTTCGGGGGCTTGCGATCCTTGTCGTCGTGAGTGAGATGGGGCGCCACGTTGCCCACCACGCCGAGCACCGGGCCGTCGGCCGAGTGAATGGTCACGCGCTGAGCCTTGGTGATCGCCGGATCAACGCCCCCGAGTTTGCGCACGTAGATGAACCCGTCGGGGTCGATGTAATTCACGGCCAGCGCGATTTCATCGGCGTGGGCGGCCAACATGAGGCGAGGGGAGCCGCCCTTGTTCAAGATGGCGACGGCATTCCCGTGGGCGTCGGTGAAAGTTTCATCGGCGTATTCCTGGACGTAATTGAGCCAGACCCGCTGGCCTCGCGCCTCGTGTCCGGAGGGACTGGGGGTGTTGATCAGGGTCTGGAGAAATTTCAGCGATTGATCGCGCATGCCGAACGCTAGTGAAAATGGGACCGGCGAAAAAGCGAAAACTTCAGTCGGAACATTCACTCCGAGTCTGTAATAAATGGAGGAGGCGACGCGAGGAGACTCGCTCTTCTCCGGGTCAGGGCCGCGAGATCGAAGGTGAACTTGAGGTCGAGTTGTTCCCCGGAAACTCGGAGATGGGTTTGGCTGGTGTCCGAATTGTGAGCTCGTGATGCCATAGTAGTGAACAGATCGATGGCGCCCAGAATCAGAACTTGGCCCAGACGCCGAAAGGCTGAGCGGCCCGTCGGTCGGCTCAAGTGGGGCCTGCTCCCGGCCGGTGCGGCTCAGGCGATGGATGGGAATGGGGCAACGTCTCGAGGAAGATCCTGCTGCCCGGGTTAGGCAGAATGCGGAGGTAACGTTCCCAATCCATATCCATGACTCCCACCTGCACCGGAGGGTCCTGGATGAGGGCGTCGAGGATTCGCAGGCCGTCATCCTTGGCCATGCCGTGCAAGCCAATGCGGGCCTCTCGGGCCAGGTCGTGAACCCTCGATCTCATCGCCGGACCAGAACTGTCCCACGGCCCCCAATTGATGCTCAGCCCCGGCAAGCCTTGGGCGCGACGCCAGCCCATGAAGGCATCGACAAAAGCGTGGGCGGCGGCGGCCATCCCTTTTCCCGGCACGGGGAACAAGGAGTCCAGCGACGAGAATCCGACCAAGAAGTCGAGGGGCAGAAGGCGGGTCAATTCGTGAAGCAGAACCAATCCGACCGTTTTGGCTTCGAGAACCCTTTGAAACTGGTCCCAGGTCTGGTGTTGCAGCAGTCCATCGTCGCGCACCTCCGCGGCGTGGATAATGCCTCGCAACTTTCGGCCGGTCTTGGCTTCGTCGATTAATCCTTTGAGCTCGTCCCGACGTGTCACGTCCGCGCGGCGGATCTGGACATTCGCGCCCGATGCCGCCAGCCGGGCGACCACTTCTTTGACCCGGGTCGAGGCCTCGTTGCGCCCACAGAGGACTAAATGCTTGGCACCTCGGGAAACCATCCATTCTGCGACCCACGGCCCGCCCGCGCCGAGGCCGCCGCAAACGAGGTAGGCGCCGTCCGGACGCAGAACTGGTCGTCGTTCGTCCATTCTTAAATCCCGGCGCACGAGCCGGGCGATCAGTCGTTGGCCCCCGCGCCAGGCGATCCGTTCCTCGGCATCGAGCGACTCCAGTTCCGCCGCCAACCTGGGCAGGGCGTCGCCCGATTCGGCCGGGTCCAGATCGAACCGAGCGCAGCGCCAATCCGGATGCTCGAGGATTATGTTCTGAGCCAAGCCCCAGGTCAGGGCCGCGACGGGATCGACCGGACCTTCGTTCACCTGCTGCGAACCTTGAGTGACGATGACGAGGGATGGGGGCGCCTGCGATTGGGAATGGGCCAAGGCCTGCACCAAATGGAGCAAACTCGCCCCGCACCGCGCGATGGACTGCGCCAGATGGGCCGACAGGTCGCCTCCGGACTGGCCTGGAGACCCGCTCGCCCAATGGACCGCGCCGCGGAGCGGGTGATTTCGATCGGACGATTCCTCCAGGACGCGACGGAAATCGGCGATGGCGCGCGGATCCACTTCGAAGCGAGTGCGCGACCGCGCCTCAAATCCTCGCCCGAGAGAAACGAGAACACAGCGCGCTCCCCGGGCTTCGAGAAGCCCGGCCAGCCGCGAACCTTTCCCTGAATCGTCGGAGAGAATCAGCCAGGTGCCGGAGAGGGTTTCGGGTGAGGGGGCGACGATCCGGGGGCGGACCAGCCAACGTGTCTCGTAAAACCAGTTGCCCAATTCCGTGGGTCGCCCGCGAGCCCGCCGAGCGCGATCATCCAGGCGAAGCTCGAGGCCGATCATTTCGGCGACAAGCCGGCCCTCGCCGTCGATTAAGCGAACATCGCCGACCAAGCGCGTGGCGGTCTGGTCCTTCTCGCGGCCGCGTGCCTCAGCCCAGAACACTTTGCCGCCGGCGGGTCCGTAGAAACGCAGCCGCTCCAGGCTGGCAGGAAGAAACACTTGGCCGGCACCGACCTCGGCCGTCGCCGTCAACAGGGCGAAACACGCGTCGATGAGACCAGGGTGAAGCTGAAAGCGTTCGAGATCATGGCTGCCAGCCGGGGTGGAAATCTTGGCCACGCCGTCGGGGCCGGAAATTCGCGCCGCTTCCAACCAGCGGTAGGGCCGGCCGGTTTGGATCGGCTCCAGACGTTTCGAGCCGTACCATTCCGCCGCGGAGATTTCAGAGGGGAATCGATCCCAGGAAACCGCGATCGGCTCCTCGCTCCAGGGCGGTTTTCCGGCGACGATGCGAGCAGCGACCCCCCATTCTCCGGTGGTGTGCGTGACGCCTTCGTCTTGATCTCCACTCAGGCTGCTGAGTTTGAATGCCGCCGCGCTGATTTCGGGAGCGTCGATGGTCACCTGGACGCGCCGCATTTGTCCGCTGGGCAACGACAGGCATCGGTGGAAGACCACGTTGGAGAACTCCAACGGTGAGCCGTGAATCAGATGAGTCGCGGCCCCGAGAAGCAGCGAAAGTTGGCAGGCCGCCGGCACCACCGTCTCGCCCAAGAGCCGGTAATCCTTCAGGAGCGGCGTGGATTTCTCGTGAAAGTCTGATTCAAAGAGGATGGACGTCGCGAGGGGCGAGCGAATGACCCGTTCGAGCAAAGGATGGGCGCAGGCTCTGATCGGCGCCGAAGGGTGGGCGGTGTTCGTGAGGTCGGGCCAACAGCGATGGCGGAGGAACGGCGAGTGCGGAAGGCCATTCATCCGGCGATATCCCAAGGGACGGTCCAGCTTCTCCCAATCGAGCTTCAATCCATGCGCCTCCAGGGCCGCCGCGCTGCGCAACAGGGTCAGCCATTCGCCCTCGCTGGGGCCGAGACTGGGCCAGGCGGGCGGTGCCGTTGCGGAGAAACGCTCCTTGACGATTCGGCAGATTTCGTCGCCCGGGCCCAGTTCGAGAAACTGGCTGAACTGCTTTTCACAGAGTCGGGCCAGCCCCTCCTCGAATTGACTCGGCGCGGTGAGCCGCGCCACCCAATAGCCCGATGTCACCGGAGTCGCACTCGCCCGCGTGCCGGACATTTCGGACACCCAAGGGCAGTTCGGCGGGGAGAAGTGGATCTCTTGGAGAGTGCGCTCGAAGCCGGCCCAGGCTTCCCCGCTCGCCGCCACGCCCGGGGCTTGGAGTGGCGTTGCGTCCAGTCCTAAAGTTTCCCAGAGCCGGCCTTGTTCGATGGCCAGCCTGAGCCCGTCTTCCATGGAGAATACTCCCGCCGCCCAGGCCGCGACGTACTCGCCGATTCCTTGTCCCAAGACGGCGGCCGGCTCCACTCCGCACTCGCGCCAGAGACGGCAGAGGGCGGCTTGGAGGGCGAACAGAGCCGCAAAGGCCACCCGGGGACGCCGCAATCGGGCTTCGGCCCCCTCGCCATGGAGGAGTTCGAGCAGAGATTCGTCGAGCCACGGTCGGGCCAGCCGATCACACTCCTGCATTGTCGCCCGAAAGACCGGCAGGCTGCGGATCAACTCCGCGCCCCGTCCGTGCAGGCGAGACGTTTCGCCACTGAACAAGAAGGCGACGCGAGGCTCGTGGAGCAGTTCCAAATGGCCGGCAAAAACATCGCCAACGCTCCATCCCTCGAGGTAATCGCGGAGTTTGCGGATGGCTTCCTCTCGGGACGCCACCACCAGGCATAACTTCTGGTCAAACCCGGCTCGACCGGTGTTCAGGGTGTGGCAAACATGACCGAACTCGTGGTTTGGGCTGCGCGCGAGGTACTCGAGAAAAGTGCGGCACAGTATCTGGAGCGCACCCTCCGTGCGGGCGGAGAGCGTGAGGACTTGCCAAGGGCGGTCGCCTTCCAGTTCATCCGGTTCGGAGCGGGGCGGTTCTTCCAGGATGACGTGGGCGTTGGTGCCGCTGAATCCGAAGGCGCTGACTCCGGCGCGCCGTGGCTTTCGGGACTCGGGCCAATCCCGGCTGACCGGCGCTACCGCCACCGGCATGATTTCCCACGGGATGCGAGGGCTGGGGGCGTCGAAGTTCAAATGCGGAGGAATCGTTCGGTGACGCAAGGCCAGCACTGCCTTCATCAGCCCGGCGATTCCGGAGGCTGCCTCCAAGTGTCCGATGTTGCCCTTGACCGATCCGATCCACAAGGGCTGCGCGGCTGAACGATTCCGACAATAGACGGACGCCAGGGCTCCCACTTCGATCGGATCCCCCAGTGGGCTTCCAAAGCCGTGCGCTTCGATGTAATCCACCTCCTCGGGCGACACTCCCGCGTTCTCCAGAGCCTTCCGGATGACCGCCTGTTGGGAGGTTCCGTTGGGCGTGGTGGATCCCGCGGTCCGGCCCCCATGGTTGACGGCGGTGCCGCGAACCAGCGCCACGATCGGGTCGCGGTGCTGGATGGCGTCGGAGAGCCGCTTCAAGACGATGATGCCGGCGCCTTCACCGCGGACGAATCCATCGGCCGCGCTCGAGAAAGAGCGGCAGCGCCCGCTGGGTGAGAGCAGGCGATTCTTGGATAGGCTGATGCTCAATTCCGGCGAAAGGATTCGGTTCACTCCACCCGCGAGGGCGAGGTCGCATTCGTTCTCGCGCAGACTCTGGCAGGCCAGATGCACTGCGACCAACGACGACGAACAGGCCGTATCCACCGTCAGGGATGGTCCAAGCAGCCGAAGAAAATGAGAGAGCCGGCCCGACGCCATGCTTGGGGCGATGCCGGTTCCGAGATAAGCGTCGGCCTTTTCCGGACCTTGTCTCATCAGGACGTCGCGAAAATCGGTTCCGCTCATTCCGATGAACACGCCGGTCGCGCTCTCGGCCAGGCGGTCCGGAGATATTCCTGCGTCCTCCAGCGCTTCCCAGCCGACTTCAAGAAGAAGCCGGTGTTGGGGATCCAGGCTGGCCGCTTCCGTCGGGGAAATCCCGAAGAACTCCGGATCAAAATCATCGAGGAACTCGAGGAAACCCGCCTGCCGTTGGATCATCTTGCCCGGCGCGTCGCGATCGGGATCGAAAAAACTGTCGATGTCCCAACGGTTCGAGGGGACCTGCACGAGGGCCTCCGTGCCCATCCGAAGCAACTCCCAGTAAGCCTCGGGGTCATTGGCCTTCCCGGGGAATCGGCAACCCATGCCGATGATGGCGATCGGTTCTTGAGGGAGGTGCGGCATGGCGGGTGGGCTTTGGAATGATCGTGGCTCGAGCTCGGCCGGCCAACACGGGCACCCATGACATTGGCAGGCACTTCAAAATCTGGATCCGGATTGGGACGCGGGTGACGCCGGCAGATTGGGGCCACACTATCGCGGCCCCCAGGACGGGTCAATGGCGGACAGCAGTTCTCATTTTGACAAGTATGTAGTCCCGGCTTCAGCCGGTCGCCACGTGAAAACCGGCTGAAGCCGGGACTACCTGCGTGGAACGGACAGCGTCCTGAGTCAAAATGAGAACTGCTGAATGGCGGAACCTCGTCGGGTGAAACCTCGTCGCGAATTTCGGGATCGGGGAGGAAACCGTTGACCGGAAGATGGGCCGCCGGTACCTTCCAGAAGTGCGAACCTTGTGATAACGAACGAGGTCACCGGTCCACCGTTGCGACGGTTGGATCCCGGGGAAGAGGAAACAACAGTCAGGAGCCCGATGAAATGGGTTTTGAGTTCGAAGATTCAGAAAGCCGTCGTCGTTTGCGCCAACCCGGATTACGTCGGCAGCATTACCATCGATGAGGATCTGATGGATTTGGCCGGCTTGTGGCCCGGGGAACGGGTGCTCGTCGTCAGCGCCACGACCGGCGCCCGGCTCGAGACCTATGTCATCAAGGGCGAACGCGGCGCGGGTACCATCGGCATCAATGGGCCGGCCGCCCGCCTGATCAAGGAGGGCGAGGAGCTGATCATCATGGGTTTCACCCTTGCGGAGAAGCCGATCACGCCGAAGAACATCTTGGTCGATCGACGGAATGGGTTCGTGCGCCATGTCGTGGACCGGGCCGGAGAAGTCCTGGAGGTCCCGCTCGAAGTGGGGATTCCCCGCTCACGACCTGAGCCGTAAGTATGCGGTTGAAATGGGTGGAACGGGCTGCCATCCCGTCCTGGGCGGCAACGTGCCGCCGAGTCTGGCCCGGCAATTGAACTCACTTCAGCGAGATTCCCGGCAACAAAGCCTGTGCGCTGGTAGCCGACAGGAACGGGCAAGTGGCCCGTTCCACTCTGAACCGAACCGCATGGATACGGCTTAGCTTTACCCAACCGGCCGTTGACCCCAGGGCATCGGCATGGTCGGTTTGACTCGGTGTTGGTCACGCCGCATATCGACCGGTCGGTCTTTGAAGTAAGCGATGAATCGCACCAGTTGGCGGATACATTCCTCGTAGGCTTCCCGGCCCTTCTCGGTTGTCGCCAAGGCGGCATCGCCGAGGACACCCGTTTCGGAGTAACTACTCGTCCAGGAGATCAAAGGGGCGGGTCCGGCGCCGAAGAGATCGACCCAGTTGAACGGATTGTTCTCGTCATTGATGCTGATCGTGCCGCTTTTGATCTGATCGTGGCGCACGTTGTCGCCATCGAGATAGAGATAGAGCGAGGTCTCCAACTCGCAGGCATGGGAACAGCCGCCGGGGAATTTGCTCTGCCGCCAGCGCGGCAAGAATTCCTTGTCCACCGTCAAAAGGTTCCACCACGCAGTCAGGACACATTCGGCGTCGGTTTCGAGGTTGGTGCGACGCGCCACCAGATCCAGATTGGGCATGTTCGAACCGTGGCCATTGAGCAGCAGGATTTTCTTGAACCCGTGATAGGCGAGGGATTTGGTGATATCGAGCACGTGATGGATAAAGTGCTCGAAGTCATTGTTGATCGTGCCCGGGAAATCCATGACGTGACCGGTGTAACCGTAGCAAACCGTCGGCAGGACCAGGATCTTCTCCGGAATCTGTCGGCCGGCGCCGCGCGCGATCTCGGTCGGGCAGACCAAGTCAACGTCGAGCGGCAGATGCGGACCATGCTGTTCGACCGCGCCGCACGGCACGATGCAGACTTTGGCCAACTCAATGGCGTCGTTGATCTCCGGCCAAGTGAGCTTCTCGTAACGATATTCCTGACGGGCGCGATTGGTCATGTCGGGTATCCTGGTTGATCTTTGCCGCGTTCATAGCGGAGCTCGGTCCGAGAATCAAGGACGGGTCTTGGGATCGCGATGGGTTTCGGCTCGTCTCATTTTGTTCGTTTACAGGCCGGCCGGCAAATGGTCAGATTCTCGCGTTCATGAAAATCACGGCGATCAAATCCTACGTGTGCCACGCCCGCATGCGGAACTGGATTTTTGTCAAAGTTCTGACCGACCAGGATGGGCTCTGGGGCTGGGGCGAGGCCACTCTGGAATGGCATACCCGCGCCATTCTCGGAGCGCTGGAGGATTTGTCCCACCTCTTGGTCGGCGAAGATCCAACCCGCATCGAACATCTGTGGCAGATGATGTATCGCCAGCATTTCTGGCACGGGAACAACATCGTCCGCAGCACCGCCATTAGCGGAATCGACATCGCCTTGTGGGATATTCTGGGCAAGATTCACCAGGTGCCCTGCCACAAGCTGTGGGGCGGTCCGGTCCGGGATTACATCCGGCTCT
>CAYHFE010000286.1:0-9623 GCA_964355375.1 uncultured Verrucomicrobiota bacterium
CCCACTGAGTTTTTCAATCCTCCGCTCGCACATCTGAAAACCCGAAAGGAATTAGACCAAGACCATAATTATCACGGTGACCAACGACCTCGTCCGGGACAAAGTTCTGCCGCGTCCTGCTCCCGGAAAAGCATTGATTGGCGCTGTTTGGGGTTCCGCGCCCGGTGAATCGCGAGAGATCGATTTCGATATTTACGTGCGAGTGCCACGAGACGGGGTCGAGTTGTCGTTTCAAAAAACAAACTCCCTCAGCGGTCATTATTTCCGGGACATTCGACACTCTCAACCCTCGACCACTGGGGATTGGCGCGCCGCATGGGAGGCTGTCGAGCTGGATGGTGACGAATTGCCGCCCGAAATGTGGATCAACCTATATTCCGGTCGTGGCCCCGCTCAAGGGGAAGTCCGTGTTTTGCGCCGGGGGCGGGAATATCGCATCGCTTTCACCTTTCCTGCTGTGCGAGGCAATGGCGGAGTCGACGCCTACCGCCGGGCACGAAGCGAACACTGGCTCCGCATCGACCTGCAATCCATCGCCCGCGAGCCATGAGAGTCAACATCAGCCCAATCGGAGCGGCGGAGGTCGAGAAAACCACGCAGGCGTTCTTCACACCGGAGTTTGCCTCTCAACAACTGGGCCAACCCGGAACATGGGAGGGCCTTGAGTCCCAGCGACTGGGACTCAAGGGACCGGTCGACAAGGCCGTGCTGGATCATCTGCTGCTGGGAAGGTCGCCAAACGGCACATCGCAGGCCGGTGGAGATTGGCGCCCGTCGGACAAACCCGTGGGCTGGAAGATCACCTTCGATCTGGATTGGCGCCACAACTCTCTTTGGGCGGTGGGCAACGATGAGATTCGCCATTTGGCGGAGTTCACCCACGCAACCGCAGCAAAGGAAACAGTGGAACAACTGGATCAAGTGGTTCGTCGCGCCGCTGGATTCGAGGCGACAGACCGCGTGGGTGCGGTCTTTGCCAGCTTCCAATCTGGGACCGGCGAAGGTCAGGTCCCTGGCCTGCGCTCGACAGTCATCGTGCCGCATGGACATCTCCGCGACGATGGCAGCGTGATGACGTTTCCCGCGCGGGTCATCTCCGAGTGCGGGGTCCGCCTAAATCAGGCCTACTTGTGCGAATTCGTGCCCCGGGCGGTTCATGCGTTTGGCAGCGTTGGCGCTCCTACCGCCCAGGTGCCAAAGGGATTGTTCAAGCCGTTGGCGCAAGATCCGCTGATCGCCGGAACCGCCGCCAAAGAAGGAAAACTGGTCTTCACCAGCGGAGACTTGTTCACCCAATGGAAGCGACAGGCTGAGATGCGGGGATTTGGCGCAGGCGAAGTCACCGACGTGCTGCACCAGGCGCGGCTCCATGCCAACAGTTATTGCAAAGCCCTGAATCCTGAAATTCCGGGCGCCCGCGACCTGATCAAAGGAATGGTGCAGAAGCTGTGGGCCTACTGCCTCAGTCCCAACCCGCACTCGCCGTCGCAAAGCGAACATTCAAAGGCGCACCGACCATCCGTTTGACCGCATTGCTTTCGTGTTTACTCGGTCGCATGAACGCCAGCAGGCCGAGACGGGTGCGCGCCCCGGCCCAGGCCGTCAGTAATCTTCCGGCAGCAAGATCGTGGTGGCCGAGCGGTCCGCCTCGGTAATGATCCAAAACTTGGTGCTGTTGCGGTCGCGATAGACCGAGAAGAGTCGCAAGCAGCGGTCGAGGGCGAATTCGTTCTCATCCGCATCCTCCTTGGAGCAATCCCCCCAGTCACAGGAGGCGTGACGCGCAAGCGCTTCGCGCACGTCCTGCGGATCAAGCCGGTCCAAAGCGTTTGGTGTCGCCACCGTCTGGCCCAGGCAAAAGGTTCTTGTTTTCGATTCCATGGTATTCTCCTTCAGTTTCGCCTCCTGCTTCCCGAAAAGAATTTCCCGGAAGAGCGGGAGGAGTTTTGCCTTTCACGAACTCCTCCCGCTCTTTCGGAATACTTCTTCCTTCTGCCGGCCCGCCAACGGGCCGACCACTTCACGAGCCCGGAGGGTTCGTGACCGGGACCCGCAGCGAAGATGTCAAGGTGGACAGAGAGCGCCGTTTTCGGCGCGTCCCGCAGGGCGAGGATTACCTTTACACCGAGAGCGGAGGCGGACCGGATCGCATCGCCGATGCGCATTCATGCCGTCCCGGCGAAACCGGGACAAGACCCAGTCCGAGGAGGGGCCCAAAAGGAGCCCGACGACGAGGGCCGTTTCCAAACAAAAGGTGCCTTCCTGCTTTGACATCACAGACTGGGGTGGGGCCTAATTGGTCACTTGGCAAAAGCGACGAGTCTTGGTGGGTGATTCTTCATTGGTGTAGGCTACCTCAGATAGAATCCCTCAAGCATTTGCGGAACCTTGTCGACGGCTACCTTGTCGGCGGCAAATCGACCTCTGCGCATGGAACTCTGCCATAGATTCAAGGCGCGGATGTCCTCTACCATATCGAGGTGACCCAACAGCATCCTCCAAGTGGGGTTTGCCGCCGTTTTTCCTTCGCGGCTTTCATTTTGTGGTCTGTCTCTGGCCGGGCCTCGTGACCGACTTCGTGGAAAACGACGGAATACGGCAAGACTCTCGCGCACGGATGCTGCGTGCCTGCGCGGCCGGGACAGAATTCGGCACGAGGATCATCTGCTCGCTAAAAGCACTGCGACTCGGGCTCGCTGAATAATCGAACACGATTGCACGCTGACAGAACTTCACATACTATGTGAAGTAATGAGCCGAGTTCGCATCCATGATCGAGGCTCCCGAGGCGTCCAGGCCCTTGAATCGGGCTGGTCCGAGCTTCAGGGAATCGTGAAAAGCCTTCCTACGGTGGTCTTCATTTCCCTGAGCGCCGCTGGACGCAGGCGCCTCGGCCACTTTGCCCGTTCGTCCTGGCATTACCTCAAGACGAGGAATGCCCACGAAATCGCCATCAGCCCGCAGTTATTCGAATCTCCGGAGGACCTTTTATCGACGATGCTGCACGAAGCGGCCCACGCGCTCCTCAACCAACGGAGTGGCAACCCGGGCATCGGCTACTGCCGTTACTACCACACCAAAGAGTTTCGCGATTGCTGTCTCGAACTGGGGCTGCAATGCACTTTTCGGAACACCCGGTATGGGTTTTGCGACACCGATTGGCAGGGGGAGAAGGTGCCGGATCGCTACCAGTCGGTCTTGGCCATCCTCAAGCGCGAACTTCCCTTGGGAACAGCGAGGCGCGGTGACATGCCCCCGGTCAGGTCGCGGCCGCTTCCTGACCCCGGCCGTTGCCGGCTGGTTTGCCACTGTGACCGGGTGATTTACACCGGCAAGAAGTCTGCCGCAGACGGCCCCATTGTGTGCGGCCTCTGCGGTCACCCATTCAACTCGCGTGAAGCGTGATCCTACGTCAGAGCCTCAAGGTAGGGCCGAATGACATTGTGAACTCGGCAGCCGCGAGCCATGGCTCAGAGGTCGTCCATCGTGAAGCGTCGTTTGGCCCAACCCTTTCGGAGCGCCTCAACCGCGACGGTGCCGCCAATTTTGTTCCGGTATTTGAAACAGTCGGCGACCGTTTTGGCTGGGGTGGTGATCCGAACCGGGATGCCGTCGATCTGGTGGACGGCGGTTCCGGCATTGAGAGTCTCACCTCCGAAACGAACGACATGCAGCGGCGGATAACCATCCGCCGGAAGACGGGCCTTGCGGTCGATGGCGAGCCAGACTTCGTGCGGGGATTGCGTGGTCAGTTCGTGGAAAACGAGAGCCGACAAAAGGCAGACAACCCCGCGTGGGACGCGGACAGCCGCTTGTGCCAAACTGTGGTGTTCGGACACGTCATGCCCGGTGACAGCATAGACGCCCCGGCTGAGCCGGGAAATCACCCCGGCCGCCAGCGGGGCCTCCAGGGCGGTCCGGGGCAATCCGACCTGCGCGAGATCCCGTGTCCGGATGATCGCGGATTTGTGAAACAGTCGGCTCAGCTTTTGATCGTGCGGCGTTGCCATCGGCATATCTTACGAAGTGTCGGCACATGTTCACAAGTAACGACATCTTGTGCTTAATTCAGGCGACGGTCTTCGACGGGGCTAGAGCCGGTGGGGGCCGAAGCGAAGCGCACCCTCGGTCGCGGCCTCCACCGTGCGACTGGGGCCCCGTCGGCGGGCGTCGCCGATGCGGAAGGGGTTGAACCCGGTGGGTGAGCGTCTCATTGAGGAGTTGCAGAACGCATAGTCTGTGTGCTACAGTTAAAGCATGGCTTTAGGTGCAAGACACAACCTGCTCCGTCGGTTGCAGACGGAAGTGCCCCGGGGCGCTCCAGTGGAGACCGCCCAACTGGCGGCGCTTGGAGTCTCGCCAGCCTTGGCCCACCACTATCTGAAGTCCGGTTGGTTGAGCCGGTTGGGCCGTGGAGTGTTCCGGTTTCCCAACGATGAGCTGCGCGAAGCCGACTGTCTGAGGTTTCTGGAGCGCCATGTCGAAGGGTTCCATGTCGGAGGCAAGACCGCGCTCGCCTGGCGGGGCTTCGGGCACAATGTTCCGGCCCTGGAACCGCTTTGGCTGTGGGGACAACGCAACGTCCGCCTCCCGGATTGGTTCACGCAACGCTTTCCCGCCCGCTACACCACCCGCACACCGTTCGCCTCGGGCCTGCCGGCAGGAACGGGTTTGGAGCCACTGCCGGAACAGCCCAACGGCGTGCCGGTCTCCGTCCCCGAGCGCGCGCTGCTCGAAATGCTCAGTGAGGTGGGCATCCATCAAGGCGTCGAGGAAGCGCGAAACATCATGGAAGGTGTGCGCTCACTGCGTCCGGAGGTGCTTTCCCATCTGCTGAAGCACTGCCAGCGCGTCAAAGCGGCGCGGCTCTGCGTTCATTGGGCCGAAGAGCTTCAGCTCCCGTGGGCCGAGACGGCCCGCAGCGCAGCATTGAAGCACATGAACGGTGGCCGATGGTCGGCGCGGCTTAAAAGCGGAACCCGACTCAGCCTCTCCTCCTGATGAACGCCACCTACATCGAGGCCGTCCGCCTGCTGCTCGAAGCGATTCCGGTCCTGTTCAAGGAATCTCGGTTCGCCATGAAGGGCGGAACGGCCATCAACCTGTTTGTGCAGGATCTGCCGCGTCTGTCCGTCGATATCGACGTGGTCTTCGCCGACCACACGGCCTCGCGGGAAGCGGCGCTGCGCCTGATTGGCGCGGCCTTGGAGGTCGCCCGAAATGAATTGAACCGCCGAGGGATCCAAGCCGAGTCGCCGGTCCGCGCGCAGGGCGACGAATCGAAACTGTTTCTTCGTCGCGGACGCCAACAAGTGAAAGTCGAAGTGAACCATGTGTTCCGAGGGACGCTCATGCCGGTGCGAACGGTGGCGCTGACGCCGGAGAGCCGCCGCCTGTTTACCACCGAGGTGGAAGCTCCGGTGCTCGCCACGGCGGAACTCTACGGCGGCAAACTGGTCGCCGCCTTGGACCGACAGCACCCGCGAGACTTGTTCGACGTGCATTGTCTCTTCGAGGGCGGTGGACTCACGGACGAAATGGTCGAATGCTTTGTCGCCTACCTCGCCGGGCATAACCGTCCGGTGCATGAAGTTCTTTTTTCGCGGGACCAGGAACTCGCGATGACGTTCGAGAACGAATTCCAGGGCATGGCTCGGATTCCGGTCGAGCTCGCGGCGCTCGTCGAGGCACGGCAGCGCCTTCGCCAGGAATTGCGTTCCCGACTCACCGACAACCACCGCCAGTTCCTGCTCGGGCTGGTGCGCGGCGAACCGCCGTGGGAAGCGATGCGTTGCCGTCATTTGTCCGAGCTGCCCGCCATTCGCTGGAAGTTGCAGAACCTCGCGAAGCTGAAGCGTTCGGCCCCGGACAAGTTTGAACGACAAGCGCGCGAGTTGACCGACGGATTTGGACGCTGAACTCGCGATTCGCAATCGGCCTGCATTAGGCGGAAGCGCTCGTGCTGAAGAATTCCAGCCTCGCGAGGAAGACTCCTCAAATAGGTCACTGGTCTCATGCCGTGGTCAGGACCTTTGCCTCGGGCAGCGGAGCCGGTTCAGGGCTGGCGAGCACCGGTCCCGGAAACCGGATTTGGCGGCTGAGGTCGCTGGCCTGCTGCGATTCGTAAGCCGAGAGCGGTGGCACGACCACTTGGGCCTTGCGAGCGTAGGCGCGATGGACCGCCTTGCTGTTGTGCCCGAGCGCTTCTTGCGCGAAGCGTTCGGGATAGCCGCAACGACGAGCCCGTTCCGCCCACGCGTAGCGGTAGGAATGAAGCGAGACCCCCTTCATTTCCAGCGCGCGGGTCCGTTGCATGAACTCGGTGGCCCGGTCCCCAGGACGGACCGTTCGCAGGTAGGGGAACAGCGGTCCGTCCTTGGGCAAGCCGCGCAGGATACGTTCGACCTCCGCATCGAAACGGATCAGGGCGTATTCCCCGGTCTTTTTGCGCTGGTAGCTGATCACGCGCTGGCCCCAGTCGATGTCCTCGGTCTGGAGGAAGGCGATGTCGGACTGAGACGCGCCGATGTGCCAGGCCAGTTCGTAAAACGCCTTCCGCTCCGGGTTCAATTCGCGGGCGAGGATCTTCTGGTGTTCCTCGAAGGTGATGGCCCGGCGCTCGCGGTGGCGAATGGTTGGCCACTGGCGCTTGGGAATGATCGGGGCCGGCAGCCAGCTCATGTCCAAGGCGAAGTTGTGGACGCGGCGGAGGTAGACGTTCGTCGAGACCTTCCCGATTTCCATGGCGCGGAGGAGATGTTCCGCGCGGGTCTCGATGAGGGGCCGCTTGAGGATTTCGGGGAGCGCCTTGTCCTTCGCCGCGATGCGCCAGCGGCGCTGGGTCTCGCCGTGCTTGAGCTTGATGATCTCCTCGAAAACGTCCCGCCAGGTTCGGGTGGGCGCCTTGGGGTCGGCGGCCATCATGTAGGCCCGCGCCATCTGGAGGTTCACGAAGGGCACGGAGTGGGCCTCGTTGCGCCCATGGAGCAGGCGGACGGCGTCGGCCTTGTTTTTGGTGCCCAACGTTTGCTGGCGACCGTTCTCGGTGTCCTCGCACCAGAAAGTTTTCCCGCGTCGGAAAAGTCGGAATTTTTGCTTCATAACCGGTTTGGTTACAAAGCGTGGGGCCATCGCCCTCACCTCCGTTAGCGGGTATGCCGCAGGCATAGCCGAGTTGACCCGGAGTGGTCGGGAGTATGCCGTTTACTGACGTTTTTACTGACAGTTAACGGTATTTTGGAGGTCGAGCCTCGCAAAATCCTCGAAAAACCCAGGAAAACTGATTGGAGGCGAGGGTCGGAATCGAACCGACGCTTCGATTCCGCTCTCGAAAAGTGCGGATTTGCTGGGAAATATGACATGAGTGGACACCTTTGACAGCCTTGCACGTTAGCAGTACGTTAGCAGTCTATGGCAAGCGTTCATCGTCGCCCCGCCTCAAAATTCTGGCACGCCGCCTGGCGGGATGTTCATGGCAATCTCATCCTCCGGTCCACAAAGCAGACCGAACGAACCAAAGCACTGGCATTTGCCCTGGAATGCGAGCGAGCAGAGAAGCAGGCCGGTGCAGGCACCCTCACTGAATCTCAAGCTCGAAAGATCTTGGAGGGAATCATGGAACGAGCCTCGACGGGCGAGGTTCTACGAAACCACTCAATCGCCGCCTGGATGCGTGAATGGATGGCGGGTAAGGAGGCTCGGAAATCCGCATCGACTGCCGTCCGCTACGGCCAGATCGTCGAGGAGTTCTTGACCCACCTTGGCGACAAGGCGAATCGGTCGCTAACTTCGCTTTCGACGAGGGACGTTCAAAGCTTCCTTACCAAACGCACGAAAGGCGGCTGCTCGCCGACCACAGTCCAACTCGACGGCAAAATTCTCCGCACGGCGCTGAATCAAGCGCGTCGAGAAGGTCTGATAGCGATCAATCCAGCCGAGGCGGCAGAGCTGCCGGAACAGGATTCCGTGGAACGCGGGAGTTTTACGGGACCGGAGGTCAAGATGCTGGTGGACACTGCGGAGGGCGAATGGAAGACGCTGATTCTCCTCGGCTACTACTCCGGCGCCCGCCTGTCGGATTGCTGCCGGATGGAATGGGAGAACGTGGACTTGACGGTCGCCACCCTGACTTTCAGACAGGCCAAAACTGGACACAAGCTCGCCTTGCCGCTCCATCCCGACCTACTCACCCACCTGGACGGGTTGGCTGGGACCGACAAGCCGGACCGTTACATTATGCCGCACATGGCCGAACTCAAGCCGGGTGGACGACATGGCCTTTCCGAAGGCTTCAAAAGGATCGTGCGCAAGTCCGGTCTGGATTTGCAGACCGTGCAGGGCGGGGGCATGCGCAAGATTTCACGGCGCACGTTCCATGCATTGCGGCACTCGTTCACGTCCGCGCTGGCCAACGCTGGAGTGATCCCAGAGCTGCGCATGAAACTGACCGGCCACACGACGGAATCCGTTTATCGCGGCTACACCCACCACGAATTGGATACGCTCAGGGCCGCAGTCAGCAAGTTGCCGTCCCTGAGCGCGAAAGACACGATCGATTCCATCCGCAAGCTGCCGGACGTGACAACGGCGGGCTAAGCGGGGACAAGGCATGTTGAACATCCTTGAACAGCGTTGACAGGGATAAACACTCATGATACCGGTTTGATACTGACATGCCGCGCAAGGTTCGCCAACTGATTGCCGATTTAGAAAAGGCGGGATTTGTGAATCAAGGCGGCAAGGGTAGTCACCGGAAATTTAAACATCGGAATGGCGCTCAGTTAACCCTGAGTGGAGGCCCAGGAGAGGATGCTCACCACTACCAGGAGAAAGATGTGCGAAACGCCTTGGAGCTAACCAGAGAAGAGAGCTTATGACGAAAAAAGAAATCAAACAACGGGCGGCTCGGTTCGTCAAATTTGTTGAGTGGAGCGACGAAGACCAGTTGTTTATTGGCCGCTGTCCCACATTGTTCATGGGTGGTTGCCACGGAAAAGACGAGGCGAAGGTGTACGCCGAACTCTGTCAAATCGTGGAGGAATGGATTGAGATTCTGGAAAAGGATGGAACGTCATTGCCGGAACATGACAGCAAGAAATTCAGCGGCAAGTTTGTGCTCAGGCTCGAACCCGCGATGCACCACCGCTTGGCACTGAAAGCCCTTGCTACCGGCGAGAGTCTTAACAGCTATTGCGTCAAGGCGTTGGCCAAAGCCTGAAGATGAAACTCCAGCGAAAACGAAGAATCGCTACCGACCGAGGTTTTTGGTACGACTTCCCGTGCGGGGAGGCCGGGATTTCGCAGGACCAATCCGTGGATAACCCGAAGACCGGAAAAGCTCTTACGCGCCCGCTGCTGTCCCTGCCGGACGACCTGCGCCCGTTCAAGAAGCCGGACATTATGGCGCAATTGAAGAAAACTTGGGGCGACCGCGTTTTCTCGGCCAAAGAAGTCGCTGAGATGCGTGCGGCAGAATTGGATGGAGAAGGAGAGTGATTGCTTTGGCGACCGACAGCGCACCCTGGCCAAAGCGGAGGGTTTGAACGCGAAGCCGTAATCTCCGGGCTCCGATGAAATCCAAGAAAAAGGCGAACAATGGGGAAACTGTCTCGCCCACGGTCCCC
>CAYHFE010000287.1:0-9614 GCA_964355375.1 uncultured Verrucomicrobiota bacterium
ACGGCAACTTCATCCGATTCCTGGAGAACGCTTGGAAGTAATCCGGTCTATCGAGTTTCGCGGCTTGCCCTGCCGCGGATTCCATGATCGTATCTCGCGAATCAAATGACTTCGGTTAGAACGAAGTCCAGCGTAACAGCCTGATCCATACGACCGATTGTAGTATCCGTTAGACTCACTATGATTAATCGAGCCCTCCTTTTCGCCCTTCTCCTCCAATCCGCTTCCATCGGTGGCTTGGCCGCAACCGTCACGCTAACGTCCGTGGCGGATACCTCGCTCTTCGAGACGACTCCCGATGGCAACCTTGGGGCCAGCGACCTGGCCTCGGGCACGACCGAAAAAGGGTTGAAGAGCCGGGCCTTGATCCAATTTGTTCTGACCGGGGAAGTGCCGGCGAATGCGACCATCACCGCGGTGACGCTGACCATGCGAGTGACGAAAGCGCCGCCCTCCGGGGTGGCGTCCACTTTTGGGCTTCATCGGGTTCTGCAAGATTGGGGCGAAGGCACCAAGACGGGCACCATCGGCGATCCGGCGACGGCCGGGGAAGCGACGTGGAACGCGCGGATTTTTCCAGCAACCCGGTGGAGTGCGCCCGGGGCTGCGGCCCCCGCCGATTACGCCGCCAAAACGAGCGCATCGCGACTCGTGGCCGGGGTGGGCAATTCCACATTTGCCTCCACCCCCGATTTGGTGGCCGATGTGCAAGCCTGGCTGGTCAACCCGGCTTCGAATTTCGGATGGATTCTGATCAGCCAATCCGAAAACACGCCGGGAACAGCCCGTCGCTTCGGTTCCAGCGAGGACCCGGGAACCGCCCCGATCCTGGTCATCGAGTACACCCTGCCGGTGGCGGCCACTCCGCCAGCCATCACCGTCCATCCGCAAAGTCAGACCGCGTCAGCCGGCGAGTCGGTGACGTTTACGGTCGAGGCGACGGGGACCGCGCCGTTGAGTTATCAGTGGAGATTCAATGGCAGCGATTTGCCGGGCGAGACCAATGCCGCGCTCAAGTTAAACCCGGTCCAGAGCACCCAGGCCGGAAGCTATGCCGCGGTCGTCCGCAACGCGGGCGGCGCTGCGACCAGCTCGGTGGCTCTGTTGTCCGTGCGCAGCACGCCACCCCCGCCGTCGCGCAATCGATGGACCATCATGATTTACGGCCACGGCGATCATAATTTGTCCGGCAGTCTGGTCGCGGACATGCAGGAGATGGAAGCCGCCGGCAGCGGACCGGACTTGAACATCGTCCTGCAGGCGGATTTCGACGCCACATCGGAGCGCAACGTCGCGGGCGGTTTGCCGGCCGAGCTCGCGAAAGGCGTGACGCGTTTCCTGATCCAAAAAGACAGCGATCCGAACACCGTTACGAGCACAGTGGTCGAGCGTCTTCCCGAGCTGAACCTGGACGACCCGGCCGTTCTGACCCAGTTCGTCACCTGGGCGGCGCAAAAATATCCGGCGGATCGCTACGGCCTGATCCTTTGGAACCACGGCGGGCAATGGCAGGGGTTTGGCGGTGATTCCCAGGACGGCACGTTGCAGGACCGAGGCGGTCTCTCGACGGCGCAGATTCGGCAAGCCGTGAGCGCGGCCATGAAGACGTCGGGCATCGGCAAGTGGGAGTTTATTTCTTTCGATACGTGCTTGATGGGCGGCGCGGAGGTGTTGACGGATTTCGTTCCGCTGACCGACGTCTTCATCGCCTGCCCGGAGATCGACTACGGCGACGGCTGGGATTACGAAGCGTCGTTCAACGTTCTGAAAGCAAACCCGGCCATCAGCGCGATGGACTTTGGGCGCGCGGAAGTGAAGGCTTGGGAGGCTCAGCACATGCAGCCGGGAAAGGATTCGGATTTGGCTCTGGCCTCGCATGCGCTCTATGACCTGACCCAATACGCGGCGTTCGAGGTAAAATTCAATGCGTTCGCGTCGTCGCTCCGTCAGGCCGCGACCCCGCAAAACCTGGTGCTCCCGCGCCTGCGCCTGGATACCACCCAATACTCGCTCTCCGGCGTGAAAGACATCGGCCAGCCCACGGATTACATCGACCTGGGCGAACTGGCGGATCGCCTGATCGCCGACACCGCGACCGACCCGGGCCTGAAAGCGGCGGCGAGCAGTCTCGTCGCCAGCATCGACACGATGATCGTCGCCAAAGTGCGCGGGACGAAAAAGCAACTGGCTCATGGGTTGTCCGCTTACTATCCGGTCGAGGGCGCGAAAGACAATCCGGGTTACCTCGCCTTGACGATTTCCTCGAAGCCCGGTTCGACCTGGTCGCAATTCTTGTCCAAGGTCAGCGAGATCAAAACCGGGGACAACACCGCGCCGGATATTGCCGGGGCCGACGTTGGACTGGCTGGGCTGTCTCAGCCCGCTGGCGCCACGACGTCATTCTCGGCCTCGAGCGCGCAGCCGGCCAATCTCAGAGTCAAGGTGGTGAACGGCGCCGATGCCTATGGGATCTTCGCTTCGGTCGTGGATAACCATTTCACCGCCACAACCAACGAGTACGTTTATCTCGGCGAAGTGCTTTATGCGCCGGTCCAAGGGGTCGGCACTTACACCATTCAGTGGAACGGAACTCTGCCGATGCTCTCCACTACGGCGGGGACAAATTCGGTGGTGCTGGGCGGATTCTTCGATGATCTGGGGAGCGATACGCTGGTCAGTTTCGCGGAGTACACACCGCCCCGCTCGACCGACATCCAGATCGTGGCTTTGCTCACGCAAATGAAGGCGAACCGGGGAGAAGTCATTGCGGTGCTCGACGCGGAAGTGGAAGAGTTGGCGCCGGAAGGCATCGACGTCGCACCCGGAGGCCAACTGACTCCGCTCTACTATTTGGAGCGCCGGCAGGGTGATGATCCCGATAATTGGCAGAGTGATGATGTCCGGGGCAAAGCGAGCGTGGTCATTCCCCAGAACGGCCTCAAAGGGCTGGTCGTTAACATGGCCCAGCTCCCGCCCGAGATTTACACCTTGGAAGTGCAGGTCGTGGATGCATTCGAGAACGAAAGCGACGTGCTGGAATACTTCATTTCCGTGGGGCAGTCGCAGTCGGCGCCTCGCGTCACCGTCCAGGTCATCGCGCCCAAACAAGTCAAGATTTCCTGGCCGGCGGCCGCGAGCGGTTTCACGCTGGAAGTGAACTCAGCCTTGGCCGCCACGGGCTGGGCGGCTATCCCGGCCAGCCAGGTCATGACCGAGGGAACGAACCAATCGTTCACCGACCCCGTCGTCAGCCCGACTCGATTCTATCGGCTAAGGAAGAATTAGCCCGACCCCGCGCGTTCCGACTCAGGACGACGGAAGCTGCCGCAACTGATCGTCAGTGGACCAGATCCAGAGGGTCGGCCGGCTGCGTTCGTCGGCCGTGAATTGCTCAACCAGGATGGCCTTGATCTTCGCGGCATCGAGTTCGGCGCGGGTGGATGGGTCGAGGCTTGGCTCCAGGCGGGGTTCAAAGAGAAAGACCTCGTTGAAATTATGCCGGCTGGAATCGTAAGTTTGTGAGAATTCCCCCTTCAAAGCGATCGGTTGGGTCGTGAACCCGGTGAGGGTCGTGCCTTTCCAGGTGATCAGGGGGAAGCTTTTGCCGTCGAAAATGGAAATGCCCGCGACGTTGAATTTGAGGAAGGCGAGCGTGTAGGCCACTTCGATCTTAACTCCGGCCGCGGCAAACTCGCGGCGGCGCTCCAATGAGCCGCTGATGATTTTCTCCAGCGGCACCAGGCGCGTCGTCTCGTTGGTCACCCAGTCTCGTTGCCGGGACAGACCGCTGCTGAAACGCGGTTGGGGCGCGGCGTAAAGCGCCTTCAGTTCAACGAGTGTGGCGTCACTCAAGGGCAGGGGCTGATTCGTGGACAAGACCGAGGGATAGGTCGCGGTCAGCGTGTAATCGCGGCGCTGATCTCCGTCGCCCCAATGCCAAGTGCCGGTCAGGACTTTGTCGGCCACCTTGATCTTTCCGTCCGGAAAACTGGCGATGGGGCCGGAGGCTCGGAGGATCTGACGGCCGTCGTGGTAGATCACTTCGGCCTGGAAGTTGTAGCCGACGCTTCCGGCGTTGGTGAAAACCAGCGAGCGAAATTCCCAGAGCGATTTCAAGCGATGATTGGCGAAGAGATCCTTGCCATGATGTTGAAAGACCGCCAGGCGGCCGGCGTCATTGAGGACGAAGGGCGGTTTTTGGCTCTGGGCTTGAACTTGCGGCACTTCGCGAACTTGTTTTACCGAGAGCAAGTCCGGCTGAAGCTTCTTATACTCGAAATCCAAGATGATCTCCTGGCGCGACGGCACGGTCGCGAGGTAACCGACGCTGGCCTTTTCCAGCAGTCCAAAAAGAGCCTCGTATCCCGCCGGCCAGCGCAGAACCGAAGCGCCCAACGGGAGCAGGCTCGAGCCTCGGTCGAGGCGCAGGGCGAGCGGACTGCCGGGATCTTTCGTGAGGATGACTACCTCCGGCAGAGCGTTGGGTTCGGGATTGGCCACCGACGACGCGCCGGGTTGGCTGACCAGTTCGCCCAGAAACCGACGCGCGGCCGGATCCTGGGCGCGGGTGATTTGGAGGGTCGCGACGCCGTTGGCCAATTCAATTTCATCAGGGGACGAGTAATGCGCGAGCACGCCCATGCCCACCTCAGTTTCGTTCACGCCATGGCGCAGCCGTTCGAGAAAGGCGTTGTCGTTGTAGAAACTGGCATAGACCCGGCGGAGGGCGCGGAAGACGCCGCGCTCGTCGGCTTCCGTCGGATCGCATTGACACGGCCCTTTCTTATCGGAATCGGTGTCGTCGAGGAGGCAGCCGCTCAAGCTGTCGTAGAGCCCGGCGCCGGAGAACAATTCCGTGTCTTCGACGTTCGTGGAACTGCGAAACCGGATCTTGCGGCGAGCGTCAAAGCCGCCCAGCGCAGCCAAGATGGCTGATTTTTGGGCGAGGGAAAAGTCGGCCGCATTTCCGATCCAATCGCGAATCTCGGCCAGATCGCTCTTCAAGACGGCCACCTTCGGCGGAAAGGTGTGGCCGGCCAGTTTCTCCGCAATCTTTTTTCGCAGGATCTTTCCCTCTGGCAGGGTTTGATCGAGGAACCCGTTCCAAAGGTCAAACGTGAAGGCGATGGCATTGGTGGACGTATTGTCCGGGATGGATCGGATCAAGGATCCGAAATTGGCGGCTTTGCCTCCCACATAACGGACATCCCGGGGTGTCAGATCACGGACAGGAAGGCTGAGGACGCCGCGGGATTCAATCGCGCGAATCTCGAGTTGGGCCGGGCGTTTGGCGTCGAGCAATGACTGACGCTGGGCGTCGGTCAGAAGTCCTTGAACATTGACGGTCCGGATGTCCCAGCCATTGGATCCCGGCTCGACGGACAAAAGGATCTCCTGCCCTTGCCAGGCGCGCAGGCGAGCCTGATCCTCCGGGCGGGCGAGAAAGGCGAATGGCACGCCGAAGGATTTCGCGAGGATGGCGACGTGCGAATTGGGGGTCGCCGGCCGGGTCGAAATCACGCCGGCGAGCACGGGGATTTCCGCCGGGATGCCGTCAGTCAGGAGAATGTCCGAGTAGCGCAGCCGGCCGTCGCTGAAGGCGGCGTTAATCTCGCTCGCCGTGACAAAGACCAGGCGTCCCAAGGCCCAGCCTGGGCTGTAGCCCTGGTTGGCGGTGATCCAGCGCGCCGGCGAGCTCACGGCAATTCCCTGCGCCGCCAGCAAGGCCAGGTCCGCCGCCGCGAGCGAACCTTGTTCGTAGGTGGGAAAATAAAAGACTTGAACGTCATGAGGCGCGACGATCATGGAACGTACGGTCTTGAACCAGGCGGCGACTTGAGCCGCGGGAAACGGCTCCGCACCCACGATTTCGAGGCCGTATTCCCGCGTGCTCGATTGCGGCGGCAACACCACCGCGCCGAAGACGAGCCGTTGACCTCGCGCATGGAGAGAGACGAGATCCAGGTCCTGGGGCGACATTCCTTCGAAACCCGCCAGGCGGTGGGTGGCGAATTCGTAGTGGAAGAGATACTTCCTGCTGTCCTGGAAATAGACCCGCTGCGGTTCGTCCAGTCGGAGGGTGAATTTGATCCAGCGCGTCTCGGCGAGCCCCGCCTGGCTCGCCGCGGAAAGAAACGGATCGCTCGAATAGAGCACTTGGTTCTTCCAATCATCATTGGCCGTCCGTGGGGTGGCCACGACGCGAAAGAACTGGGGTGGACCGGAACGAAGGCCTGGAGCCGGGAAATCGATCAGGCCTTGATGAACCCGGGCCGCCTCGGTCCAAGCCCGCAAATCCGCGCTGCTCTCCAGGCGATGGACCGAATTCGACGCGCCACTGGAATTCAGCCGGACCTCCCCATCGCTGCGCCGGTGCGCGGAGAGCCGCAAGGGTTCCTGGGCGCGAGCCGGCGCGATTGGCCCCGGATGCAGCGCGAGCCCGAAAAAAAGCGCGAGCCGGACCAGGCTGATCGATCGATGACCGGGGCGGCGCGTCGGTGGGCCGATGTTTTGGCGGACCATTTCCTTGAATGTTGAAGCTCGGCCCGGTCGCTGTAGCCTCCGACCTTGCCACTCAGGCTGTCCGGAGAGACTACTGGAAATTCTCGACTCGGATCATGACTGGCTGGCTCTTCACGACGGGGAGCTTGCCGATCTTCGCCAGCGCTTTGGCCATCGCGCCGTTCTTCGCGTCGTGAATCATGAGGATCAAAGGAACGCTTTCGCCTTCGTGCCCCTCGGGCTGGATGACCGAAGAAATGCCGATCTTCGCCGCTCCCAGGACCGCCGCGATCTTGGCCAACACTCCGGGCCGATCGACCACGCTGAGGCGGACAAAATACTGCGAGACGACCTCCTCGATCGGGATGACGGCGCCGTCCCCTTCGTGCGCCACGAACGGGGGCACCCGGTGTTTGGTGTTGAATTTCAGATCGAGCGCGGCGTCCGCCAAGTCACTGAGGACCGCGCTGGCCGTGGCGTCTTTGCCCGCCCCGCGTCCGTAGAACAGGGTATCGCCGACCACGTCGCCCCGGACAAAACAGGCGTTGAAGACTCCATTCACACTGGCCACGACGTGGGCGTTTGGGATCAAGGTGGGATAGACCGACACCTGCACCCGGCAGCCCTCGCCCACCTTCTTGATGATGCCCAGCAGCTTGATGGTATAGCCGAGTTGATCGGCGAAGCGGATGTCCAGCGCGCCGATCTGGCGAATGCCTTCGACATGAATCTTCTTCGGGCTGACCCAGAAGCCGTGGGCCAGAGAAGCCAGAATTCCGATCTTGTGCTGGGCGTCGCCGCCGTCGATATCGAGCGATGGCTCGGCCTCGGCGTAGCCTTGCGCTTGGGCGTCTTGAAGCACGGCGTCGAAATCGGCGCCCTCCAGCTTCATCCGGGTGAGAATATAATTGCAGGTTCCGTTGACGATTCCGTAGAGCGCCTGGATGCGGTTGCCGACAAATCCCTCCCGCAACGATTTGATGATGGGGATGCCGCCGCAGACGCTGGCCTCGTAATAAAGGTTGGTCCCGGCGTCTTGGGCCGCCGCAAAGAGCTCCTCGCCATGTTCGGATAACAGCGCTTTGTTCGCCGTGATGACCGATTTGCCAAGCTTGAGCGCGGCCAGAATCATCGTCCGGGCGAGGGTCGTGCCGCCGACCAGCTCGGCCACCACCTGGACCTTCGGATCGTTGACCACGCTCTGCCAATCGGTCGTCATCACGGAACGGGGAATGGCATAAGGTCGCGGTTCGTCGAAGGCTTTGACGGCGACCTTGTGGACTTTGACCTCGATGCCGATTCGCGAGGAAAGCAGCGCGCCGTTGAGCTGCAAGGCGTGGAAAACGCCGCTGCCCACCGTGCCGCCACCAATCATGCCGAGATTCACCTGCTGCATAGTGGCGCAGAGATTGCCGAGAAAGCCGCCATGCGACAAATCATTTTTGGAGGAACGGGGGACCATGAGAAAATGAAGGCGGACCGACTCAGCCGTCACCGAGCAGTGATCGAGGCTTCTCACCGGTGAACCAGCAGTTCTCATTTTGACAAGTATGTAGTCCCGGCTTCAGCCGGTCGCCACATGAAAACCGGCTGAAGCCGGGACTACATGCGCGGAACGGACCGTGTCCAGAGTCAAAATGAGAACTGCTGCCGGTGAACGGGTTTGTGGGCACCCTGTGCGAACTTCGGTCGGGGAAATCTCTCTCCGGGCCAGACCGCACAGCGCGCTGTCCCGCTCCCGGATTGGCCATGGTCAGCGCGGCGACGCCGCCCGCAGCAATTGCAAAGCGGCTTGGGCTTTGGGATCGCCGCGTTGGGCGGCTTCGATAGCACGATCGTAGGCTTCGGAGAGGGTCTGCCGGTAGTCTTTGGCTTGTTGCGCGTTGAAGGTGGCGCTCTGCATTTGGAGTTGGGCCAGGCGGGCGGCGGCTTCATCCACCTGGCCCGCTTTGAGGGAATTCCGCGCCGCGGAAATGCCGTCGCTGGTCGCGGGCACCGCCGACGCTCCGGGACCCTGGGACGGGGCGGGAGCGGCGGCGGAGATGGAGGATGTCGATGGGTCCGGGGCGGACGATTCCTTCGAATGGCATCCCGTCAGCGTCAGCCAAGCGAAGGCGGCGACGGACATCCAAGCGCGGGTGAAGTTCATGGCGAGGGCTGGGGATGGGCGCGGTCAGTTGCGGCCATTGCGAGTGCCAGGCACATACCAGGCGTCATTCGGTCCGTCGAAAAGCGGGTCCTGCGGCCAGATGTTGGGTCCGGCCATGTCGCGCGAAAGCCATTTGTAGAGCGGCACGGTAAACGCCGAGCCGGTCAGATTGCCGAAAGTCGCTATGCCTTTGACCTTTTCGCTTTGGTCCTTGGGAGTACGAAGCGAACCGTGGCGCCGCGAGATGCCCTCGTGCGGCGTGCTGCTGGCGTCGTTGAACACATACTCGCTCTGCATTTCATCGGCTTCCCAAATGAGCATGCCCGTGGGACGGAAGCTGCTCAGCGTCCATTTGGACATGGTCACCCGATTGACATCTCCGGATTCGTAGGCGTTGATCGCGCCGTTCCAGAGGTAGCTGATGATTTTGATGTCGCGACGAATGTACTGCTTCTGTTTCACGCCGCTTTGGCGCTCGGCGAAATCTTTTGGACAGGTCAGCACTTTCTCGGATTGCAGGTAATTCCCCAACTGGCCTTTCTTGAAGGCTTCGACCTGGTTGGAGTAGGTGATCGGATCGTTCTTGCCGGCCCCCGGAAATCGCGCGAGATCTTTCGAGTAAGCCCAGCTATCGCGATCTGGCAATCCGCCCCAGCCGCAATACGGCATGTAATCGTTGTTGTCGCCGGCAAACCCATGCGCGGCCAGAAGGACCTGGCGAATGTTGTTGAGGTCGTTCACCAGATAAGCCCGGTCTTTGGCGCTGCGCAAGGCCGGGAGCAGCAGGCTGGCGAGGATGCCGATGATCGCGATCACAACCAGTAATTCGATCAGGGTGAACGCGGAGAGAAAGCGCCGGAATCGGAAAGTGCGGGTGGTCATGGGTGTTTCTTGGTGACATCCAGACTAGAAATGTCAAGCGTCGAGTGTTTTTCTCCAGCAGTTCTCATTTTGACAAGTATGT
>CAYHFE010000288.1:0-9605 GCA_964355375.1 uncultured Verrucomicrobiota bacterium
GCTGTATTTTGACCCCTTCTCGCTTAATTCAACGGCAGTGGGGACGGGGTGAGGGTGCCCGCAGGGGCGGGTGAGGGTCATGGTGTCTTCCATCCCATTGACTCCTCTGTAAAGACCGCCTTTTTTGGGCGCAATGCGCGACAGCAATGCTGCCACGATGCTCTCGAACTGATTTGTGACACAACAGACCTCGAATTCCCGATCCGATCTCAATCGACCAGGGTGGTTTCCAAAGGTTGATTCAGTTTTCATTTTCTTCCCGTTTCAGTAGCATCCCATAGACGGGTGTAACTGGAGTGCGCTCCCCGCAGTTCCCCGGAGAACTGCCCCCTTCCTCGGGCGGCGGCTTTGAGGCTCTGTATTTTCGAGTTCAATTCCTCGGTCACTGCTTGGGTGATGTAGTGGCGCAGGTAAGTTTTCAGGTTATCCAGATGCCGCTCGAGCATTCTTGCCACTTTGATTACCGGCTTGGGCCGACTGCGGCTCAACCAGCCATACCGGTTTTTGAAAAATCATCGGACCCATCCTCCTCCTGGTAGTCCCAGAACTTGCTGAACTGTTCCTTGGCCACCACTTCTACTGGCCATGAACACGGAATCTGGCTTGATTCGCGCTGGCGCCTCTCCCCGGGAAGCCAATCAGGGATTTCAGCGACAAGTTTGGAGAACACGGAGGCCATGCGGTTTCTGAACCCTCCCTGCTTCGCACGGATTATGAGTTTCGTACAAACCTTTGACGTATTCGTCCAAGCGGCCTTTCCGGATTAGCGGTAGATGTATCGGATGCAACCGAATCGCGCCCACTCCCGACGAGGTTTTACCCTCATCGAACTGCTCGTTGTCATTGCCATCATCGCCATCCTCGCTGGCATGCTCCTGCCGGCGTTGAGCAAGGCCAAACTCAAGGCGCAAAGCATCAAATGCATGAGCAACGTCAAACAGCTCGGCCTGGCCTGGTGTCTTTACGCGCAGGACAACGACGACAAAACATTGGGGCCGTCCGCCTCCCGCGTCGCGCCTGCCTGGTGCGAAGGCGACATGGTCAATGCGGTTGACGCAACCAACGACCGCTACATCACCAATGGTCCCACCTGGCAGTACCTCACTTCGAAAGAGATCTTCCATTGTCCGGCCGATATCGCGGGGTTGACATATCAAAATAGGATGGTAATGCGAAATCGGAGCTATGCGATGAACGCGTTTATCGGTGAAACCGACAGCTCCTGGGTCGTGAAACACAAGGCGACCTACAAGACGATGCCCAAGCTCAGCTCGATCGGTGACCCGGGCCCATCCTCCATCTTTAATCTGATCGACGAACATGAGAACAGCATCAATGACTCGCACTTCTTCGCCTTCGACGATCTGGTCAAATACAACAAGAATCCCTGGCTGGATGCTCCCTCGGGCCGCCACGGCAAGTCCGCCGGATTTAGCTTCGTCGATGGCCACGCGGAGATCCGGCGCTGGCGCAGTCCGGGAGTCGATCAAGTGAAACGCAACGGTGGCGCGGTCATTCCGAACAACATCTCCTGGCTGCCGCGCACCGAGGCGGCTGATCATGAATGGTTCCGGACGCATGTCGCTCCGTTTGTGAACTAACGATCCCCCGGGACGAACCACTCCCTCGGCCAATCAGGCCGCGCCACGTGGTTTCACTCGAATTCGGCTGGAAAACCGGGCTCTAAACCAACCGCTTCATCCCCATGCCGGTATGCGTCGCGTGAAGCCATCTGAACCACCTGCTGTACGGGAAAGGCAATACCGGCGGGGAGTAGCCATGATCAAAAACCGATTGCTTTCCCGTCCGCAGAGCGCATCACTTTTCCCATGAAGATTCCCGGACTCCGCCAGGCCGACGAAAAAACCGGTGGCCTCGTTCATTTCGGCCGCATGCTCGACAAGATCCGCCTCGCCGCAGAGGGACAGCTTCCGGACGGCTACTACCTGGGTGAAGACGATTTTACCTGGTGGGATGCGCGCTGCTGCCGTTTTCTTGGAGTGCCCTACGCCGAACTCCGCGCTCGTGTCGAAAGAGGAGACAACGACGAAGCCGTGCTGACATGGTGCATTGAAAGAGGTTCCCGCCCCAACGAAGAGCAAATCGCGATCTGGAACACCTTCATTCTGAAACGCGGCTGGCGTGACGAAAGCAGTGCCGGTCTGGAAACGGAAAAGCAGGACACTGGATTTGGCGACCGTGCTGATATCGTCACCTGGGTGGAGTTGCAGAAGGCCCAGGAGAGCTGAGTTCACCCAGGCAGGTAATTTCCAGACGCCACCGAGCGCGGTCTCGCGGATTCTTCTGCTCGTCCCGATTCCTTCTCTGCGTCCTCGAAATCTCAGTGCTTAATTCCGTGAAGGCTACCGGGGATTCTGGCGCAGAGATTTGGAGGACACAGAGGTCATGCGGTTTCTGAACCCTCAGGGGTTGGTCTGGATTGTCCTTTTCGTTCTAGTGATCTGGTGGATTCGTCCAAGCAGTTTCCTGGGATGTTCGATAGCTCAGGGGCGTGAAATAGATTCGTTCCAACTCGACTAAAGACAAACTCTCAAAACATCAGTCTCAAGTTATGCATACACCCCACCCCCTCTTCAAAACTCGACCGCTGCGTTTTTCGCTCATAGGGCTCTTGACCGCCTGGCTCGGCCTCGCGGCAATCTTGTCGGTCGAAGCAGCCACCATTCTCTTCGTCCATGCGCCCAGCGGCGGTGTGCCATCGGCGACTGACCAGGCCCTGATCAACGAAGTGACTCTCAGTTTGGGGCACAAGGTGAAGCTGCGTCCGGTCAGCAGTGCCGCGGAGAAGCTGGCCGTCAGCGAGGCCAACTCCGTTGACCTGGTGGTGGTCAGCGAATCGGGTTGGCTCCGGCAACGTGGCCGACGCGTTCAAAGACGTGACCAAGCCGGTCCTGTTGTTGGAGGGTTTCATTGCGGACGACATGCTGGTTGCGGTGCCGGGAACGCTGGCCCCGCAGTCGCAGGTGGATATCATCAACCCGGATCATCCCCTCGCGGCGGGGCTAAGTGGCACGGTGGATATCTACAAGTCGGCCAAGACCCTCTCCACCTTCACATCGACCTCGACGGACGCCATCAAGGTGGCGTCGGGAGTGGGAATGCCGGACACGGGAGCGCTGCTGGCCTTCCTGCCGGGAGCCAAAATGGAGACCGACTTCGTGGCACCTGGGCGTCGGGTGTGCCTGGGTTTGCACTCGGCGGTTCCAGAGGAATTCACGTCGCAAGCCAAGGCCCTGTTTCGGGCCGCGGTGACCTGGTCGATGGGCCTGCCGGTGCCAAGCGTCAGGGCGCAGACGAAGCCCGTGATTGCGCGCCAACCGAGTGACGTCCAGGTCTTTGTTGAACAGAGAGCGGAATCAAGTGTGGAGGCCCGCGGCACGGAACCTCTTTCCTACCAATGGAAGCGCGCAAACAAGAATATGATGGAGCCACTGCGAACATACTTCGTTTCCAGGCAGCCGCTGCGGACGACGGCGCCATGTTCACAGTTGAGGTCAAGAACGCGCTGGGAAGTGTCACGAGCCAGCCAGCGAAATTGAAGGTTATGCCAGACGACGGGAAAAGAGTGATTTTCCCCTTCTCTGAGGGTACGGGAACGACCACGACCAACTTGGGCAACTTGAGCGGCTCCGCGAAGTTCGCTTTGGCAAATAACTATCCTCAGTTTGGCACCAAGGTTCCAGCCGGACCCTTTGCTCCACCCAATAACAGTGGGTCGGTGGATTTCGGCGCGATCGGCGAAAGCCAAAGTGGCCGGGCGATCGACTTCACCAATCCCTATGCAGGCGGCATCGGTTCCTATCCCAGCATTACCATTTGTGGTTGGCTGAACTCGCGCGATCTGCGCACCGGACCTGGCGGCAATCGCATCGCCTTTGCGGCCGCAGGCGTGGGCGGACCGGGTTTCGATTTGGTGCATGGTTCGGACGGCACTCTTAAGCTGGGTGTCAATCAGGCTCCCGATGCTGCACCGCAGAGCTCCACCCTGATCACCGAGGACCCGAACACGGGCTCTAAAAGCTGGTTGATGATCGGACTCGCCTTTTTGGCGACGGTCATCAATTACCGCGACCGTCAGGCCCTCTCGGTCATCGCTCCCGCCCTGCGTGAGGAGTTCAACATGTCTAACGAGGCCTATGGCTACGTGCTCTCGGCCTTCATGCTCGCTTATACGGTTTCGAACGGTCTTTCCGGTCCGTTGCTGGATCGGTTCGGCACGCGGCTCGGTTACGCCGGGTCCATGGCGTGGTGGTCCACGGCTGGCATCCTGCACGCGCTGGTGATCGGCCCGTGGTCGCGGGCCGGATGCCGGTTTCTTCTCGGGATAGGCGAAGCGGGCAACTGGCCGGCTGGCGTGAAAGTGGTGGCCGAGTGGTTTCCCGCACGCGAGCGCGCATTGGCCGCGGGCATTTTCAACAGCGGAGCAGCCATCGGCGCGATCCTCGCACCGCCGCTCGTCACATGGCTGGTGCTGACCTACAGTTGGCAAACGTCATTCCTCGTGATTGGCCTGACGGGCTAGGTGTGGCTGGTGGCCTGGTGGTTGGTGTATCACGTTCCTGCCCACGTGCGGCAGGAAGTGGCCGCTCGACCCGCGCCGCCGTGGAGATTGTTGCGCACCCGGTTTCTCAGCGTGCTGACGTTGTCCAAGGTGTTTCTCGATCCGGTCTGGTATTTCTACATCTTCTGGTTTCCTCAATACTTGAAGAGCGTCCACGGCTTCGATCTGGCCAAAATCGGCATGACGGCTTGAATTCCCTTCGTGACCGCAGACCTCGGAAACCTCGTGGGGGGTTGGCTCACGGGGCGGCTCATCCATCGGGGCTGGCCCACTTCCACCGCCCGTAAAACCGTCGTGGCCATCTTCGCCATCCTGATGACGTCCGCCATCCCGGCCATTCTCACTTCGAACGTGTGGGTGTCGGTGGCGTTGATCTCCGTCGCAACTTTTGGTTACACGGGCTACAACAGCAACGCGCTCGCGTTTCCGCCGGATGTGTTTCCGAAGAACATGGTCGCATCGGTCTGGGGCCTGGCAAGCATGGGTTCGGGTTTCGGAGGGATGCTGTTCAGTTGGTTGAGCGGGCGGATGATCGATCAATATGGCTATACGCCGGTCGCTGAATACGGGCGCACACCGGTGAAGCCGGTCCTCGATGGCGAGCCGGGTTACGAGAACATCCCGCACGATTTCAAGGTGGCCAACGGCCGGCTCGAGGCCATCCACGCCCGGCGGTTCTGTTACTGGGCTCTGTTCAGCGGCGCGCTCGGCCACACCTATGGCTGCAACGAGGTCTGGCAGATGTGGGCGCCCGGACGCCAGCCGTTGATCGGGGCTGACCGGCCCTGGCACGAGGCGATCAAACTTCCCGGTGCCGGACAGATGCGCCATGCCCGGACGTTGATCGAGTCGGGGAACTACTTCGACCGCCTGCCCGGCACCTCGCTCGTCGTGCCGCCGAATGCCACCGGCCCCGACTTCGTGGCGGCATGTCGGGCACCGGACGGGCGTTATGCGCTGATCTATTTCCCGTCCGGTAAACCGGCGACGATTCGGACGTTTGTGCTCAAGGGCCCGAAGCTGGCAGCGCAGTGGTTCGATCCGCGCACCGGCGAGCGCCGCGACGGGCCGTCCGTCGAGATCGCGCCCTGGAAGACCACGGAGTTCAAGCCGCCCGTGGCGGACCAGGACTGGGTCTTGGTGCTGGGGGCGAAATGAATCAATCGAATATGAACATCCGGGAAAGGCGGAGCGAGGATCCGGCTCAGTCGAATAAGACGCTCGACGATCCCAACCATTTGGTTCAGGTCCAGGACGGCGCGATGCACATGTACCGAGACGCGCCAGCCGGGAGTCAACAACCGTTTGGCTACATGAGCACCAAGGAGGAGTATTCCGAGTATGATCTCCGCCTGGAATTCAGGTGGGGCGTCAAACGGTTTGCCCCGCGCGCCGATTCGCCTCGTGATGCGGGTCTCCTCTACCACGTTGTAGGAATTGACCGCGTCTGGCCGCAGAGCGTCGAGTGCCAGATCTGGGAGCATGACGTGGGCGACACCTATGCTGTCTACACCCGGGTCACGGCCCCGGTAGATCCGGCCAGGATTGAGCATCCCGTCTATCTCGCGGCTGAGGTAGGGAGTGTTCCGCACGTGGTGGGCAGCTCCACCGAGATCGGACGCGTCGGACGCAACCCGAAGAGTGAGCAGGAGGGATGGAACACGATTGAAGTCAGGGTCCGGGGTGATCGCGCGACGCATATCATCAATGGCGTGACCAACAACGTCGTGCTGAAGATGGAGCGATGGCTGGACAACGCCTGGGTGCCGTTGAGAAAGGGCCGCATCGCCTTGCAGTTGGAAGGCGCCGAAGTTCTTTACCGCAACATCCAGATCAGGGAAGTCAAGTCGGCGGCTGGCGGAGCTGCGTCGAAGGCTTCGCGAGCCCACTCTCCTGATGGGGCGGGAATCTCCGCTCAGTCGAACGTAGCCGGGGCGCAGAGGGTGGACTTGGTTCGGATGCCGATGAACTCCCTGCCCGAGCCGGTGTATGCGAAGTCTGCCCGTCCGCGGCGACACCAGGCATTCGCATCAACGCCGGCTCGCCGGCCGCCATCGTCGATTCGTCCGGGAATTCCTGGATGGTTGACCAGGGGTTCAATGGCGGCGATACCAACGAACGTTGGAGCACCACGGTCGCGAACACACGCGATCCCTTCATCTACCGGGCCGAACATGTCGGGATGAACTCGTTCAGCTGGCCCTTGGCGAACGGTAGATACCACGTCAAGCTGCACTTCGCGGAGACCGCCGGAACCGTGAAGAGATCCGGCCAGCGGGTGTTTTCGTTTGCCGTGCAGAGCCGGGAGTTCAAGGACTTCGACATCTGGGCCAAGGCCGGAGGAGAGAACCTGGCCTGCGTCGAGAAAACGGACGTCGATGTCCGCGATGGCCGGTTGCTCATCACCTTCACTCGTGAGGTCGGCGATCCTCAGATCAACGGAATCGAAATCCTTCCCTAACCATAGAGATTATTCCTCCACACTTTCGCCGCATGAACGACATCCTCGCCCACTACCGCGTCGAGACCTGCCTCCCGCTGGAGCAGGTCGCCGAGACGATTGCCGGCGAGCAGTCGTCCGGCACGTTTCTTCCCGTGCCAGGCGAGACGGAGGAGTTGAAAGCCCGCTCGCGCGCCAAGGTGCTCAAGATCGAGCCGCAAGGAGTTGCCGAGCAACCGAGTTTGCCGGGCCGGCGCAAGCTCAAGGTCGCGTCGGGCCCCCTCAGGTATCAGCGCGCCGAGATCACGCTTGCGTTTCCGTTCGCCAACCTCGGCGCAAACCTCCCCACGGTCATCGCAACGGCTGGGGCATGTATGGCCGGCACCCGTTGCTGGGCGTCGAATATCCCGCGTGGCAGAAGCTCTGGCGCCTGGCGGGCGCCGATCACCTGCATGTCAACGGCCTGCAGAACAAGTTCTGGGAGCCGGACGACTCGGTCGTGCGCAGCATCCAGGCTTGTCGCACGCCGATGTTCCGGCCCGACGACACCGCCATGCCCGTCATCAGCTCCGGCCAATGGGGCGGTCAGGCACCGGAAACTTACCGCCTCACCGGCACGACGGATCTCATGTATGTCGCGGGCGGCGGCATCATGGCGCATCCGATGGGGCCGGCAGCGGGATTGCGAGGTTTGCAGCAAGCGTGGGAAGCGGCGGTGAAGGGAATCGATCTGAACACCTTTTCGGCGACGCATCCCGAGTTGAGGGAGACCATCGCCAAGTTCGGAGGCGCGAGATGAGCTTGCTTCTCGCCTACTACGGGGACGACTTCACTGGGTCGACCGACGTGATGGAGGCTTTGTCGAAAGCCGGCCTGCGCACGGTGCTATTTCTGAAGCCACCCACGGCCGGGCAGCTGGCCCGGTATCCGGGGATGTCTCAAAGCTGGAGCAGAATTCCGGTTCTTCGTCGTGCTTCACGGACAGAAAGGCTGCGCCGATCGTGCTGTTTGACACCCTGCGGGAGGAGCACCTTCCAAAGATCGGCAGGAGGATCGAGGAGATGGGCAAAGGTGGCCCGTTGTTCACCGTCGGCTCGAGCGGAGTGGAATATGCCCTCACGGCACATTGGAGTGGTGACCTCAGCGCGAAGCATGGAACAACCCAAAGGGGAGAACAGAATGAAGCCGCTGCGTCCTCCAAATCTTTGTGTTCCAAACATCCCGGTCCCAAAACCGTAAGACAGATCGTCGCCATCTCCGGAAGTTGCTCTCCGGTGACCGACAGGCAGATTACTCGGGCGATCGAGCATGGCTTCGCGGAAATCGGCGCGGGACCGGAGCTACTCGCCCCGATGGCTCCGATTGCAGGCGTATTGCGCAGGGCCCAGACGCTCCTCGAACAGCAGCGCTCTGTTGTCATCCATAGCAGCCGGGGACCGGACGACGTGCGATACGACTTCAAACTCGGCGGCGAAAAGCAGTCGCAACTCTGCGATTCACTTGGAAGAATCCTGGAAACACTGCTTGCGAGTTCGGGCCTGCGTCGCGCCGTCGTCTGCGGCGGCGACACCTCGACGCACGTCGCTCGCGCCCTCGGGGTTGAAGCGCTCGAATACCTTGGCCCCATCGCGCCCGGATCGCCTTTGTGCAGAATTCACGCTCCCGGCCGGATTGCGGATGGTTGCGAGATTGTTTTCAAGGGCGGCCAGGTCGGCCGGGAGCATTTCTTCCTCGATGTCCTCCATGGAGGGCCGAGACAAACGTGAAGACGCAGATCTGCTCCAAGCCAGTCTGAATCGGAACAACGAACCAAAGTCTTATGAACCAGAAGCCACTGATCACTCTCGCCCTTCTTGGTGCCGGCGGCAAAATGGGCTGTCGCGTCACCGATCATCTGAAGAACCACCCCGGCTACCAAATGCTCTACGTCGAGCGCGGCGAGCGCGGCCTGGCCAACCTCCGCGAGCGCGGCGTCTCGCCGACCCCACGCGACGAGGCCCTGCGCGCTGCGGATGTCGTCGTATTTGCGCTGCCCGACCGAGTGCTGGGCAAGCTGGCGCACGAGGTCGTTCCACTGCTGCGCCCCGGCTGCATGGTCTGCACCCTGGACCCGGCAGCGGCGCACGCGGGCGAATTGCCGGCGCGTCCGGACATCAGCTACTTTGTCGCCCATCCCTGTCATCCCAGCGTGTTCGACCACTTCCAGACCGAGGAGGAGATCAATGACTTTTTCGGCGGCACGCATGCGCGTCAGGCCATCGTTTGCGCCCTCATGCAAGGGCCGGAGGAGCATTACGTCCTGAACGAAAAGAGCGCCCGCGACTTCTACGCCCCGGTCACCCGTTCGCATCGGGTCACGGTGGAGCAGATGGCCATCCTTGAGCCGACGATGTCGGAGACGAGCGGCATCGCGCTGATCCAGGGGTTGCGGGATGTGATGGAGGAGGCCATCCGCCGGGGCGTGCCGCGCGAGGCGGCCGAGGACTTCATGTTTGGCCATGTGAAAGTGCTCCTTGGCATCATCTTCGGCCGGAGGAGCAACGCCAGGAAACTGCAGAACACGTGCCCTCGGATCGTCTCGTC
>CAYHFE010000289.1:0-9586 GCA_964355375.1 uncultured Verrucomicrobiota bacterium
GTTCATCTCGATGATGACCATTCGCCCGTTCTCCGGGTTGACCGCAAACTGGATGTTGGAGCCGCCCGTTTCGACTCCGACCGCGCGAATGACGGCGAAAGAGGCGTCGCGCATGATCTGGTATTCCTTGTCGGTCAACGTTTGAATCGGCGCCACGGTGATGGAATCGCCCGTATGCACGCCCATCGGGTCGAAATTCTCGATGGAACAGATGATGACGCAGTTGTCCGCGCGGTCCCGCATCACCTCCATCTCAAATTCTTTCCAGCCGAGCAGCGACTCTTCCACCAGAATCTCCGAGACGGGGGACAGTTCCAAACCGCGCTTGGCGAGGCCCTCAAACTCCTCGTGATTGTAGCCAATGCCACCCCCGGTGCCCCCCAAGGTGAAGGCCGGACGAATGATCAGGGGATACCGCCCAATCTTCTCCGCGACCGCGCGCGCCTCTTCCAGGGTGTGAGCCGTGCCGCTGATGGGGACGTCCATGCCAATCGACAACATCAGGTCTTTGAAGATCTGCCGATCTTCACCGCGTTCGATGGCTTGGGCATTGGCTCCGATCATTTCCACCCCATATTTTTCCAATGAACCACGTCGGGTCAGCGCCATGGCGGTGTTTAAGGCCGTTTGACCGCCCAACGTCGGAAGAAGCACCAACTTGCCCACGGCACCCAGCCGCTTCATCTCTTCCACCTCGCGCGCCATGATCTTCTCCACGCATTCAGGCGTGATCGGCTCGATGTAGGTGCGATCCGCAAATTCCGGATCGGTCATGATGGTGGCGGGATTCGAGTTAACCAAAACCACCCTGAACCCCTCTTCCCTCAAAGCTTTGCACGCTTGAGTGCCGGAATAATCGAACTCGCAAGCTTGACCGATGATGATCGGACCCGCGCCTACGATGAGAACCGAATGAATGTCAGTGCGCTTCGGCATAAAAATCCGGCAGACTTAATACCATTCCCTCCTCTTTGTCATCGACTTTCCTAAATCAATCTCGGCTGACTCCCGGTCGCCATGCTTAATCCCAGCTTCCGATAGCCCAGCTCCGTGGCGACCCGGCCCTGCGGCGTGCGATTCAAGTAACCTTCCATGATCAGATAGGGCTCATAGACTTCCTCCAAGGTGTCGGGCTCCTCTCCCACCGCCACCGCCAGAGACCCGATCCCCACCGGTCCGCCCCCGAACTTCACGATGATCGTCTCCAGGATTCTCTTGTCCATCTCGTCGAGGCCATTCTGGTCAATCTCCAGCATCTCGAGGGCTTTATCCGCCACCGCGGACGTGATCCGCCCGTCGCTCCGGACTTGGGCATAGTCCCGGACGCGGCGCAACAGATTATTCGCGATGCGCGGCGTCCCGCGGCTGCGCCGGGCGATTTCGTGAGCGCCGGCCGCTTCAATCTCGATCTTAAGCAAACGCGCCGAGCGAACCACAATTTGCTGCAGTTGTTCTGTTTGGTAATAGTCGAGCCGCTCCCGCACCGTAAATCGGGTCAGAAGCGGAGCCGTCAGCAGACCACATCGGGTCGTGGCTCCAATCAGCGTGAAACGCGGCAAATTCAGCCGGACACTCCGGGCATTCGGCCCCTGATCAATGATGATATCGAGCTTGAAATCCTCCATCGCCGGATAGAGGTACTCCTCGATCGTCTTCTGCAGGCGATGGATTTCGTCGATGAAAAGAATATCCCCCTCCTCCAAATTGGTGAGCAACCCAGCCAGATCGCCGGCCTTCTCGATGGTCGGCCCGCTCGTGTTCTTGATATTCGCGTCCATCGATTTGCCGATGATGTTCGCCAACGTCGTTTTTCCGAGCCCGGGCGGCCCACTCAGGAGGATGTGATCCAGAGCTTCGCCGCGCTGTCGAGCAGCTTGAACGGCGATCTCGAGCCGCTCCTTGACCTTGGCTTGGCCGGTGAATTCAGAGAAAAGCGACGGTCGCAGCGTCATTTCCAACGCCACGTCCGGCTTGGCTAACCCATCCGAAATCATCCGCTCGGCCATCGCCGCCGAGGATGCGGAAAGGGCGAGACACCGGCAAGGTCAAATCACCAAACCGGTTCCGAGCGCATTGCGAGGGGGAACGCACGCGCCCTCGCGTGCCGTGGTCGGCGCCCTCGCCGACCACAATCGTGCGCCCGGAGGAATCACTGTTTGGTGACTGAGTTTCAATACCGTTCCGGCCGGCGAGGCGACGGTCGGGACACGCGAGGGCGCGTGTGCTCCCCAATTCCAACGACATGCTTACGGCTTAGGATGACCCCGGGCGGCTTTGCCGCAAGCATTCTATCGTTGCACCACACGGTAGAAACGCGCCGGTGCGTCCAGGTCGCCCGCATCGACATATTCAAGCGATGCGGCGGTGGCCCTGATTGTGGTCAAGTCCTGCCAAATGCTTAGGTCCACCGAGCGTTGCAGAGCGTACGTCTTGCCCGGCGCAGTGGTCCAGAAGAGGCGGACGCCGCTGTCCGGAAGCAACGAAGCGCTCAGACGCACCTCGACGGTCGCTTGAGTCGGCACCACCACATTGAACGATTTCGTTTCCGAAAGCGGTGGCGAGCCGTCATCGGTGACGCGGACTGCTATTTGATTCGTCGTTCCCTCTTCAGCGGTGGTTGGTGTCCAATTGAACAAGCCCGACGAGGCGTTGATCGTCGCCTCCTGAGGAGCTCCGAATTCAAGCAGGTAGCTCAACGTATTCGCCGGCAGGTCGGCATCCGTCGCGGTGACAGTGAAGATCAAGGGCGAGCCGGGGCTCGTGGTTTTGTCGCTGATCGGGTCTAGCGTCGGCGCTTGATTCACTTCGTTGACCGTGACGGTGAACGTCTTCGCGTCACTCAACGGCGGCGAACCATTGTCGGTCACACGCACGGTGATCGGATAACTCCCAGGGCCTTGGGCTTCGGCGGGCGTCCAGCGAAACGCGCCCGCAGGACTGATGCTCGCGCCGGATGGCGCACCAGGATCGAGCGAAAAAGTGATCGCGTTCGAGGGCAGATCGGGATCGGCAGCCGTGGCGGTGGAGGCCAGTTCCCGGAGCTCGTCAATGCTGGAGTCCGGGATGCGCCCAGCACGGGCGGCGAGTTCACTTCAGTCACGGCAACTGTGAAAGTGCGTGCGGCGCTGAGAGCCGGAGTGCCGTTGTCGGTGACTTGGACGGCGACGGTGAAACGCTCGCCGCCAGTTTCCTCGCTAGGCGTCCACGAAATCATTCCGGTGGCGGGGTCGATCCTCATACCCGGAGGTGCAGACGTGAGCGCATAGGTCAGCAGGTTGCCCAATCCCAAACGCCGCAAACGACTCAGCAAAAAAGTTCTCGGCCATATCTAACTACGCTTCCGTGCAAGAAGTCATTCCGCAACTTCACAAGTGAAATCGGCCACCTGACATTTGCGCGCGAGACAGCAAAATGGCAAACAATTGCCCTCTGACGCCCCGTTCACATCAAGGAAACCCCCATAATTTTTCGCCAAAATGTGAGTTTAGTTGTGTTGCCTTTGCTTCAACTCCTCCCGTCTCCTTCGGTGAAACGTCTTCCCAGCCGGCCCGCCAACGGTTCGACCGCCTCACGGGCCCGGAGGGTTCGTGACCGGGACCCGGAGCCAAGGTGTCAAGGTGGACAGAGAGCGCCGAAGTCGGCGCGTCCCGAAGGGCGAGGATTACCTCTACACCGAAAGTGGAGGCGGACCGGCGCCGGGCTGTTCCGAGAACAGTTTGGCGCCACTCCCTCGGCCGCATGACGTACTCGCTTTCCCTGTGAGGCCAGACCATGCGGCGCGGTCACGCCAACCTCGCTCGGCAACCCTAGCCAAAAGACGATGAATGCGGAGTTGCGTGACTTTACGACTTCACAGATGATGTGAAGTAATGACCCGAAGGCGAATCCATGACCGAGGTTCCCGAGGCGTTCAGGCCCTTGAAGCGGCTTGGGCCGAACTTCAGGCTGTCGTTAAGGGTCTGCCGACTGTGGTCTTCGTTTCCCTGAGCGCTACGACACGGGGCCGCCTGGGGCATTTTGCACGCTCGTCATGGCATTACCTCAAGACGCGAAATGCCCATGAGCTCGCAATCAACCCTCGGCTGTTCGAGTTTCCGGAGGAACTATTGTCGACGATGCTCCACGAGGCGGCTCACGCGCTCCTGAACGAACGGGATGGCAATCCCGGCGCCGGTCACAGCCGGTACTACCACACGAAGCAGTTTCGCGACTGCTGTCTTGAACTGGGCCTTCAATGCACCTTCAGGAATACCCGGTACGGGTTCTGTGACACCGATTGGCAGGGGAACGAGATTCCTGACCGGTATCTGCCGGTACTGGCAATTCTCAGGCGGGACCTTCCGTGGGGAACAGCGAGGCCCGTTGACGCTCGCCCGGTCCGGTCGAGACCGCTTCCGGACCCCGGCCGTTGCCGGCTGGTTTGTCCCTGTGACCGGGTGATCTACCTCGGCAAGAAGTCGGCCGCCGCTGGCCCCATTTTGTGCGGCCTGTGCGGCCAGCCATTCAGCCCGCGAGAAAAATGACCCCGGAACACTGGGTCCGCAGCGCATTCCCGGATCAGCAAGGATGCTCAAGTTTTCGCCGCTCCCTCCCGACTTACAACCTGTCGGGGGCAAAGCCGCACTTGTTCCATCCATCTCTGCTGTCAACGCTTGGAACAGGTGCACTCCACAATCTCCAGGTGACGAAGTTCGTCCTCCAGGTGGAGTTTGCCACCGACGTTTCCTTCTCGCCGCCGACGCATTCCGCGTGACGGAAAAGAACTCCACCTACTGCTCGCAGTGCAAGGCTCTCATCGCCTCGCCAGTCCTGAACTGTTCGCCACGGGTGTTGGTTCCGCGCGCCGTCGGGCGGCACAGTGGCAAAACCACGAGGCATCGCATTCGCTGGAGAGTCGACGGTCAACGACGGGGTTAGAGCCGGTGGAGGCCGAAGCGAAGCGCACCCTCGGTCGCGGCCGCCACCGTGCGACTGGGGCCCCGTCGGTGGGCGTCGCCGAAGGTGACCGGGTCGAAGCCGGGCATTTCGTCCGATCACGGATGTATCGCAAAACGCATAATCTGCGAGTTGCAGTTAAAGCGTGGCTTTACCAATGGGAAGCCACTGATCAAAGCCAACCTTGCTTGCCTCTCCAGTTTTTTGGCACCGGCGACTTCGACTGAAACGAGGCAAGCAACGGTCCGAGAAAATCGCTGATGCCCGCGACCACTTCCGGAAGCGACGGAGTGGTTTCCGCGACGGCCGCCTGCTGGACGAAGGCATTCCACTGAATGCGCTTGCCGGGATCTTCGCTGAATTTCGACGTCAATGCCGTCACTGGATCCGTCGGAAGGGGCGTTTTCCGCGCGGCGAAGGTGGCGTGAATGGCCCCGGTCAGGCGTTCCCCATCAAAGGCGTAGGCTTGGGCGAGGTGCCAGATGTCGAAAAAATCCTTCATCCGGCTGTTGGCGAGCCCAAGACGCACCATGGCCTCCAGCTTTTCCGCGATGACCGTTTCCGGTGGATAGGCCCGCAGCTTCGGCTTGGGCATGTTCAAGAGCGTCGGGAACTCCACCGTCACCGGTGGCGGCACGGTGGCATCGCCAAAACCGACATCGACCTGCACCGGGATTCGCGCTCCCGCCAATTCTGCCCGGATAATTATCCGGATGCCGCCTGCTTCCATGGCAGCCCGAATCGGTTCAGCGGTCACTTCACCAAAAGCAAGGCCATCCGGCTCGACTGGCGTGGCGATGACTTCACGGAAAAGTTCGACCAGTTCTTCGAGGGACCGACGACGAAGGCCCAGCAGATCCAAGTCGCGCGTGGCCCGGTGTGGCGACCCTTCCCAGACGGTGAAGAGTGTGGCTCCTTTGAGCAGGAAACGTTCGCCATGGGGCGAGGCGGCCAACCGGCAAAGCACCCGTTCGACGCCATACCGGGCAAGGACGCGGTTGAATTCCCATTTCCTCGCCTGGGCCAGGGTGAGGAGACGCTGCCGCACCGAGGCGGCGACATTGGGCGTCTTCATGCGAGCGACTCCACGTAGGGGCGGATGACGTTTTCCATGCGACACACGCGGGCCATGGCCCAGAGCTCGTCCATGGTGAATCGGCGCCGAGTCCAGCCGTCGCGGAGCGCCTCGACGGCGACATGGATGCCGATCTTGTTCCGGTACTTGAAACAGTCGGCGACGGTCTTGGCAGGGGTGGTGATTCGCACGGATACACCGTCAACTTGGTGAAGAGCGGTCCCGGACTTCAGGGCCTCGCCTCCGAACCGCACGATATGGAGCGGCGGGTACCCCTGGGCAGGCGGCCGGGACTTGCGGTCAATGGCCAGCCAGACTTCGTGAGGGGACTGGGTGGTCAGTTCATGGAACACGAGCGCTGAGAGCAGGCAGACGACCCCATGCGGCACCCTGACGGCGGCCTGTGCCAGGCTGTGGTGCTCGGAGACCTCATGACCCAACACGGCGTAGACCCCATGGCTGAGTCGGGAGATCCTTCCGTCGGCGAGCGGCGTTTCCAGCGCGGTGCGCGGGAGTCCGAGACTCGCAAGGTCACGGGTCCGGATGACCCGGTTCCGGCGGAGCAGCGGGTTGAGCTTGGAATCAAGGGTGCCAGCCATGCTCCAAGGATACAATACGTCGGCACATATTAGCAAGTGCCTGTCAGATGTATCCAGATCGGGAACTCTGGAGCGAATCTTGGCGGATGGTCTCATGACGTGAAGGCGGCGGCGGGGCTAGGGGCATTGAGCGGGGGATTCGCGGCCACAGGGCTCGGAAAACGGATTTCGCGGCTGAGGTCGCTCGCCTGTTGCGATTCGTAGGCGGAGAGGGGCGGCACCACCACTTGGGCTTTGCGGGCGTAGGCCCGATGGACGGCCTTGCTATTGTGTCCAAGGGCTTCTTGGGCGAAGCGCTCGGGGTAGCCGCAACGGCGGGCGCGTTCTGCCCACGCGTAGCGGTAGGAATGGAGCGACACCCCCTTGATGTCCAAGGCACGGGTCCGCTGCATAAACTCGGTCGCCCGGTCCCCAGGCCGAACCGTTCGAAGGTAGGGGAAGAGCGGTCCCTCCTTGGGCAAAGCCCGCAGGATACGTTCGACTTCGGCGTCAAAACGAATGAGGGCATGCTCGCCGGTCTTTTTGCGCTGATAGCTAATCACGCGCTGCCCCCAGTCGATGTCTTCGGCCCCCAGGAAGGCGATGTCGGACTGGGAGGCGCCAATGTGCCACGCCAGTTCGTAGAACGCCTTGCGCTCCGGATTGAATTCGCGGGCGACGATTTTTTGGTGCTCTTCAAAGGTGATCGCCCGGCGGTCGCGGTGGCGCACGGTGGGCCACTGGCGCTTGGGAATGATCGGAGCCGGCAGCCAGCTCATGTCCAAGGCGAAGTTGTGGACCCGGCGCAGGTAGACGTTGGTTGAGACTTTGCCGATCTCCATGGCCCGTAGCAGGTGTTCGGCGCGGGTCTGGAGGTGGCAGAATACGGTACATTGACGAAGAACGTCTCCACTTGCTTCTCCATCCGTGAAATGATTTATTTCATGGCATGAACGGTATTCGTCATCGTTGGTTCAGCCAAAATCTGCAGTCCGCGTTGAAAGTCCTGCCGGTCACCGTGGTGACGGGAGCGCGCCAGACGGGCAAAACCACCCTGGCAAAATCGCTGGATGCCAGGCGGGCTTATTTCACCTTGGACGATGTCGGAGTTCTCGATCAGGCAGAACGCAATCCGGATTCCCTGCTCACGAGCCGCCCGGTCACCCTTGACGAGGTTCAGCGCGCGCCGCAACTGCTGCTCGCGGTTAAGCGGGCGGTGGATGAAAGGCGCAAGGCTGGGGATTTCGTGCTGACCGGATCCGCCAATCTGCTCCTGATGGGTCGCGTGGCGGACACGCTGGCCGGTCGGGCGATTTATTTAGAATTGCCTCCTTTCTGTCCAGCGGAATGGTTGCAACGCAAAGAGGCGTTGGAACCGATCGACCGCCTTTTTTCACCGGATTTCGACTTGCGCAATTGGCCGGACGAGAAGGGCAACTGGATACGTTGGCTGCTGTGCGGCGGATTTCCGCCTGCTGTGGCCATCGAAGCCGATCGCGATCGCGGGTTGTGGTTTGCCGCTTATGTTCAAACCTATCTGGAGCGCGACCTGCGGCAGTTAAGCGACGTGGCCAGCTTGCCCGATTTCCAACGCTTGATGGCACTGTCCGCAAACCGAACCGGCAAATTGCTGAATCAAGCCGACCTCGCTCGGGACGCTGCCTTGAGCCATCCCACGGCCCATCGTTACCTGAATTTGCTGGAGACAGGTTGCCTGATTACGCGGATCAGGCCATTTACCACCAATCCTTCCACCGCGATTGTGAAGGCGCCAAAACTTCTCTGGTCGGACTGCGGATTGGCCGCCTGGCTGGCCGGCATCCGAACGCGGGAGGACGTTGCAAAGCGGCTGGATTCGGGGTTCTGGCTTGAGCAAACGATCTACCAGACTCTTCAGTCCTGGCGAGCCATGGACCCCGCCAATCGACGGCTTCATTATTGGCGCGACCGGGCAGGACATGAAGTGGATTTCCTCCTCGAACAAAACGGTAAATTGGTCGCCATCGAGATCAAATCGAGCAGTCAAGTGAGCTCGTCAGACGCTTCCGGCATTCTTGCATTCAAAAGCGTGCTCAAGAAAAGCCACAGTTTGGTTTGCGGCGTCGTGCTGCATGCCGGGAAGGCCAGACCACTGGACAAGGATATTGTTGCCCTCCCTTGGGGTTGGATGGTAAAGGATTGACGCAGGCATTGATGCATTTGCGCAAGGGGCTCTCGGCGATTTTTCTATGGGATCGACCGAGGAATTATCCCAACTTTCAATAGTCGCAGCTTCATTCAGATCTCAGTAAAACCTCGATTTTGAGCTAAAGCCCAGCGCAACTGGCATTCCCGGTTTGAGCGCGCCTTTGGCGGGAAGAATGAGCCGACTCCTCTTCCTAATGATCACATCCACAGAATGTGAACGAAAAGAAGCCTGCCCCAATCCGAGCCCTCATACAGCCGGTGCTGGGCACCGACAAGCGCAATCCGGTCTTCAGCATTTATCGGCCGCTCCAAGCCTCCTCGGCTTGCCTCCATGTGTATCTACTATAGCGCCGAGTTGCTCGAAGTGGTCCCGGAGGATCAGCAGCATCCCGCCTTCAAGCTGTTGGTCGGCCGACTCTATAACGCCGGCGTCAAGGTTCGGTGCCTGCAGCAGAGCTTCGGCGCGGACCGAAAGACGATGCAGCGCTGGGGGCGCGCCCTTCCGAACGAGGACCCGCAACAGTTGGTCCAAGCCTTGGCCGGGCGAGGACCGCGCAAGTTCACGCCCGAGATTCGAGTCTTTGTCACGATGTGCTTCCCCCAGATCTACTGCCAAAGCCGCGTCGGCTACAGTCAGCGAGTGCGCGCCGAAATTCAGGCCGTGTTCGGTGTGAAGCTTTCGGGCGAATGCTTGCGACCGCTCTTCCAGCAACTGAAGGCCGAGTTGCGTCACGAACTGAGTGAACCCGCCGCCCAGGACCCCGACACTCCACCTCGGTTCGTCGCCCAACGCACCCTCGAAGATTGGTAT
>CAYHFE010000290.1:0-9568 GCA_964355375.1 uncultured Verrucomicrobiota bacterium
ATGGCGCACGACGAGAACTTCACCCGTTTTTTTGGTTTCCTGGCCTTGTTCGCGGCCGCCATGCTCGGAATCGTCATCGCCAATAGTCTGCTCCTGTTGTTCATTTCTTGGGAATTGGTCGGCTTTGCTTCCTATACCCTGATCGGGTTCTGGTATCACAAACCGAGTGCGGCGGCGGCGGCCAAGAAGGCCTTTATCGTCACTCGGATCGGGGACATCGGCTTCTTTCTCGGCCTCCTCTGGCTTTATTCGGAGACCGGCACTCTTCTCTTTTACGATGGCGGCCAGGGCTGCCTCGAACAGTCGGCCTTGGCCAAGCTGGTCATACAGACGACCGGTCTGGGCCTGGCCGTTTCGACGGCGATCGCGCTGCTCATCTTCTGTGGAGCGATGGGCAAATCCGGCCAGGTGCCGCTCCACGTCTGGCTGCCCGACGCGATGGAAGGCCCCACGCCAGTGAGCGCCCTCATCCATGCCGCGACCATGGTGGCGGCGGGCGTGTTCTTAGTGGCGCGAGTCTATCCTTTGATGAGCGCGCAGGCGGTCATCAGCCAGATGCCGGCCGGATCCGCCGCGATTCAGGTCGTGACGTGGGTGGGGGCGGTGACCGCAGTCTTCGCCGCGTGCGTGGCCGTGGCGCAGAACGACATCAAGCGCATTCTGGCCTACTCGACGGTTTCTCAGCTCGGTTACATGATGATGGGGCTCGGCGTGGGCGGGGTGGCGGTCGGCATGTTTCATTTGATCACTCACGCCTTCTTCAAGGCCTTGCTCTTCCTCGGGGCGGGCTCGGTGATTCATGGCTGCCATGAAGAACAGGACATTCGGCGGATGGGCGGGTTGCGTCGGTTCATGCCGGTGACCTTTCTCACCTACGCCATTGGCATGATGGCGCTGGCGGGGGTGCCGGTGTTCTTTGCCGGGTTCTGGAGCAAAGATGAGATTCTGCACGCGGCCCACGCTTGGCCAGCCTCGCATGGACCGTTCTACCTCGGCTTGTTCGGCGCGTTGCTCACGGCCTTCTACATGACCCGGCAGGTCTGCTTGGTTTTCTTTGGAAACTATCGCGGAGCAGAGCACGGGTCGGCGACGGCGCACGCGCCGGTTTCGTCGGGGCAGCATGGGATGAATTCTCCGAAAGCATTGCTTGCATCCGAAACTCTTGAACCGGGGCGGGGACGGCTCGTCTCCCGGGGGCAGGTGGGGACGAGCCGTCCCCGCACCGAGGACCATGGAAAAGCCAAAGCGGCGGACGGCGGGAGTTCGGCGCATGATCCGATGCCCCACGAAAGCCCGCTCGTGATGACGGTGCCATTGGTCATTCTCGCCGCGTTTGCGATCGGGTTGGGATTCGTCGGGACACCGGTCTGGCCGTGGTTTCAAGAGTACCTTTCCGGGGAACCCGCTTCGTTTCATTTGGGGAAACTGTTCGAGTGGGAGGTGCTCTCCACCCTGCTCCTCTCCACCTTCATCGTGGCAGTGGGGATCGGACTCGGCTGGTGGCTTTATGGACGCCGCCCAGCCGAACGAGCCGACGCGCTCGATCCGCTCGAGCGACTGCAACCCGAGACCTTCGCCGTACTGGGCGGGAAATTCTACGTGGACGAACTTTATGACGCCACGGTTGTGCGCTTCAACGCCTGGCTGGCCTGGCTGGCCGACTGGATGGATTACTGGATTTGGAATGGCCTCGTCCAAGGCGTTTCGTATCTCGTTCTCGGTGCTTCCTGGATGAGCCGCTTGTTTGACGAATACGTGATCAATTGGGGTTTTGATGAGAGCTGCCGCCGGGTCGCGCAGGGCGGCAAGATCTCCTCCGAAATCCACTCGGGCCAGATTCAGCAGTATCTGCGCGTGATCGGAGTGGCCCTGACCATTTTGGTGCTCTTGCTGACCTGGGGGTGCGGGAAATGAAGCCGCGATCTGACCCATGAACACCTTTCCCTGGCTCACCGCGCTCACGTTCACTCCGTTGGTCGGAGGTTTCGTGTTGCTCTCCTTGACTGGCGAGCGTCGCCAATTCGCCCGACCGCTCGGATTGATCTTCAGCCTGACCTCGCTGGCCCTGGTCTTGGGGGTGTGGATGCGATTCGATACCGGGTCGGCCGATCTCCAGTTCGTGGAGCGCCATCCGTGGATTCCTTCGCTGGGGGTGGATTACTTTGTTGGCTTGGATGGCCTCGGACTGTTGATGATTCTGCTCTCGGCGTGGGTGGTGCCGATGGCCTTGCTCGCATCCTGGAAGTTGGAGGATCGCGCGTCGCTTTATTTTGCCTTGGTCCTGTTTCTCCAGAGTGGCCTCTACGGAGCGTTCACGGCGCTCAATTTCTTTCATTGGTTCATTTTCTGGGAGCTGAGTCTGGTCCCGGCATTTTTCTTGATCAAGTTTTGGGGCGGGGCCCACCGGAGTCACGCGGCCACGCAATTCTTCGTTTACACCATGGCCGGAAGTGTCGCGATGCTGCTCAGCTTTTTGGCGATCGCGTTCGCCACTGGCACATTCGATTTCATCCGGCTGGCGCGGCTGGCCCAAACCGATGGGATCGCGGCGGCGCTCTCGGCCAAGTTGGGTTGGACCAGCCTGCCCGCTGACCGTTTGGCGCTGGTGATTTTCGTGGGGGTGTTTCTCGGGTTCGCCGTCAAAGTCCCGCTCATCCCTTTCCACACCTGGCTGCCGCTGACCTACGCGGAGGCGCCCACCAGCACGACGATGCTGTTGACCGGGGTGATGTCGAAGATGGGCGTCTATGGTTTCCTGCGCATTCTCCTGCCGCTCTTTCCCAATCAAATGCGGATGATCCTGACCCCGCTGCTTTGGCTGGCGGTGATCACGATCGTCTTTTCGGCCTGCGCGGCGTTTGCCCAAAAAGACCTGAAACGGATTCTGGCCTATTCCTCGATCAACCACTTGGGCTACTGCCTTCTGGGCGTGTTCGCGGCGGCCAAGCTGACCGGGACGGAAACTCAGTGGGCGGTGGAGCGGGCGGCGGCGCTCAACGGAGTCTTGCTGCAAATGTTCAACCATGGCTTGACGGCCTCGGCGCTGTTTTGTTTCGTCGGATTCCTCGAGCAGCGCAGCGGGGGAAGGCGTGGTTTGGATGACTTCGGCGGGCTGCGCAAAGTGGCGCCGGTGTTTTGCGGGTTGATGGGAATCGCCCTCTTCGCCTCGCTCGGTCTGCCCGGGCTGAGCGGGTTTGTCGGGGAATTCCTCATCTTCAAAGGCGTCTTCCCGTTGGCCGCCTGGGCAGCGGCGTTGTCCACCCTCGGACTGCTCGTCACGGCCGTGTTCATTCTGACCGTCCTGCAGCGCGTGTTTCACGGTCCATTGAGCGAGCGGTGGGCTCAGTTGCCCGATTTGACCACGGGGGAGCGGATGATGGTTTTGCCGGCCATCGTGCTGATGTTTGTGCTCGGCATTTACCCGCAACTGGCGATTGGGTTGACGAACCGCACGGTTCTTCATCTGGTCGAGCAACTGAGATACTAGGCGCGATGGAATCCATGAACCCCAACTCAAAGCTCGCGATGATCCGGCGCCGACCCACCTTCTGAACATGCTCGCTTGGACTGTCTATATTTCCTTCCTCGGGGTCGTGGCGCTGATGCTATTGCCAGCCGGAAGCGCGCGAGCCGCGCGGATCGTGGCCCTGGTGGCGGCGATGGCCGGCCTGGTCACGGCGTTGCTCGGCACCGCGCAGCAGGGCGCCAGTTCCAGCGTGGTGACGATCGTGAAGCGAGCCTGGATTCCCACGCTGGGCGTGGACTATTTTTTGGGCGCGGACGGCATTAGCCTGACCTTGGTGGTGCTGACGGGGTTGGCGGCGGTGTCGGGGATTTTGTTTTCCTGGAACATCGAGCATCGGGCCAAAGAGTTTTTCGCGTTTTACCTGGCCTTGATCGGGGGCGTCTATGGCGTGTTCCTCAGCTTCGACCTTTTTCTCCTGTTCGTCTTCTACGAGCTGGCCATCATTCCGAAGTACTTTCTCATCGCCATCTGGGGATCGACGAACAAGGAATACGGCGCGATGAAACTGGCGCTCTATTCGTTTATCGGCAGCGCCATGGTTTTGGTCGGTCTGGTCGCGGCTTATGTCGTGGCCGGAGGCGCGACGACCAATCTTTTCGAGCTGGCGCGGTTTCCCTTTCCCGCGGAATTTCAATATTGGGCATTTCCCCTCGTCTTCATCGGCTTCGCCATTCTGGCCGGCCTCTGGCCGTTTCACACCTGGGCGCCGACCGGTCACGTGGCCGCACCCACCGCCGCGTCCATGCTTTTGGCCGGAGTGGTCATGAAGCTGGGGGCTTACGGTTCCCTGCGCGTGGCGATGACTCTCTTTCCCCTGGGAGCGAAGGCGTGGCAAGACGAGCTGGGCCTGCTGGCGGTCATCGGGATTCTCTACGGCGCGATGGTCGCGCTCGTGCAGAAGGATTTCAAGTTCGTCATCGGCTACTCCAGCGTGAGCCACATGGGCTTCGTCATGCTCGGATTGGTGTCGCTGAATGAGATCGGGCTGACCGGCGCGGTCCTGCAAATGTTCTCGCACGGGATCATCGCCGGGCTTCTCTTTGCCGTGGTCGGGCGGATGGTCTATGACCGCGCCCATACCCGCGAGTTGTCGGTTCTGCAAGGGATGAACCTGACCCGGGACATTCCTTTTGCGGCGGTGACCTTCCTGATCGCCGGGATCGCGTCGATGGGACTGCCCGGTTTCAGCGGATTTGTCGCCGAACTGCAGGTGCTGATGGGGGCGTGGCGGGCCTTTCCGACTTTTGCGGTGGTCGCGGGAGGGGGCATTGTGGTGGGTGTGGCCTACACGCTGCGGGCGCTGCAGAAGTCGTTCTTTGCCGACGCGCCGCCGCCGGGAAAAGGCCGCGACCATCCGTTGGAGGCGATTTCGATTCCGGAACGAATTGGCGCGGTCCTGCTCATGGGGACGACCCTGTTAATCGGGCTGTATCCCAAGCTGCTCTTGGACTTGATCATCCCGAGTTTCAATTCCCCGTTGTTCGATGGTTTGCGCAAAGGGGGCGGTCTATGATTTCAAGTGTGAACGTGGCTGGGTCCAAGGCGGCATCATGATGAGTAGCGCGAATTACCTGGAACTGCTCAAGCTCGCGGCGCCGGAGACCATCCTGGTGCTGGCGGCGCTCGCGGTCCTGGCGGTCGATCTGCTGGTCATGCGGGAAGAGCCGGTCCGAAACCGGTTCATGATGGGAGCAGGCGTGGCGGGCCTGGGCTGTGTGGTCGCCCTCGGGTGGATCATTGGGATCGATCAGCGGGGCGCGCTCTTCAACGGCATGCTGGTCGTGGATCCACTGACCCGCCTGGTCAAGATCGCGCTGCTCGCGTTGACGATCTTCACCATCTTGATCTCGATTGAGCGGAGTTTCACCTCGCACGTGGGGGAGTATCTCGCCCTGATTCTGCTCGCCACCGTGGGGATGATGTTCATGGTCAGTTCCGAGGAGATCCTCATGATTTTCCTCTCGCTGGAACTGACCAGTTTGTCGCTCTATATCCTGACCGCCTTCCACAAGGAGAGTCCTCATTCGGCGGAAGCGGCGCTGAAATATTTTCTTTTTGGGGGCATGGCAGCGGCGTTCACCTTGTTCGGTTTAAGCCTGCTTTACGGGCTGTCCGGGGCGACCAACCTGAAGGAGATCGCCGCCGCCTTGAAAGGGCTGGGGCTCGATCCGTTGCTCGTCGTGGCGATCGGGCTGACCGTGATCGGGTTCGGTTTCAAAGTGGCGGCAGTGCCGTTTCATTTGTGGGCGCCCGATGCCTACCAGGGCGCGCCCACGCCCTCGGCGGCCTTGATCGCGTCGGGTTCGAAAGTGGCGAGTTTCTTCGTCTTCGCCAAAGTCATGATGTTGGGCTTTGCCGGGGTCGAGGGCAACGGCGCGTGGCGGCAATACGCCTCCGGCTGGGTGCCCGTCCTGGCGGTGGTGGCCGCTTTTTCCATTTTGCTGGGGAATCTAGCGGCCATCACGCAGAGCAATGTCAAACGCCTGCTCGCCTATTCGGCCATCGCTCATTCCGGTTACGCCCTGCTCGGCATCCTGACCCACAGCGCCCAGGGTGTTTCGGCGCTCGTCTATTACGTGGTGACCTACGCGCTGACGGCGCTGGGCGCATTTGCGGTCGTGGCGGTGGTCGAGGAGGAAGCCGGCGGATCGAAGCTGTCCGACTTCGCCGGATTGAGCCGTCGTTCGCCGGTGCTGGCTTTGTGCATGATGGTCTTCTTGCTCTCCCTGGCCGGCATTCCGCCGCTGGCGGGCTTTTTCGGAAAGTTTTATGTGTTCGTGGCGGCGCTGGGTGCCGAGCCCAAGAACTTGGGTCTGCTCTGGCTCGTCATCTTTGCCATCGCGATGAGCGCGGTCTCTCTTTATTACTATCTTCAAGTGCTCAAGCAGATCTATGTGAACGAGTCGCCGCTCACGGAGCGAGCCCCGTCGCCGTTTGGCTTCACCCAGGCTGCCGTCGTGGCGCTGGCCGTCGGCGTGGTTCTCCTCGGCTGCGCGCCGGACCTCCTCTTGGGGAAATTGGTCTCGGCCATCCGGGCGGCCGGTCTTTAAGTCGCATCCGCGCAGTTCGGTTCAGGGTGGAACGGGCAACTTGCCCGTTCCTGCGGGCGACCAGCCCGCAGGCTTTGCTGCCGGGAGTCTCACTGATTCCTGAGTTCAATTGCCGGGTTAGACTCGGCGGCAGGTTGCCGCCGCGGACGGGCTGGTAGCCCGTTCCACCCCGGAAGAGTGCCATCTATCTGCTGCCCCCGGGGCCGCCGCTGCTCGCGGCCATTGATCTCAGTCAAAGCGGCCGGCTGCGTTCTTGGTTACTCTTTTGGTGAGACAGTTCATCGGCTCGCCGTCGGCCCAAACCGCCGCGGTGATTGAACAGCGTGTTTCGGGTTGGGTTTCGGCGCGCGCCTCGGCCGTGAGGGCAAGCGCGGGACAAGAGCATTTTTAGCAAACATTCGAATCATCTGACTTATGTACCAACGCATCGGAATTCTGACGGGGGGCGGAGATTGCCCCGGACTCAACGCGGTCATCCGGGCCGTGATCAAATCCGCACGCCAGCTCGGCTGGGAGACGCTCGGTTTCTTGGGAGGATACGACGGACTGCTGGACCCGATGAGATATCGCCCTCTTGAGTACAACGAAATGGACGGGTTGCTCCATGTGGGCGGCACCATCCTGGGCACGGCCAATCGCGGGCGCTTCGCGGCCAAAACCGGCCACGGCGAAGTGCAGCAGATTCCGCACGAAATCCTCGATGAGGCGAAACGCAACGTGGACGCGCTCGGCTTGCGCGCGTTGGTCTGCGTGGGCGGGGACGGCTCTCTCACCATCGCCCAGCAACTCTTCGAGCGGGGCGTGCCCATCGTGGGTGTGCCGAAGACGATCGACAACGATTTGGAGGCCACGCAAATGACTTTCGGTTTCGATTCGGCGGTGGCGTGCGCCACCGACGCGTTGGATCGTCTCCGGACCACGGCCCAGAGCCACGATCGGATCATCGTCATGGAAGTGATGGGGCGCTACGCCGGCTGGATCGCCGCGCATTCGGGCATTGCCGGCGGCGGCGACGTGATCTTGATTCCAGAAATTCCCTTCAGCTACGAAAGTATTTGCGCGAAGATCATCCAACGGGAGTCGCGCGGCAAACGGTTCACCCTGATCGTCGTGGCCGAGGGGGCGCGCGAGAAAGGGCACGACATCGTGACGACGGGAGTTCAGGAAGCGGATCGCGAATTGCGCCTGGGCGGCATCGGCAATATGGTGGCGCAGGAAATCCAGAAACGCACCAAGAAGGAAACCCGCGTCTGTGTCCTGGGCCATCTCCAGCGGGGCGGCGGGCCGACCACCTTCGATCGCTTGCTCTGCACCCGGTTTGGCGCGCGCGCGGTGCGATTGATTGAAGAGGAGAAGTACGGTTACATGGTTGCCTTGCGGCCGCCCAATACCGTCGGGGTCAAGCTGACCGAGGCGATCGGCCGGATTCGGACCGTGCCCCTCGATGACGACATCGTCCAGACCGCCCGCTCTCTCGGCATCAGTTTCGGAGATTGATCTGCGGCGGCCAACCAGGAGCTCCGCCTCATTCAAGCCGAAGAAGTAAGGGCGGTCAGGTGTCCGTCGCTGCCTGGATGCCACTCCCGGGGCTCCACGCGGGAAGAGGCTGTGGAGAACATCAAATCGGCTATCCGGGGGTGGCTGCAAGTCGAGGCAGCGGAATTCGGGGTGTCGAAAGTGGAAGAAGATCTCGTGGCCGTCTCGTAAGTTCTGGCTCGGACGCCTGCGCGAATTCCCCGACATCATGACCCAGGGGCGGACGCTCAAGGAACTCGAGGAGAACATGCGTGACGCCTACCGGATGATGGTCCTTGACGACATTCCGGAAGGCTACGCACTCAAAGAAATCGCGGTATGAAACGCCGCGAGCTCGTGCGGCGGCTGACGTCCGCGGGCTGCGTGCTTCTGCGCCCGGGTGGTCGTCATGACATGGATCTGAATCCGGCCACCGGGAAGAAGCAGCCTGTCCCGCGCCCCACGGAAGTGGACGAGCATCTGGCCCGGCACATCCGCCGCGTGCTCGGCGTCTTGGAATGACTCCTCCACGAATCCCAGCCTTCTCCTACGACGTCTTCCTCAGCCACAGCGCGAAGGACAAGGCGGTGGTGCGCCCGCTGGCGGAGCAATTGCCGCAGGACGGGCTGAAGGTGTGGTTCGACGAACGGGTGCTCAAGCCCGGCGACAAAATCCCGGCGAAGATCGAGGCAGAGCCTTTCACATTCGGAACTCGAAGTCCGAAATTCGGACTTCCGCAGCTCTGCCTGTCGGCGAATGCGTTCGGCTCGGACTGGGCGCAGTTGGAAGCGGGCACGTGTGGGAGGGGCAACTTGCCCTTTCGCGACCCGCTGAACCAGGAGCGCTGCTTCATTCCCCTGCGGCTCGACGACGCCCCGATCCGGGGCTCGACGGCACAATTCCTTTGCCTCAAACAAAGCGGACTGTGATACGCTGCTGCCAATGGAACTAAAGGAACAAGCTCCAGCAACCACGCTGGCCCGCAAACTGGGCGACACGGCTCACATCTCGGGTTTGGCCATCCGATTGGCGAGGCTGAGTGGGGCCGGGGATCGCCTTCCCGAATGGCTCTTGAAGATCGCGGTGGAAAGAGGCGCCAAACACTACCAGCGTGGCTTCGATCCGTCCCTGCCGCCGGATAATCCGGGGATCTCCGATGAAGAAATCGGCATCGCCCTTTGCCTCGCCGGGCAACCGTATCGCCTGGACACCCTCCGGGCAGCCTCCCAGTTGCTGTCGTCCCCCCGTGTGGACCCCCAGCGCCTTGCGCGTCTCGCGGAAATGGAACGTGTCGAGCCAGTCTTGCTGCACATTGCCGCAGCGTGTGCGCGGGTGGATGAGACCCTGGAGCCGTGGGCAACCTTGCGCCGCCGACTGCATCCGCGCCGCAGCGTGCGCACGGATGCCCTCCCGCACTGGACGCGGTTCGCCATCCTGCCCGGCCTGACGCGTGACGGCTACGCGCCGCCGCAATGGC
>CAYHFE010000291.1:0-9550 GCA_964355375.1 uncultured Verrucomicrobiota bacterium
GCTGAAGATGGAACCGAAGAACTGGGGCCAGATCCTGTTCACCGAATGAGCCATCGCACCGTGTTCGAGTGTTCTTCACGACATTGTTTCGAGACCTGCGAAGTAGGCAACGCGTGGCAGTAATAGAAACGAACACCAGCCGTGACTTTCGAAAACGAATTATGATGAGCACAACCCAGAGAGTCCTATCGGCGTTGGCCGCAACCGTCCTCGTGGCGTCAACGGCCCTGGCGGCGGAAACCAAGCGCGGTTCCTTTGCCGAGTTCGATGCCCGGGCTAAGGCGGGCGCGCGCCTCAATGTCATCTTCTTCGGCGCCTCGCTCACGTGGAGTGCCAACGCGTCCGACCCGGTCGAGACTTCGTATCGGGCCGTGATGCGCGACCGCTTCGAGGCGCACTACCCGGCAGCGCATTTCCGTTTGCGCGATTCGGCCATCGGCGGCACCGGCTCGCAGCTCGGCGTTTTCCGACTCGATCGCGATGTGCTGGCCCACAAGCCCGACCTGGTCTTCGTGGACTTCACCGCCAACGATGGCATCGACTCCGCCGACCCCGAGACGCTCGCCTCCTACGAGTCCATCCTGCGCCGGCTGGCCACCGCCGGCATCCCGGTCGTGCAGGTCGCCTTCCCGTTCAAGTGGGATATCGAGACCGCCAAGCTGCCGAAGATGAAGCGGCTCGTCGCGCACCGCGCGCTGGCCGATACCTACGGCAACGGCTGGGGCGACGCCGTGACCCGGATCTGCCGCGAGGTCGATGCCGGCCGCCTGACGCGCGAGAAACTGTGGGTCACCGACGGCGTCCATCCGCACGATCCCGGCTACCGCGAGTTCGCTGCGGCCGCCTGGGACGGTTACCAGGCCGCGGTCAAGGCCGGGCTGGCGCCTCGTGTGCCGGCCCAGCCCGTCTATGCGGACACGTATCTGACGCTCCGCCGTTTCAACTTGGCCGGACTGCCGAGCCTGCCGCGCGGCTGGAGCAAAGGCCGCCCGAATCTCACTGCGGTCAACCACGATTGGCTGATGTCGCGCTGGCTCGACGACTTGGTTGTCGTGCGGAACCGGAAACCCGACGAGCCGGGGACTCCTGGGAAGGAGTCGCAGCCGGTGCAGCCGCTGCGGCTGAAAGTGGAGGCGACGGCGATCCTTCTGTTCGGCGAGTCCACGGCTGATGCATGTCGTTTCCGCGTGCTGATCGACGGCGTCGCCGTGACGGGCCAAGGCGGGCAGGAGAAGGGCGCGGACTGGTTCGAAGGCAATCGCTGGAAGACTGGGAACGGGTTCCTCCTCTGGGAGGTTGCCCGTGGCCTCGACCCCAGCGTGCCGCACCTGCTGGAGATCGAGCCGGTCTTCGACAGTGCCAAGGCACAGGAGCTGAAGCTCGAAAGCGTCTGCGTCGCCGGTGGCAAGGCGACCGTGGTGCCGATTCTATCCAACTAACTTTTTACCACGACTCCCCAGCTCAATCACCGAGACTGATTCCCATGAAACGCATCACCGCCTCACTCATTGCCGCATCCCTCGGCCTTGGGTCACAAGCCACGGCCGCGCAGACAGACACCTACGGGCTCCACGCCGTGCCAATTCCCGGAAAGGTTGCCATCGATGGCAATCTCGACGACTGGGATCTCTCCGGACAGACGCTCATGTGTTATGACGTGGAATCTTTGCAGGATGTGTATTCCGCGAAGGTCGCGACCATGTATGACGCGGACAACCTTTACGTCTCCCTTCATTGGAAGGACCGCACACCGATGGGTAACAAGCATGATCCCCGCTTTGAGGCCCACAAGGGCTGGGCGGGTGATTCCGTCCAGTTGCGCATCAAGACGGACCGCATCAGCCATGTGACCGCGTGGTATTTTGCCCAGGACAAGAAGCCGGGCTTTTATCTCGATCGTGGCAAAGACCTCAACACCCCCTTCGGCGGTGTCGCCGAGACGTTATTTCATCAGGAAGGCTGGAAGATGGAAAAGGGAGTCGAGACCGCCTATGTCGCCGACCCTGACGGCAAAGGCTATGTGCAGGAGATGAAGATACCCTGGAGCCTGGTCGCGGACAAAAAATACGCTGCGGGCGGGAAGCTCCAAATGGGATTTGAACTCCTCTGGGGAGAGAGCGACTGGCCCGTCCATCGCTATGCCGACAACATGAGCGAAGGCGCTGGTGGCCGGGAGTTTTTCTTCACCAACATCAAGGGCTGGGGCGATGTGACGCTCGAAGCCAAGGGCGGGCTGAAACTTCCCGACCCTTCCTGGATGAAAGCGCTGTCCGGCGAACCGCCCATGGGGCCGGTCGGGATCGCCTATGTGCTGGCCAAAGACGCCAAGGTCACGCTCGCCATCGAGGACGCCCATGGAAAGCGGGTGCGCAATCTCATTGCCGCGCAAACGCGCAAGGCCGGAGAGAATATCGAGAAGTGGGACGGCCTCGATGACAACGGGAAACCCGTGACGCCCGGCGAGTACACCTTCAAGGCGCTGGCGCACGACGGCATTCATCTCAAATACGCGCTCTCCTTTGCCAATCCCGGCAACCCGACATGGGGCACCGACGATGGCCGTGGCGCCTTCTACGGGGATCACACCGCACCGCAGGCCGCTGCGGCCGGCGGGAAGTATGTCGCCCTGGCCACGCCCATGGGGGAGGCTGGCAAGCACCTCATCGCCACCGACCTCGACGGCCAGCGCCTGTGGGGGCTCGCCAATCGCGTCGCCTTCGATGGAGGCCGCATCTCGCTGGCCACCGAGGGCACCACGCTTTGGGTCGCCACCGAGGGCAAGGAATCCATCATCTACCGCGTGACGCTCGCCGAGGGCCGCTATGCACCGTGGGATACAACGCAAAAGGACAAGGAAGGCCGTGAGTTCAAGCCCGTTGACCTCATCGTTTCCGAGGTGCCCGGCATGATCGCGTCGCCGGGCAAGAACGACCCCAATATGCGGGCCATCGCCCTCCACAAGGAGAGGCTCGCCGCCGCCTTCGCTCGTGAAAACGCGGTCCGGCTTTATCACCCCGCGACGGGTGCGGTTCTCTCGACCCTCACGGTCGATGCCCCGCAATCCGTCGCTTTCACGGCCAAAGGGGAGTTGTTGATCCTATCCAAAGGACGGTTGCTAATCGCCAATGACAAGGGAGCCACGCGTCCCTTCACCACCCAAACGTATGCCGATGCATGGGGACTCGCGACTGGCGCAGATGGCCACGTTTACCTCTCGGTCAGAGGCGCCGAGCAGAACGTCAAAGTGTTCTCCGCGGATGGCACATTGCTGCGCGAAATCGGCGCGCGCGGCGGACGTCCGCACCACGGCAAGTTCATCGCTGGAGCCATGCGCCAGCCTGCGGGCATCGCCATCGACAGCCGCAATCACCTCTGGGTCACCGAGGAAACGGAGAACCCCAAACGCACCAGCGTGTGGGATGTCGAAAGCGGCGCCTTGATCAAGGACCTCAGCGGCACCACCACCTACGCGGGCGCCGGCACGGTGAATCCCTTTGATCCGTCCATGGGCTTTGCCGATAACACGGTCTATCGCCTCGATTGGAAATCCGGCTCCTCGGTGCCGATCTACTCCCTCGGCAAGAGCGAGAATCCAAACGATCTTTTCCCGCCCTCCGTCCACAACCTGACCAGCCGGGTGGTCAGAAAGAACAACCTGCTTTTGGTTTACACGACCGGGACCGCACGCGGCGCGCTTGAAGTGCAATGCACGGTGTGGGACGGCAAGGAATGGCGCTCCGCCGCGCACACCGGCGTCGTTGTTCAAGGCCAGGATACCAAGGGCGAGTTTGCCAAATACCAGCACCCGTTCTTCGCCGGACGCGACAAGCAGTGCTACTCATGGGCCGATGAAAACGGCGACGGCCTCGTGCAAGCGGACGAACTCCAGTTCGCCAACATCGAGATCGACGGACAGCCCGTCGCATTGCGCAGCTACTACTGGGGCCAACTGCCCGACACCGACGGCACCATCACGTACATGGTCAAGGACCGGCAGGAACTCGTCCAATTCCCCATCGCGGGCTTCACCCAATCAGGCGCGCCGAAATACGACCTCGGCAAGCCGCGCATCATCCACCCGGACAGCCCCGTCATCGGTCGCGGAAACGGCGAAGGGCAGATCATCGGTGGATGTGAAGGACGCGTTTATTTGAACCAGGACCCGCTCATCATGGTCGAGGCGAACGGTCGTGTCGTCGGTGGCTATCCGAATCCGCATACTTCCGTCCACGGCTCGCACTCGGCCAAAGCCGCCCGACCTGGCTATCTGATCGGCCCCTCGTCTTTCCTCGGCGTGATCCAAGTGGGCGACGAGAAGCAAGGCGGCGCTGGAGAGGTCTTCTGCCTCAACGGCAACCTCGGTGAGAACTACCTCTTTACCTTCGACGGACTGTTCATTCAGTCGCTCTTCAAGGACACCCGTGGCTCCAGCGAAAATTCATCGCGTGCCGAGCGCGGCATGTCCCTGGACGCCATCACTGCCGGGGGCGAAAGCTTCGGCGGCAACTTCATCCGCACCGTCGAGGGCAAGACCTGCCTCGTCAACGGCGGCACCGATGCCCGGGTGATCGAAGTCACCGACCTCGAATCCATCCGCCGCTTCAGCGGCAAGTTCACCTACACACCGGCGCAGTTCGCCGAGGCGCAGACGCTGCTTTCGCAGAAGCTGGCCGAGACCTCCGCGCCGAAGACATTCACCGTCCCGCGCGGCACCGCGACCGTGGATGGCAAGGCCACCGAATGGCCTGCCCTGCTGGATGACAAGCAGCCCGCGATGGACGTGCAGGAAAATCCGCGCCAGCGCTACGCCCGCATCCTGGCCCGCTACGACGACCAGAATCTCTACCTTGCCTACCGCGTCTTCGCCCCCCGTTCCGCGATGAAAAACGTCGGTCAGGATGATCGCTTGCTGTTCAAATCGGGCGACGCCGTGGACCTCATGATCGGCCCCGATGGAGCGAAGGACGCCGCCGGCAACCTGCGCCTGCTGCTGACCATCAAAGACGGCAAGACACCCATCGCCGTGTTGAATGTGAAGCAGGCTCCCGGTGCCGCCGCGTCCGAAAAGTTTGATTTCAGTTCCCCCTGGCGCACCATCGCGTTCGATCGCGTCGTCACCGCCCGCGCGGTCACCCTGGCATCCGCAGGCGCGCCAGGCGGTTTCATCGTCGAAGCCTCCGTCCCGTGGAGCGACCTCGGCATCACCCCCAGGTCCGGTCTCCGCCTGAAAGCCGACGTCGGCGTCCTCTTCGGCGACGGCGGCACCCAAACCGTCTCCCGCCAGTATTGGAGCAACAAAGCCACCGGCCTCGTCAACGACATCCCCGGCGAAGCCGACCTGGCACCCGCAGCCTGGGGAACTTTCACACTCGAGTAAATCATCAGGAACCCAGACGATGAAACGCACCCGCACCCTCCTCATGGCCCTGCTGCTCACGCTGCTGGCCGCGCTGCATGCCGCTGATCCGGCGGCCGGCCAGGCCGCGGAGCCGACGAAAATTCCGATCCGGTTCACGACGCCGGGGAAGGGCCAGCTCAGCTTAGGCGTCTACGACGACTCGGGGATGCTGATCCGCTCGTTGACCTACGCCAGCGAGGTGGACGGCGGCAAGCAGACGCTCGAGTGGGACGGGACCACCGACCTCGGCCTGCCCGCCAGGCCCGGCACCTACGCGGCGCGCGGCGTGTGGTTCGCGGAGCCGCTGAAGGCGAGCTTCAAGATGAAGGTCGGCGTGAGTGGCGATCCGCCCTACGTGCTCGACAACGGGCTGGGCGGTTGGGGCGGCAATCTCGGCTCGCCGATGGACGTGTGCAGCGACGGCAAGCGGGTCGCCGCCGCGTTCGGCTGCGTGGAATCGCACAGCAATACGGGCGTGCAGTTGATGGAGGACACCGGCCGGATCGTCCGCCGCTATTTCACCTTCTTCCCGTGGGATCTGCGGTACGCGTGCGCGATGGACGACACGAACATGTACCTCGCGCTCGCAAGCTTGGATAAGAAGCTGGTGGTGGCGAAGTATGACCTCGGAAATTCCCGCGGCAAGGTGCTGTGCGACGTGCCCACCGGCAACAACGCTACCCAGGAGGGCTTGTGGAAGGGGCGATGGACCACCGACGTTCGGGGGCTCGCCCTCGACGCCGGCCGCATCTACGTGCCGGTCATCCTCGACCACAAGCTGTTCGTGATCGACTCCGCCGCCGGCAAGATCCTCAACTCGGTTGACGTAGCGTCGCCTCGCGGGGTGGAAGCGTTCGGCGGGAGCATTTTCCTCCTGAGCGAGCGCAAGCTGCTGAAACTCGACCGCGACGGCAAGACACTCGCGACGGTGATCGACGCGGGCCTGGACGATCCGTCCGGGTTGGCGATCGACGCGGACGGCAACTTCTATGTCTCCGATCGCGGCGCGGCGCAGCAGGTGAAGGTCTTCTCGCCCGCGGGCAGGCTCATCCGCAAGATCGGGATCGACGGCGGCCGGCCCCGCAATGGCCTGTACAACCCCAAAGGCCTGCTCGACCCGCGCGGCCTGTGCGTGGGCCCGGGGGGCGCGCTGTGGGTCACCGAGTCGGCCGAGGACTTCCAGCGGGTGAGCGTGTGGGACGCCCGCACCGGCAAACTGCGCAAGGAGTTCTTCAACACCCGCCTATCATCCGGCCAGGGCCGTATCGACGTCGCCCGGAGCGAGATGGTGTTCAGCTACGGACAGTTCGCGGACGTGCCCGGCCTGGCGGCCTACAAGATCGATCTCGCCCGCGGCACGTGGTATCCGTCGTGGAGCCGCCTCATGCCGCAAAGCGTGATGCAGCAGGACGACGTCTTCCTGGGCAACGGGCACATCTACGGTCAGCAAAAGACGGCGTTTGGCGGGCGGAACCCTTACCTGGCCTACACCGACGGCACGCTCACGGCAGGCAATGGCAAGCTGTATGCGTTCGGCGGCGAGTTCTCCGTGTGGCTGCTCGACCAGAAGACGCTGGAGCCGAAGCTCGCGGCGTTCGTCTACACGCACCGGGCGCACAAGACAAAAGACGGACGATTCGAGGGCGACTACGACCAGGGGCCGAACAACTGGTTCGCCTGGAGCGACCTGAACGGCGATGGCAAGATGGCCGTCGACGAATGCGCGTTCACCGAAAATCATACGCTGATGGAGAAATGCAGCCGGCTGTTCTCGTGGCAGTTGCAGAAGGACCTGAGCATCCTGATGATCTGCCCGGAAAACGCGAAGCCGCTGAAGTGGCACGTGCGGCGGCTGCCCGCCCGGCAGGTGCTCCCCAGCGGCGTGCCGGTCTACGATTGGACCGATCTGCAGGACGTCGCCACGCTCGACGTGCCCGATTTCAAGGGTGGCGACGGCTGGAAGGATCCCGTGATGGGAGCGTTCCTTTCCGGTCTGGATTCGGCCGGCGAGTCGATCCTCACCCTGGCTGAAGCCATCGCGCCCGTGCCGATCAAGCTGGGCGGCATCGACGGCGACGGCTGGTGGGCGAGCCGCAACTGGCGGCGCTCGCCGATGAAGTTCGACGCGGCGACCGGCAAGCCCGCCTGGCTGAAGCTTGGCCGCCGCGCTCCCGGCAAGGCGCGTCCCGGCCAGATGTACTTTCCAAACGGAATCTGCGCGACCATCGACGGGTTCATGTTTGTGTCCGATTTCATCGCGCAGATGCACGTCTGGACCGACACGGGCTTGTACGTGGGCAAGGTGTATCACGATCCGAACGACGGCATCCACGACGCCGACAGCATCTTCATCGAGCTGGTGGGCGCCTATGCGTACAAGATCGACGGCAAGGTCTACACCTGCGCGGGCGACCACGGCGTGAGCGTGCACGAGATCGCGCTGCCGAAACTGCAGAAGGTTGACGCCGGCGCGATCACGGTCACGCCCGAGATGGCGGCCGCGGCCCGTCCGTGGGACCCCGATGGCCCGGCGCCCGGCAAGAAACCGGTCTATATCGCCCGTGCCATCTGCGAGCACGATACTCAGCAGAAGAAGATGGTGAACACGCGCACCATCGAGATCGACGGCAAGCTCGACGACTGGGCGGGCGTGCAGACGGCGGAGATCCTGCTCGACGGCAAGCCCGCGGCCTCGCTCCGGATGGTCTTCGACGCGGAGAACCTGTACCTGGCGTACGACGTCAAGGATCCGAACGGCCTCCGCAACGCCGGCACCGAGTTGCCGCTGTGCCCGTTCGTGAGCGGCAGCTACGTGGATTTCTGCCTCGGCCGCGACTGGTCGAAGCCCAACCGCGACGGCAACGCCGAGGGCGACGTGCGGGTGATCCTCGCCCGGATCACGGGCGACGCTCCCGCCGACTACCAGATGGCGTTCTGGCCCGTCCGCAAGAACGGCAAGAACCCGCAGACGATCAGCAGCCCGGCGGCCACGCGGAGCTTCGCCGACATCGGCCCGCTGCCCGGATTGAAGTTCGCGTACCACCTCGGCGCCGAGGGCTACACGATCGAGACCGTCGTGCCGCTCAAGTCACTCGAACTCGATCCGCCACGCAACCCCACGGTCGGCTTCGATGCCTCCGTCGGTTTCCCTGACGCCGGCGGCAGGGTGCGTACCCGCGCCGCGCACTGGGCCGGGCAGAGCGAAGCGGCCGTGGTCGACCGACCCGGTTCGGCGGCCCTGCTTCCCTCGACGTGGGGCACGCTCGTGTTCGACAGGACGCCGCTGAAATAGAGAGAATCGCAACTACAAAGGAAATCCGCATGAACCCAGCTCCAGCTTTGGCCGTATGCATGCTCCCCCTGCTCGTGGCCGGCAGCGCGGCGCTCGCCGCCGAGTTGGCGCCCGACCCGCGGACGACCGCGCTGCCGATCTATGCGCTGCCTGCGGGGGCCGCGGCCGACGGCAAGCTGACCGAATGGGCCGGGGTGCCATCCGTTCCGGCGGAGCGGTTCAACATCGGCCCCTTCAATTCGAATCCCGACCCGGCGAAGCGTCCGGCGCCGGACGATTTCGCGCCTGCGCTGCGCTGCGGCATGAAGCCGGGCAGCCCTGACCTGTACTTCCTGATCGTGGTGCGGGACTCGCAGCGTTACACCGAGCCAAAGGCGGCCTGGATCGAAGGTGACCGCGTCGAGCTGTTCCTCGACTTCGGCCGCCAGGCGCGCGACGAGCAACACCCCGGCTGGCGGACGCTACCCTACAAGGAGCGGAATCGGTTCCATCAACCGCCCGGCATGGGCCAGTTCGGGCTGGGGCCGCAGACGCTGGCGTTCGCCGCGGAGGCTCGCACCGCGTCCGGCGCCGCCAAGTGGAAGTACGACTACGCCTGCGTGCCGGTCGAGGGCGGCACGGCCTACGAGCTGCGGATCGACGGGCAGAGCGTGCTCGACTTTCTTGGCGCCAAGGCGCTGCCGGAACGCGTGGGCATCGAGCTGTACATCGACGACCAGGACAACCCGCTGGTGCTGCGCACCGAGGCCTGGAGCAACGGCGGCTTTCAAGGCGGCGATAGCGCGTGGCTGTTCATACGCGAGAGGATGGCCCACGCGTTCACCGACCAGTACGGCATCCTGTCGCTGCGGCCCCAGCCG
>CAYHFE010000292.1:0-9546 GCA_964355375.1 uncultured Verrucomicrobiota bacterium
CACCGCCGGCTCGCTGAAGGGGTTGGCTTGTTGAGCGAGAATCGCAAGGAGGAGGGATTGATGTTGAACCGCACGATCGCCGACAACCTCACGGCGACCCGTTTCGGACCGGTGGCCCGGATGGGTTTCATCAACCACCGCCAACAGCGGCAGGTGACGGCGGAATGGATGAAACAGTTGGATGTGCGGGCGCAAGGTCCGAGCCAGAGGGTGGGAGAACTGTCGGGCGGTAATCAACAGAAAGTGGCGATCGGGCGGCTGCTGCATCATGACGCCAAGATCCTGCTCTTCGATGAGCCGACCCGCGGGATTGACGTGGGCAGCAAAGCCCAGATCTATCAACTGGTCGGACAACTCGCCGCCGGCGGCAAGGCCATCGTCTTTGTCAGTTCGTATTTGCCGGAGTTGCTCGGGGTATGCGACACGATCGGCGTGATGTGCCGCGGGGTCTTGTCCGAAGTCCGCCCCGTTGCCGAATGGACCGAACACAGCATTATCAGCGCGGCCATCGGACAAAGCGGAGATTAAGAATCGAACGGCCATTATTTCATGAGTTCGCCGGCTAGAATCACCAAGCTCAGGCACTTGTTCAACCTGTTGGGGCCGTTCCTCGGGTTGCTCTTTGTCATCGGCATCTTCTCGCTCAGCCCGGAAGTGCGGCCATTCTTCCTGACCGGGGCGAATTTCAAAATCATCCTGGTGCAAACCGTCATCGTGGCCGTCGGCGCCTTGGGCATGACCCTGATCATCGTGAGCGGCGGCATCGATCTGAGCGTGGGCTCGGTGGTGGCCCTGACCAGTGTGGTCGGGGCGACCTTGCTGGTGAAAAGCTTTTCTCCCGCGGTGGTGATCCTGGCCACGGTGCTGGCCGGCGGAGTGATCGGGCTTTTGGATGGCGTCGCCATCGCCGGCCTGGGCATGCTCCCATTCATCGTGACGCTCGGAATGATGGGAGTGGCGCGCGGGGCCGCGAAATGGCTGGCGGGCAATCAGACGGTCAACCCGCCCGAAACGGTCATCAACCGGATCATGGACCTGGTGGATCCGGTGAATTTGTTTCCGCTGCCGCCGGGCGTCTGGATCGCCTTGGGATTGGCGGTGGTCATGGGGATCATCATGCGCCAAACCGTCTTCGGGCGGTATGTCTTTGCCATCGGCTCGAATGAAGGCACGGCGCGGCTTTGCGGGATCCGGGTTCGGCTTTTCAAGGTGATCATTTATGGCGTGGCCGGCTTGTTCTTTGGCCTGTCCGGTTTGATGCAGCTCTCGCGTCTGACCCAGGGCGACCCGACGGTGGCGGCCGGTCTGGAGCTGGATATTATCGCGGCCGTGGTCATCGGCGGAGCCAGCCTCAACGGCGGCGCCGGGAGTATTCTGGGCTCGATGATCGGCGCCCTCATCATGGCCGTCCTGCGCAATGGGTCCAATCAGATGGGCTGGCCGAATTACATGCAGGAGATCATCATTGGCTTCGTCATCATTCTGGCGGTGGGGCTCGATCGGCTGCGCCAGCGCCGGGGCAGTGTTTAGCGGGCGGGCCGCCGCTCGTCGCTGGACGGTTCCTCCACTTCGGATCGAGGTTTTCGGTTCGGGCGGTGGATCACCGCCCATCGATTCTCGTTCTGGCACGCATGTCGTCCCGGCTTCAGCCGGTCGCCACGTGAAAACCGGCTGAAGCCGGGACTACATGCGGGGAACGGGCAGTGCCCTGGGCCAAAATGAGAATTGCGGATCACCGCCAGACTGGACTGGATCAAATTTTTAAATTAGAGGTAGGCATGATCATTAGGCAAATAAAGAACCGAGCGTGGTGGATCCTCGCTCTGACGCTCCTCCCCATGCACGCGCAGGAAGTCCGCTGGCCGAGTTCCGCAGAAGTGCGGAAGATCACCGCTGCGATCCCGGCAAGACCTGCGGCCGCGCCGTTGCGCCCGCGCAAGTTGCTCGTGGTGGGAGAGGCTCGATCTCATCCGTCCGCGCCCCTCGCAGCGAAAACGATCCAGCTCATCGCGGAGAAGACTGGAGCCTTCGAAGCGGTTTATCTCGAGGAGAGTTCGCTGTTCGAGCCCGAGAAGCTGGAGCAATACGACGCGGTCCTGGCGAACAATTGGAACGGCTTCAATCCTTTTCTCCCCGTGCCCATGTCCGAGTACCAGAAGCTGAGCGACGACTGGAAGGTGGCGATGAACAATCGGGAGGCGATGCTCAAGCAAAGCCTGCTGCAATTTGTGGCCAGCGGGAAAGGCTTCATCGGCTGGCACGCCGCCGTCATCGGCATGGACAACTGGAAGGAATACGCTGATTTGATCGGAGCCAAACACGCCGCGACGCCTTGGGGGGAAGCGATCTTGCAGGTGGAAGATACTGGGCATCCGCTTTCCGCTGGCTTTCACGGACGCTTCTTTTCGGTCGCCGACGAGGTCTATGAGTTTGGGGCGCCCTACTCCCGGGATTCACTGCGCATTCTCTTGAGCGTGGATCCATTCCAGACGAGCGCCGCGAAAAACAATCGGGCGGGCCAGCCGGTTCGCACGGACAATGACTACGGCGTAAGCTGGGTCAAGAGCTACGGTCGGGGGCGCGTGTTTTATTCGGCTCTCGGCCAAGCCCCGGCGACGTATGGGAATCCTGTCTTCCTGAAACATCTTTTGGACGGCATCCAATTCGCCCTGGGCGATTTGCCGGGCGAGACCACGCCGACGGCGCGGGCCAAGCAGATCGAGGGTCCCAGGCGGAGCTTGATCCAGCAGGACCGCAAAGGTGCGGTGTCCTTGCTCGCCCGGGACGTGACGATTCACGGCGACACGATCCGCTTCGAACCGGCGGAGAAAAATTCGATTGGCTATTGGACCGAGCTCAATGATTGGGTGAGTTGGGGCTTCACGGTCAAACAGCCGGGCGTATTCAAGGTCGGGCTGAGCCAGGCCTGCGGCCAGGGAAACGGAGGAAGCGAATTTGCGTTGCGGGTCGGAAGCCAGGTTCTGCGTGAATTCGTGCGCGACACGGGCAGTTTCACGAACTTCGTCGAACGCCCCATCGGCGAGGTGACCCTGGCGAATCCGGGAACCTACACGTTGGAGGTCAAGCCGCTCAAGAAGGTGGGATTCGCGATCATGGATCTCCGCCGCGTGACGCTGACGCCTAAGCCATCGAATTGACCACGACATCGACGGCCACCAGGCCGTCTTGGCATTGAAAGAGGAATTGCTCGTGGTTATCGCCGCTGCCCAGATTGAGGCGAAAATCGGCGGTCAATGAGACTTCCGGAACCTCCAGTTTGCAGGCCAGACCGGCGTCGCTGATATTGGATTTAAAGCTGCCGGCGATCATGTTGATCAGTTCGCCGATGACGTCCCGGACCGTTTGGGCGTCGGTTTGCTCGGGCTCCATCCCCAGCATTTGCCCCGCCAGATATTTGGCCAAGGTCTCCTCGATCCGGAAGTGGACGATGCCGGTGGCTTTGCCCCCGAATTTGGCCGACCCGATGATTTGTTCGCTGCTCGTCACCTTTGCTTTGGTCGGATCGACCGACTTGACTGCCAAGGAGAGCATGGTGTCGAAAGTATTCTGCACCGCGGAAATGAGCGGCTTGCGCATGACGGCCACGATCAAGTACCCCATGCCCGTGAGCATGAGGGCTTGCTCAACCGTGGTCGCCGCCTTCTTGCCCGCGGCGATACCGCGATTGGCGGTGCGAAGGAGTCGATCCTTCAGATCCTGATCCGCCGAAATGAATTGAACGATCTCGTCGAGGCTCGCGGAATCTCGGTTCGAAATCAGGTTGGCGAGCCCGGGCCCGCTCGGGGCTTCCACGGGCGCCGCGGGGGCGCTTTCGGGGGCGCGTTGGCTGGGCGTCGAGCCTGCGGCGGCGCGATCGCCACTGGAGCCGTCAACGGTGCGATCACTGGCGGAGCCGTCGGCTGGCGGAGCGACGTAGGACAGAGTCTTGCCCGAACCCACGGCTCTAAGGCCGTTCACGCTCTCGACAGACGCCTCCTGTTGTCCGAGAAACAGTTGTCCCTCCGGACAAAGCTGGGCGGTGGCTCGGCGGAGCACCTCGGTCATTGTTTCCTTGCTGAAATGGCCCAGGACGTTGCGCAGAAAAATGAGATCCATCTTCGGCAAATCCACCCAATCGTGGACCAGATTGATTTCCCGGAAAGTGACCATCTGACGGACGGGCTCATTCACGGCCCAATACGGTCCGGTATGATGGAAATAATCGACCAGGTAACGGGCGGGAAGGCCGCGATTGATTTCGATCTGGTCGTAAAGTCCGGCCCGAGCGGTGGCCAAGGCGCGCCGGCAAACGTCGCTGCCCATAATCTCCATCCCGGAATCGGCTAGGTCGGGAAAGTGCGTTCGGATGAGCATGGCCAGGGAATAGACTTCCTGGCCCATCGCGCAAGCCGCCGACCAGATCCGGAGCGGTCGGTGGCCAACGCGCTTGCGGCTCAGAGCGGGGAGAACATCGGTGCGGAGAAACTCGAACAGACGCAAATCGCGGAAGAAGCTCGTCTCGGTGTCGAGAAGGGCGTCAATGACCTGCAGCTTGATTTCATTATCGGCGTGGCTCGACAAGCGGTCGATCAGCTCGTTGACCGAGCTGGCGCGAAAGCGATGAGTCAGCGGAGTCAGTCGCGCCTCGACTGTCACTGAGTCGCCGTCGTCGAACCGAACGCCGGTTTCCTGCTCAAACAGGTCGCGAATGAACGCAAACAGTATTCGACTGAGGGCCATGGGCTGTCCTATTTCCGAAGTGGCATCCAAGACGGGCAGAACCCGGCGCGCCGTTGGAGTTTCGACGGAGACCGGCCTTTTTCGGCAACCCAGTCACGGATCATGGTGCGGGAGCGGAGGGTTTTCCCTGGAATTGAGGAGCTCGCGTGGTCATGAGGTGGCTTGGTGGATCCCGACCATCTCCATCTTGCTCAAAAGGTCCTCTTTCGTGAAGGGTTTCATGATGAATTCGTTGGCCCCGGCCTCCAGCGCCAGCCGAACGTCTTTCACCGAATTGCGCGAGGTCACCATGATGATGGGGACGCTCTCCATGGACGGCGTTTGGCGAACCGTCCGGATGAAGTCGATGCCGTTCATTTTCGGCATCTCCCAATCCACCAAGAGCAGGCGGAGGTGTTTGATATTTTTGAGGCAATCGATTCCGGACAGACCGTTGTCGGCTTCCCGGACTTCGTAGCCCAGATCGTTCGTGAAGCGTTTCAAGAGCAGGCGATTGGCCCGGGAATCGTCCAGAATCAAGACGCACCCGGCCTCACCCGAAACGCCTGCCCCGCCGGTTGAAGGCGACGCCGTGGGCGATGGATCTGACGTCATAGAACTCATGGTGGAGGCACTTTCATGGTGATCGGATTAGAAAAGTCGAATTACGAATTGGATTTTAGGGAGAGGGCCACCTGAACGTGATGTCCATTGCACGCGAGGAGACTGGTGACGCGCTGGGCGGGGCTGTGGCCTGGAACGCTGATGGAAAGATTGGAACCTCGGACCACCGCCGGAACGCTCAACCGACAGGGGAATCCGACGTCGGAAAGCTTGGAGACGAAATCGCCTCCGATCATGTTGCTCAGTTCGCCGATGACATCGCTGACCTCGGAAGGTCCGACTTCGGCGAGGGACATTCCGAGCATGGAGCTGGCCGCCTGAGTGGCAAACTCCTCGCTCATTTGAACATGCAAGACCCCCTTGGCCTGACCGGCGATTCCGACGGAGCTAATGATCTCCGGTTGCGCCACGGACGCGTCGCCAGGGGAGGCTGGGTCGCTTCGAAGCTCCAATTCCAGGGAGAGCATCGAAGAGAAGACATGTTTGACTGACTGGTTCATCAAATCGGGAATCTGGCTGGGGAGAGTCGTGTCCATGGATGGCGGGAGATTGCAGAATAGGGATCAATCGAGTGCGCGGGCCGGTCGCGCCAGAAATGGATTAAATGCTTGGGCCATCGTTGACACGTTATGCGCTGAGCGTGGGTCAATTATGATCCCCCGGAAAGGCCGGGCCAAGATCAATTTGTGAGGATCGGGCATTCTATCTGGCCACTCCATCATCCGCGGTTTGAACGTGGCCAGGCGAGGTTGACCTCCGGTTGGCGGTTCTCTCGCATTCGGGGCGGTTTCTCCCCGCGAGCGGCCTGGTTTGTTCGTTTTCCACGGGCGGCTATGGCTGGACGCCCAATTTGAGCAGACTGAGCTTCGATCTGAGCAGATCCAGGCCGTAGGGTTTCATGAGGTATTCGTTCGCTCCCGCTTGGAGGGCTTGGGCCACGCGGTCGAGGGAGCTGTGGCAAGTGGCCATGAGAATGGGGACATGATCGTAGGCCGAGTTCTTCCGGACCTGTTGGACGAATTCCAGACCGGTCACTTCGGGCATGTTCCAGTCCACGACGATGAGTGCGACGTCACTGGCGACTCGCAGACAATTCATCCCTTCCTCCGCGCTCGCCGCCTCGATCACGGCGAATCCGAGCTTGGTTAGCATGTAGGTCGCGATGGCGCGGTCGATGAGCGAGTCCTCAACGACCAACACAGATTTGCCATTGGGCAGTTCAATCGGAGAATGATTGCTGAGAACAGTTGGCATACCTGGCGTTTCGATAATCACTTCGGTGTCGGCGGCCCCGGGTGAAACTATCCGGCAAGTGTTAAGCAATGCCAGTGCCAGCGTCCGAGGGAAGGGAAATAGCCGGATTTCGCCTTGGGACCTGAAAGGACCTTTCCGAGGCTGAAGATGGAATGCCACAAAACGGAACAGGGGTGCCTATTTCTCGGACAGCCCACAGTGTCGCGGACCCGTCTCGTGGAGTTGGTTCTGTTTTCGACGGCGCCGGCGAGACCGATTCGCCGGGTCAAACTGCTTGCCAGCAGTCTTCCCGAGTTCTAAAAGCGAGAGATGAACTCCTCCAATTCATCTCCCTTTCCCAAGTCCAACGTCACGAATGAATCGTCTGGCCAGGGCGTCAGTGAGGCCAGCCTTCTGGTTTCGCGACGCGAGGCCTTGAAGGCGACCCTGGTCGCCGCCGGCGGTGCGGCTCTGACCACTCCAGCGGTTCTCGGTGGAGCGAGCGCCGACCCGGATCCGCGCCGGCAGTCACCGAAGCGCTACGCCATGAAGAAATCGATCAATCTATGGGCCTTTCCCTATCCGCAGAGAATGAACCTGGAGGAATGCCTGACCTTGGCCCGGCGCGCCGGCTTCGATGGCATCGAGCTGAATTACGATCTGGAGAACGACCTTTCTCCGAAGGCGGGGACCAAGGAATTTCAGAACATCCGGCGCCTGGCGGACCGAATTGGCATTGCCATCAGCGGCCTGTGCTCCTTTCTGTTTTGGCCCTATCCCTTGACCAGCCATGATCCGGAGAAGCGGGCGAGGGGGCTCGAGCTGGCGGGCAAGATGGCTCAGGCGGCGCATGACTTGGGAGTGCAGAATCTCCTCGTGGTTCCAGGAGCCGTGCATATTCCCTGGCGGACCGACCACGAACCGGTTCCCAACGACGTCTGTGACCAGCGAGCCAGGGAAGCGGTCGCCAAACTCCTTCCCCAGGCGGAAAAGTTGAATGTCTATCTCAACATCGAGAACATCTTCTTCAGCGGCTATCTCATGACGCCGATGGAAATGAATTCCTTCGTGGATAGCTTTCAAAGCAAGCACGTGCGAATTCATTTTGACACCGGAAACATTTCGATGTTCCAGCATCCCGAACATTGGATCCCGATCCTGGGCCGGCGGATCCAAAACATCCACTTCAAGGAGTTCACGAAGAAGGGCACGGATTACTCGCTCGAGACGTTCCGGCCTCTCCTGGATGGCACGACGGCATGGCCGACGGTTCTGGAGGCGCTCGATGGCCTCGGGTATCGCGGATATCTGACCTTCGAATATTTCCACCCCTACCTGCATTATCCTGAAGCCCTCGTTTACCAGACTTCCGATTCGCTCGATCGCATGCTGGGCCGGTTGGCCTGAACTGCGCTCCGTTGCCAGGTTTGTGCTCAATCCACTCCGCGCATGCCTTGGAAGCATGAACCAAGTAGGGGCGAGCCGCGTTCAGCGGCGCCACCAGGGACCCGTCAGCCGCGCGCCCCTACGGTCAACGGTTCATGGGAAGCCGCCCAGCCTTGCCGTCTCGCTTTGAGACCATGAACCAAATGGAGTGGATTGCGTCGCGCCAGCGTCTTGGAGTGCGCCGGCCCCCCGGCGCTTTGGCCGGGTGCGGGGAAAGCGGCAGAGGGCTGCCGCACTCCAAAACCTGGCGGAGTCCTCCTGCCCCTCTCTCGAATATTGGCCCACCCGGTGGACGAGCGATTCATCGCGAGCCTCCATTTGCTTCGCGCCCGCCTTGGGTCGATGAACCCACCCGACCCTCCACAGGCCGATGGCGATGGACGGCCGCTCGGCTCTGGATTGCCCTCGTGCTGTGGATGGGGCTGATATCGGATCTCCACGCCGTTTTGTTTTTCCTGAGCGACGACCCGGATCACAACACCAGCGCGCCGGTCGGCGAGCTGGCCGAGAGCGGCTGGGCATGGCAGGGCGCCTGGGGCGATTTTCTGGGCACGACCATCGCACCCCATTACTTCATTACCGCGGCCCATATCGGCGGAACGGTTGGAAACAAGTTCGTTCTCGACGGCAAGGCTTACTCGACGACGGCTTTCTTTGATGATCCGGAAAGCGACTTGCGGGTCTGCAAAGTGCGGGAGGCCTTTCCCGCCTACGCTTCCCTCTACTCGAAGGAGGATGAGGTGGGCAAGGGTTTGGTGGTATTTGGGCGCGGGGCGCCCCGCGGCCAAGAGGTGACGGTGGTCGGTCCGTCGGGTCCACGATTAAAAGGCTGGCGCTGGGGAACCGGGGACGGCCGATTGCGCTGGGGCGAGAATCGAGTGGGGGAGGTGATCAAAGTCCCGGAAACAGGTCCGGATGGAGTGTCCACGAACGGTCGTGTGGAGATCCTTTTGCGAATGCCGTTCGATCCGGTGACCCGCGGCAATGAAGCGGATCTCTCTGCCGGCGACTCGGGCGGGGGCGTGTTTCTTCGAGATGAAGCCGGGTGGAAATTAGCCGGGATCAACCGCGCGGCCGACGGTCCCTATCGGATTGGGGAAGCGGGATCGGGATTCTGGGCCGCGATTTTTGACGAAGGCGGATTGTCCAAAGGCGGCGAAGGCCGGTGGCGGCTGGTTCCAGATCAGATTCGGGACACCCCCGGCGGTTTCTACGCGACGCGCATCGCTTCGCGACGGGCCTGGATTCAGGGCATCCTGGCCCAGGCGGCGATCGATCCGCCGCGTCTGCTCTCGGCGGCGTTGGCCGAGGGACCGTATCTCGAGGAAACCAATGCCGCCGTGGATGAACGGGCGCGATTGATGACCATCGCCGCGCCGTCCGAATCGCGGTTTTATCGGATCACCGGGACGAGCGCCGTGCGCATCAGCGCCTGGCGCGTCGTCTCCGGCAAATTGCTGGTCGAGTACGACTGATTCGAATTTGCGATCAAGATGAGACTAACTGCTCCCTCACCCCGTCCCT
>CAYHFE010000293.1:0-9485 GCA_964355375.1 uncultured Verrucomicrobiota bacterium
TCGGTGGACGGATCGGCCCCTTCATCCTGTCCATCCGGTTAATCCTGTCGAAAACATCGGGCAAAAAAGGCGATGGATGATTTGGTCAAAGACCTATGACCTACCGGCGGCCGTCCGGTACAAGCGCGAGTTTTCAAGTTTCTTCCCGCCGACATCAAACGCGCCGCCCGCGCGAAGTTTGCATTGTTCAGCCGCAATTGGCGTCACCCTTCCTTGCGCGTTCATAAGCTGGAAGGTGTGCTCTGGCACGGGCGCAAGCCTTTCCCTTGCCTGGGACCTTCGCTTCCTCTAGGTTGCCCACATGCATAGAGACCTGATCGAGTCTGCCAAAGCGCTGCCGCTGCCGGAACGGGTTGAACTGTTCGATGCACTCTGGGAAACTCTGTGTCAGGATGGATATGAAGCGGCTCTGACGCCCGCTCAAGCGACCGAACTCGACCATCGCTTGGAAGCCCATCGCGAGAATCCTGACGACGTTGTGCCTTGGGAGCAGGTCAAGTCTGAGGCCGAAGGCAAGTTCGGCCGCCGTTCATGAGCCGTCCGACCGTCTTCCGCCGTGTTGCCCAGCAGGAGTTCGATGCAGCCGTAGCGTGGTATGAAACACGACAGACGGGAATAGGGCTGGAATTCAAGGACGAGGTGGATGGGGTTCTTGCCCGTATCTCGGCCAATCCGGAGCACTTCGCCAAATCCCGAGGTGACATCCGTCGAGCAGTCTTGCGGCGTTTTCCGTATTCGATCCACTTTTTGCCCGAACCGAACCGCATTGTCGTCCTCGCCGTTTTCCACGCCAAACGCGATCCGCGCTTTCTCGAAGGTCGCGTCTGAACTCCGAGATCAAGCCGCATTCCCTCGCAATTCCCAAGAGGATTCTCGACAGGATTAACGGGACGACCAGGATGGTTGAGAAACGGTGGGGCTGGCGTCGATCCTCAATGAACGCCGACTCGGTGGACGGATCGGCCCCTTCATCCTGTCCATCCGGTTAATCCTGTCGAAAACTTCGGGCAGAAAATATTTGTAAGAAGCTCGCCCCCGTTTGCGATGGAGTGGGTGAAGGCTGTTCGAGTGAACGAACAAAAACTGGCGGCGAACGCCGCTGACACTGCCGAACGGTCTTCAACCAGAAAAATCAATATCATGAAAACTCTAACGAAACTCGCCCTTGCCCTCACGATCCTGAGCACCGCCGTTGCCGCCCAGGCCGACTGGCCAAACATCTGACGAATGTTTCCCATCTGATCGTCTGCCCGGACGGACAGTTGAGCCGCGTGCCTTTCGAGATGCTGCTGCACCAAGGCAAGTATTTGGTCGAGACGAAAACGATCAGTTACGTCACCAGCGGGCGGGAGATTGTGCGGTTGGCTTCCGATCAATCCGGTCCAAGGTCAAAGGAGTCCAAGGTCCAAAGTTCAAAGTCTTTGGTCATGGGTGATCCGGATTTTGACTTGGATTTGCCGCGTAACAGCCAGCCTGAGCCTCTAATTTCAAAATCGGAAATCCAAAATCCAAAACCCGAAACAGGTCAGAGCCTCCTGACGTCGGCTCCTACGAAACATCTCAGCCGCTCCGCGCGAGACTTGAAATTCACGCGTTTGCCCAGCGCGGCCGCGGAAGCGCGGTCCATCGCCAGCCTGTTGGGAGAAGATGCTGAGTTGCGGCTCGGCAAGGACGCGCGTGAGACGGAATTGAAGGCGGTGGTTTCACCGCGGGTCCTGCATCTGGCCACCCATGGCTTCTTCCTTTCGGATCAGGAATTCAAATATACGAACTCGGTGCGAGACGGACTGCTCAGCGCAAACTTCAGGTCGTTCGCTGGAAATCAATTCACGGCTCGACGGAGTCTCGCCCCACCGGGGAACGATTGGGAGAATCCGCTCGTCCGCTGCGGCATTGCGCTCGCCGGCGCGAACCACGCGCTGCAACTCACAAACGCTGTCGCGGAGGATGGGCTTCTCACCGGTTTGGAGGCTTCGTTGCTCAATCTGCAAGGGACGGAACTGGTCGTCCTGAGCGCGTGCGATTCCGGCACGGGCGAGATCAAGATCGGTGAAGGCGTGATGTCGTTGCGCCGGGCTTTCCGAATCGCCGGGGCCGAGACCGTCCTGGCCAGCCATTGGAAAGTCAGCGACCGGGCGACGAGCCAATTGATGACCGAGTTCATGCGCCGCTGGCGCGCCGGCCAACCCCGCGCTCAGGCCTGGCGCGAAGCGCAATTGGCCCTGCTACGTTCCGGGGAGTTTTCCAACCCGTATTTTTGGGCGGCGTTCACCCTCACCGGCCAATGGCGATGAAGAGGCGCCAAGCCAACGCTTCAGTGTTGAGCGATCGGCCGTCACGCTGAAGGTGACCGCGCCTCCGATCTCACCAGAGTCTCGTAACCTCGACTCCTCCCAGAGAAAGGAATGGCCACCTCGAAACGCTCTGCGACACGCACCCGGTCAATCGCTGTCGCGGACCGGGCGGCGAAAGACCTTCTGGGTGGCGCGGTGCGATTTGTCCGCGAGAATCCGATTCTGGGCGCCTCGGCTGCGCGGTCGTTTCTGGCGTCGGATTTTCTCGATCCGGGCTCGCTCAGCCTCCGCCCGGCTCTTGCGGCGGGCTTCGATCTTGTCGAGCAAGAGCCGAAGGGCCAAGAGCCGGTTTTGCCCTTGATAGCGGGTGGTCTGGCACTTCACCTGCAAGCCGGTGGGACGATGCACGAGCATGACGCAGGTCGCGGTTTTGTTGACGTTCTGCCCCCCGCGGCCCCCCGAGCGGACAAACGATTCTTCAATCTCCTCCGCTCGAATCCCCAGCGCAGCCAGCCGTTCCGTGAGTTGAACGTCGCCCTCGGGTTTCATCGAATGTCCCACGCCACCACCCATTCCGCGGCCGCTTTCTTGAAGCCCAATAGCTCGATTCGACGCTCCAAATCAACCATGTGGCCGGCGCCGTAAAAGATGGCGAGCTTCTTTCGTCCTTGACGCACCTGCCGGGCGAGCACGTCCATGGCGACCTGGTTTCGCCCACTCACGAGGACGGAGCCCTTGCCATCCTCGCCCTGGTCGATTCCCGAAACGAGTGATTCAATCTGTTCCATTTGCTCCGCCAGCATGAATTTCAACCGAGGCGCGCCGTCTTTGCTCATCAGCGCGAGGAGCAACTGCCATGGGTCCAGCGGATTTTCCGCCGCCGCCTTCTGGCCCTGTTCCGACAGCGCGGCCCGGATGAGGAGGCCCAAAATGCTCTCTCCTTTGTCCTTCTGCAATCGGCTGAACGATTCGGTATCGAGATCCGCATGAACAAAATTGGTCCGGGAATAATCCATCGCGTCCAACTGAAATTCCAGGTTCAGGAGGGTCTTCATCCCGGTCTGAAAGGAGCGAATCGGATTGCCCGACTTCAGGATATCGGTGGCGCCCGCTTCTTTTGGCTTGACCATTTCATAGAGCACGGCCTCGAAGTCCGCGAACCGCTTTTGGAGCTTCCGAAAATACTCCGCGTCCGCAATATGAACGGCCGCGACCAAAGAAACGGAGGTGCCATCCGGGTGCCGGTAGGTCGTAATTGCGGTGTCCACATGGCCTTGGCTCGGACTGGTCTTGACGAAACGGAGAAATGCGGACGACTTCTCCGAAACCGGCCTCTCCGCCCCCAGCATGACTCCCGGCGCGAACAGCCAGGCCAGGAAAACCAAGAGCATCCAGGTTCCGTGGAACCTCCATCGCGGGTCATTTGTCGTTCGGGCGTCAGCCATGCCACGACTCTAAGAGTGATCGAGCCAAATCTCAAGGGCGCGCTCCTGGCCCTCCGCTGCATTGTTTGATTCTGCCTTGGTTTGACAGCAGGCGATCCATCGCTATATTGCCTGCCCTTTTATGAATCGGACACCGCATGTCGCTGTGGTCGGTGCGACGGGAGCCGTCGGCATCGAGATGATCAAGACGCTGGAAAAACGCCATTTCCCGCTGAGCAAACTGACGTTGCTGGCCTCCGCCCGATCGGTGGGCAAGAAGTTGACTTACCAAGGTCAGGAACTTCCGGTGACGGAGTTGACGAAGAACGCGTTTGCCGGAATGGACATCGCCCTCTTCAGCGCCGGCGGAAGCATCTCCCGCGAATTCGGCCCCATCGCCGCCCAGGCCGGGTGCGTGGTCGTGGATAACTCGAGTGCCTTCCGGATGGATGACGCCGTCCCTCTCGTCGTTCCCGAGATCAACGCCGACGACGTGCGAAAGCACAAAGGCATCATCGCCAACCCGAACTGCACCACGGCCATCACGCTCATGGCGTTGTTTCCCCTGCACCAGGCCTTCCGGGTCACCCGCATCTTCGCCTCCAGTTACCAGGCGGTCTCGGGCACCGGCGCCAAGGCGATTGAAGAGCTCAAACGCCAGGTCGCCCAAATCGTCAATGGTCAGCCCGTGACCTGCGAAGTCTATCCCCATCAAATCGCCTTCAACGTCCTGCCGCAGGTCGATTCCTTCCTGCCATCGGGTTACACCAAGGAAGAGATGAAGATGCAGAACGAAGGCCAGAAGATCATGCATCATCCGACGTTCCGCGCCAGCGTCACCTGCGTCCGCGTGCCGGTTTATCGAGCCCACTCCGTGGCGGTGAGCGCGGAATTCGAAAAGCCCGTCTCTCTCGCCGCCGCCCGCGAAGTGCTCGCCCAGGCTCCCGGCTTGGACATCGTCGATGCGCCCGAGAAAGCCGAGTATCCTCTCCCGCTCTACGCCGCCGAAAAGGACAATTGCCAAGTGGGACGTCTGCGACTCGATTGCGCGCTGGAGAACGGCCTCTGCTTCTGGGTCTCCGGCGATCAATTGCTCAAGGGTGCCGCCCTCAATGCGGTCCAAATCGCGGAAGAGTTGCTGAAGTAGCCTATTTCGACTCGGCGGGGCATGGACGATGGCGAGGTTTCCACTCTGGGAACTTGCCCTCCATGTCTTGGTTTCGGGCTTGGCGGAGCTCAGCCATGATCTGCGAGTTTTGCGCGGTAAGCCAAGTTGATCGGAGCCAGCCGCAGTCCACTCATTGATTTGCGTCAAGGCGACGCGCCGGGAAAAGAGTGACAAAGGGCGCGGTGAAGATTCTCAACTGTCTGGTCGTTCTTCGATAGCAACCTGTCAACCACTCCCCAACCGCATCTCGGCCCAAGACTCATCCAATTATGAATCGACGCGACTTCCTCAAATACACCTCCACGGCCAGCGCCGCCGTTCTCAGCGCGAACGCGCTCTCCGCCCGAGCTCAAACGGGCGCGAACGAGCGGATCTCGATCGGCGTCATCGGCGCCGGCGGCCGCGGCACCGATCTGATGACTCAGATCAATGCCGTCGCCAAGCCACAGAATGTCCAGATCACCGCCGTCTGCGATGTCTGGAAGAAGAATCTCCACACCGCGGCCACTCGGATTCAATCGTGGTTCGGCGCCGCCCCCCGGGAATTCACCCGCTTCGGCGATTTGCTCGCCCTGAAAGACGTGGATGCCGTGGTCATTGCCACGCCCGATTTCAGCCACGGTCCGATCCTCGTCGCAGCCCTCCGCGCGGGGAAGGATGTCTATGTCGAGAAGCCAATGACCATCGACCTGGCTCTCGCCACCGAGGCTTTGGACTTGGCCCGGGCCAATCAGCGGATCGTGCAGGCGGGCACACAGTATCGGAGCGACGGCAATTACATCGGCGCGGCCAAGCTCCTGGCCACCGGCGCGCTCGGGACCATCAGCCGCATTTCCACCGCGATGAATTTCAACGAAGCCCGCTGGGCCCGGAGCTACGCCGATTGCCAGGAAGCCGATGTGGACTGGGAGGCCTATCTGTTGCACCTTCCCAAGCGCGCGTTTGAACCCCGCCTCCTGCGCCGCTGGCAACTTTCCCGCGACTGCACCAATGGCTTGTCCGGTCTCTGGATGAGCCACTACGCCGACGCCATCCACTTCCTCACGGGCGCCAAATATCCGCGCAGCGCCGTGGCCCACGGCGGGACCTACGTTTGGCGCGACGGCCGGGAACACACCGACACCTTTCACGCCCTGATCGATTATCCGGAAGGCTTCCTCTTCGACTGGGGCATGGGCTTGGGCAATGCTGGCGGCACCCATTTTACGATCCACGGCACCAAAGGAACGATCGATCTTCACGCCTGGACTCATTCCACGGAAGGCGGAGCTCAGCGGGAACCGGCCAAGATCATCGCCGAGCGAGGGCCCTCGCACATGGAGAACTGGCTGACCTGTCTTCGCTCTCGCCAGCGCCCCGCCGCCGACATTCAGTTCGGCCATCAACATGCCGTCGCCACGATCATGGCCGCCACCGCTCTGCAAACCGGCCAACGCCAGAAGTACGATCCGGCCCAACGCGTCCTGGTGGCCGGATAAATCTCCACCGATTGTCCTTCACGGACTGCGGCGAATCGTCAGACTCGCCGCCACACCGCCCCATGAACGCGACCATCACTCGAATCGAGACCATTCCCTTCCTCTATCCCACGGTCGGCCGATTCAAGTTCTTCGAAAACGGACCTGGCCGCCCGACCGGCCGTCCCACCGTCATCGTCAAGATCACGGCCGGCGACGGCACCGTCGGTTGGGGACAATGCGTGCCATCCCAGAAATGGAGCTACGAGACGCCCGAAACGGTGCAATCGACGATCGATCGTTATCTGGCTCCCGAGCTCATCGGTCTCGATCCCTTCGATTTCGAAAGCATTCACGGCCGAATGAACCGCGCCATCGCGCCGTCGTTTTCCGTCGGACAACCGATCGCCAAGGCAGGACTGGACCTCGCGCTGCACGACCTGACCGGCAAACTGCTCGGTCAACCGGTGGCGCAACGCTGGCACCGTCAGGGACGCGACCGGGTCACACTCAGTTGGACGCTCAACCCGCAACGGTTGGACGAAATCGAAGGCCTCATCGCCCAGGCCCGGCAGCGTGGTTACGAGAACTTCAATGTCAAGGTCGCGCCCGATCCGGAATTCGATTGTGAGATGTGCCGCATGGTCAAGCGACTCGCGCCGGACGGATTCCTTTGGGCGGATGCCAACGGCGGATACGACGAATCGACCGCCCTCGAGGTGGCGCCGCGGCTCGCGGAGATCGGTGTCGCCGTCCTCGAACAACCGCTCCCGGCCAACCGCTTGACCGGCTACCAAAACCTGAAGAAGCAAGGCGCCCTCCCCATCATCATGGACGAAGGCATTGTGTCATCGGTGGAACTCGAGGAGTTCATCAAACTCGATCTGCTGGATGGCGTGGCCATGAAACCGGCGCGCTGCGGAGGATTGACGGAAGCGCGCCGCCAGATTGAGCGGGTTCTGGATGCCGGACTCATGTTTCTCGGAAGCGGTCTGACGGATCCCGACATCGCATTAGCCGCTTCGCTGGCGCTTTATGGCGCTTATGATTTGCGCTATCCCGCCGCTCTCAATGGCCCTCAGTTTCTTGATGGTTCCATTCTCGCGCGTCCGTTTGAAGTGATCGGCGGCCAGATCACCGTCCCCACAGGAAATGGACTCGGCGTCGAAGTGGACCAAGCTCGACTCCGTCGATTTCAGGACCAACTTGGAGCATCACGAACACTTGGTCCTTCATCGACCACCGATGCGTCGCCTTCGGCCACGCCTTGAACTGGCGGTGGGGTGAGACTCCGTCGAACCCTGATTTTCTGGCGAGCCACAAGATTCCAGGGCTTGACGGAGTCTCGCCCCACCGTTGATGGTTCATGGCCCCAACTCACGTCCACATTGGGGAGATGTTCGCTTTCCATGAACTTGTATTCGCGACCGGCCCAGCTAGACTCGAGACATGACACACCGACTCCATTTCCCCATCTTGAACCGATTCGTCCATTGCTCCGCCATTCTCATTCTCGCACGAATGATCGCGCTGGCGGCGCCATCATTTCCGGATATTTCTCAATTGCCCGCCCACCCCGGCCTGCCCGATCCGCTGGTCATGCTGAACGGCACTCGCGTGACGACGAAAGAACAGTGGATGAAAGATCGTCGCCCGGAACTCAAAGCGCTTTTCCAACACTACATGTATGGCACTCCGCCAGCCGCGCCCGACCGCATCCGATCAACCGTGGAGCGGGTGGACCCCAAATTCTTCGGCGGCAAAGCCACGAAGAAGGAAGTGATCATCGCCTTCGGCCCGAGTGACGCCGCCCCGATTCATCTGCTCTTGGTGGTGCCGAATAAACGCACCGGGCCGGTCCCAACTTTTCTCGGTCTCAACTTCTGTGGCAACCACGCGCTCGTGACCGATCGGTCGGTCGCCATGCCTGCTGGATGGATGCCGAAAGGCTGCGCCGGTTGCGCCGACAATCGCGCGACGGACGCCGGACGCGGGACCCAGGTCGATGTCTGGGCGCTCGAACAATCGATCGATCGCGGCTACGCCGTCGCGACCTTCTATAATGGGGATGTTGACCCCGACCAACCCAACGCCGCCGAGGGAATTCGCGCCGTTTACGCCCGAGCGGGGCTGAAGTCCGACTGGGGCACCATTCAAGCCTGGGCCTGGGGATTTTCTCGCGCGGTCGATTACCTGGTGACAGATCCCGACATCGACGCCAAGCGGATTGCCGTCGTCGGACATTCCCGCAACGGCAAGACCGCGTTGCTCGCGGCCGCCTTCGACGAACGAATCGCCCTGGCCATCCCGTTGCAGGCCGGATGCGGCGGCACCGCGCCGAGCCGGGGCAAGGTTGGTGAATCGGTGAAACAGATCAACGATCGCTTTCCCCACTGGTTCAACGATGAGTTCAAAAAATTCAACGAACAAATGGAGCGGCTGCCGTTTGACCAGCATTGTCTGATCGCCCTCTGCGCACCGCGCCCGGTTCTCCTGGCCAACGCCACCGAAGACACCTGGGCCAATCCCGCCGGACAGTTCGAAATGCTGCCCGCGTCCGACCCAGTCTATCGCCTCCTCGGCGTCGAGGGCGTGGCGGCGAAAATAATGCCGGAGATCAACCAACTCCTCGACAGTCCGCTTGGTTATTACCTCCGGCCCGGAAAACATTCGATGACGACCGGCGACTGGAAGGTGTTCCTCGATTTCGCGGACAAACATCTTCGCGCACCGAAATCGTGAGGAGCTACCCATGAACCAACCCACCCCTGCACCCCTCCCAGGAGGGGAACTGGCCACCAGCACCCGCCTCGAAGCTCCCCTCCTCGGAGGGGTCGGGGGTGGGTTCATGGCCTCGACTCACGTCCAATCGTTGGAGGTGTTCGCTCTCCATGAACCGTGGTTGTTTGAGTGGGGAGCGCGGCCGTCCCGGCTGCGCCGGTCGGCGTCTCGCCGACCGGAATCAAGCTGGTCCACCTCCACGAGTGTTCGGCGGGACGCCGAACACGGCAGGCGAGACGCCCGCGCTCCCCATCGCACCTTCAGGTTCATGGTCCCAAAGCGTGGGTAACGCAGCAGTCGGAATTGCCTGAGAGCCTGTTTGAAAATTCAAAAGGGTCCTGTTTTCGCGGAAAAGGCCGCT
>CAYHFE010000294.1:0-9483 GCA_964355375.1 uncultured Verrucomicrobiota bacterium
ATCCGGATCCAGAAACCCTCGACCTGATCTGCGATAGCATCCCGGGCGTGCCGCCCCTCAAGCGCGCCCCTGAACAGAGAGTAGCCGACATGCAACGCCACTTGAAAACGCTGCAAGAAGAACTTGCTGACTTTTTGCGTATCGATCCAGAAGACGCTCGTGGCTACGCCGCGAAGGTCCGGAAGGACATTCGGGACATTGAGGCAAGGGTACGCGAATACGAACTGCAGCGCGACGCGAAGAACTGAGCGTCGATCTCCATGACGATGACTCACCTCAATCACGATACGGCCTTGGTAACTGATCTTCATGCCCAAAACCCCTAGGAAGTCCCCACTTCGAGAAATCGAGCACGCGTCCGAGAGCTGTGCTCAGAAGAAATTTGTTCGCTGGGCAGAATCATGCGATACACCCTGGCCAGAAATCGATGAAAGGAAGTTTGGAGAATCTGTCTTTGACTATGCGATGCTAGAAGGTGTGACGTGTTACCTAAAGACCAAGGATATTGGTCCGTTGCGTGAGTTTCTAGAAACCTCTGCATGTCTATTATCCAAACATGACAGTGCAAAGATTTATCCCTCTCACAAAGACCTTCCTCCAATTCGAGAGGCTCGACGCAAAGTTCTAAAACAACTCCTACAGATCTATGGCTTTATGGGAGATTTTGAGACCGCTTGGCGGCTGTGCGAGCGATCTGGCTTGGATACGGTAACACACAATTACCTTTGCTTTGGCCTACATAGCGCTGACCGCAAGTTTAGGGCACATCAGGCGTTTTTTTTTGCCTGGGGAACGCCTCCACTTACTCAAGTAGGCATGACCCATACAGAGGAGATATTTCCGTTCGTTAACGATCAATTGGATCGCTTCGAAGCTCGTGAAAAAAAGAATCTCTTTGATTATTATATTGATATATCAACGGCTATCGAAACATGCCTAGAAGTAGGAGTCGCGGAAAATGAAGAGTTTCGAGCCCGTCTTTTGGCCGTGCTTAAGAGGTTCGATCATCTCCTGCTGCCAGTGTTCACAAGTCCGGCAGAACTAGTGAAGGCACAGGAAGTCACTATTCACCAGATCAGAGCGTCCAAGTGCATTTTATCGAATCAACTGGAGAAGTTTCTTAGTCACTACTTTTACGAAGTCGATAGGCGCGGTTTACCCGGATTCCGTGACGTCTTATCTAAGACCTACCGTGATGGAAAGAGTCAAGTGGCAGTCCCCCGCATACTCCCAGTAATTACTACCACAATTGATCTGCATATCGCATCCATTTTTCGAGAGTGCGAGAATCGATTCCGACAAAGCCTTGGTTTAAGAGGTATCGGACAAGGATGGGTTTCAGAGGCAACGCTGTTTGCATTACTTAGGAGACGATTCCCTCGCGAGCTTGTTGTCCAACACGCAAGGCCCGACTGGATAGCCAAACAACATTTGGATGTCTATTTTCCTCGCATCAACGTTGCGGTTGAGTATCAAGGCGTGCAGCATAGACGAGCAATAGCTTTTTTTGGGGGTGAAGCAGGATTGCGTGTTCGCAAGCAACTGGACAGTAAGAAGAAGGCACTTTGTGAGGCGAATGGCTGCCTCCTGATTGAAGTCTTTCCAGGCGATTCGATAGAGTCCATAGTCGAGCTAATCAAAAAGCGTGCAGAACAGGCGTTATATCTACCGCTGATAGAACACGAACATTCATCAATCATTGATCAGATTGAGCCTTTTACAAAACCGGATTCGATTCCATCAACATCCAAACGCCCCACAGTGAGTAGTTGGAAAAGGCACCTCGGCAAGAGCGAGTTGTCTGCGTGTGCTCGTCATGGTGATGTAGAATTGATTCTGAGGCTAGAGAGTGAGCAAGCCGGATTGAGGACGTTTCGCAATCAGCAGAAGGAAACGCTTCTGCTTATCGCATGCAAAGAGGGCAATGTAGAAACGGCTACGGCTCTCCTTGCTGTCGGTCTCGATCCGAACGCCCGTGACTGGCGCAAGGCATCCATTCTGTCAAAAATCTGCAACCGTCATGGAGTTCTGCCAAGGCCTGAGATCATTGAGCTTTTGCTGAAACACGGCGCAGATCCCAACCTGCACGGCACTCTGACTCCGGCGCTTTTCGATCGATGCGGTTACGCTTTACCTATGATTGGATGTGCGATTGACGGATTCTTGGATTGTGCAAAGATTCTTTTCGAATGCTGCGGTAGTGTGAATCAACAACAACCTAAAACACTACTGACGCCTTTGATGTGTGCATGTCACCCATTTAATCGTCATCCATTCCAGTGCAGGTCTCCGGAAATGATTCTGTGGCTGATTGAGTGCGGAGCAGATGTGAACGCGCGGTCGAGAAATGGATACTCGCCAATGGATTTCGCACTTGGAGCGAGTGTGGACGGGTATGGCTCGCATGAGAGGTCTGCTTCTGAGATTTTGAAAATGCTAGCTGACGCAGGGGCTCGTACTTCTGAAAAATTGAAACCTGTTTTGGAAGCCAAACTAAGCGGGGCTCTCTAATCACCCAACATCCGTGCGGTTACGTCGAGGCTGCGCAATTGAAAACGCGGCCTCTTTTGCGTACACCTCAAAACAAATGCAAGAAACATCCATCCCCTCCCACATCCTACAGCCGTTCCTCGACTCCGCCGCCAATGCGGCCATCAAAGATCAATCCAAGTTTTTCACTCCGCTTAAGTTCGGCAAACAGTTGGCCGTTCCGTTGCCCGAAGTGCGCCCAGTCATCTGCGATCTTGGGTGCGGCAATGGCTCTCTCCTCCTGGCGGCCGCCAACGAATCCACAGAACTCCTCCTCGGCTGCGATATTGATCCGTGCCCGCTGGGCAGCGCTCCCGGCTGCACCCATCGCAAGAAGAAGATCGCTGGAGACGTCACCCGCCTGTTCGAGCTCTACGTGGAAGTGGATTGGCGGGCCGATCTGTTCGTCCTGAATCCCGGCTGGAATCTCCACTGGTATCGGGACCGTCTGCAGGCGCTCGCCGATTCCGACGTGGATGCCGTCCGCGCCGCCTTCAACACGCGCGATCCGCGTCTCTCCACAGACACGATCGATAGCACCGTGGCCACCCTGATGATGTCCTTGGATCGCTGCACCCGGCGCGGCGAGGGCTTGCTCATCGCGAACAACGCCACCCTCGAGCGGTTGATCTTCGCCACCGGCGCACCGCACGCCGCCCTCGCGGAGCACGTCTGGGCGCGCCTGGTCATTCCGGGCAACCCCATGACCGGTATTGCCGATCATGCTTTTTCCAAGGATGGAAGGTTCGAGACGGGCGTCATCTATTTCGCGCGCGGCCACGAGAATGGCCCGCAATCCGTCATCCGCGGTCAACCGGAGATGATGGGCTCGAACCGCCTCGAATGGCGGAACGGCCCGGAGGTGACCTCCGATTGGCAGCGCTTCGAGTTCACCGGAGACCGCTGGGATGCCGTTGCCGATGAATGGTCCCGCCGGCAACGCCCGGACAAGCCGATGCCGTTTCACCTGTGGCTCTCCCATGACGGCACCATTCACACCGGGCTCAGCCTGTTCGAGCAGCAGAGCGTGAAGGTCGATAAGAACCACGCGGCCCGACTCCACAAGCTCAACGGCAAAACCCCGATGCAGCTCGTCCTGCAACGGGCTGAGCGTGATGAACTCCTCAAGCTCTGCAACCTGCCCGTGGGCCAGAACCGCCCAAAAGGGTGGGGCGAGGCTACCGACGAGCCGCCATTCTGGCGTGTCGATCCCAAGCTACAGGACGAAGTCCGGGCCGCGGTCACCGCGTACCATGCCTGCCGCGCGCCGCTCTACCCATTGCCGCCCATGCAACGCCTGGGCTACCTGGATGAAGAAGAATTCATCACCTGCCGGAAGGACTTGGGCCTTCGCTATCGCTCTGGCACGAGCTATCGCGTGTCCAGCAAGACCGTGAAGGTCCGGCGCATGGGCCAGCGCCCGAACCTGGAGGGCGACATGGAAGACATCGAATACTCCGGGCAAGAGCTCGCCCTGTTCATCGAGGATGAAGAAGGGCTGAACCTCTGCTTCATGGAAGCCCGACTGCGCGAGCCCGGCATCACGTTGGATTTCGACGACGCTAAGGAACGCGCCCATCCCATAGATTTCACCCTCCAGGAATTGGCGGAGCACTTCGACATTCCGGACGTTCCGGACATCGCCGCCCTCAAGCCTGAAGAATACGCCGCCCAAGTGGAAAAGCTCGCCCAACTCGAACGCGATTTGAACTGATCAATTCCCGGGGAGCACACGCGCCCCCGCGTGTTTAGACCGGCGCCCTCGCCGGTCGAATCTCCCAAACGCCATACCGTGGTCGGCGAGGCGCCAACCACTGCACGCGAGGGCGCGTGCGCTCCCCCTCTTCCGTTTCATCACCAGCACTATGTACTTCAAGCAATTCCAAAAGAACGATTACGCCCGGCTCGCCATGGTCAATGGCGCGATTCTCGCCCATCACACTGGCCTCGGCAAATCCTGGGCCGCTTACACCTGGCCGCTCCTCAAGGTCGGCTACACCAAGTCCATCCAGAACGGCCGCACCGTTCTCACTCCGAACGCGCCGATTCTGATCGTCAGTCCGGGCGATCTCCATCAGCAACTCATCGGCGAGGGTGAGCGCCACTTCAAGGTCCACACCGTGAGGTTGGATTCTAAAGAGACGTTCCTCCGTCTCTCGACACTCGACGCGGTCGGTCGTCGGCAATTGCCGCCCGGCTTTTTCCTCACCAGCTACACCCAGCTCGGCGTGAATGGTGTCGCCAAGATGCCTGACCCGGACACGACACCCACCGCCATACTTCTGGATTCGCTCGGCTGGAAGATGGATTTGATCGCGAAAGCCCACGATGCTCTCCGCATGAAGCAGGAGCGGCTCGACGGCGGTCCGAACGAGAATACGCCTATCCCTTGGACGCGGCTTTCGGCGGCAGAGCAAGACCGATTCACCCGCCTGCGCTACCGCCAGGCGTTGGTGCATTACGTGGACACCGTTGGCGAGACCCGCACCGTGGGCTCCGCCGAAGTGAAGTGCATCTATTCGCCGTCACTGGCGGATCTGTGCCAGGATTGCTTCGCGTGCGTGGTCGTGGACGAGGCCACGAAGATGAAGGGTAAGGATACCCTCGTGGCCCTGGGCGTTCGCCAATTGACGCCGAAGTATCGTCTCGTCATGACCGCGACCCCCATCAAAAACCGTTTGCCCGATGTCTTTTGGCTCCTCTGGTGGGCCTGCGGCGGACAGTGCGAGGCGCAAGCCCGGTTCCCGTATTCACCCGAGGACCAGGATGAATTTGCCAAGACGTTCTCCGTCTCCGAGCGCAATTTCACCCAGGAGGCGAAGACAGAAAAGAAGCGCCGGTTCGTCAAGCTCACGCCGCAAGTCTGCAACATCCATCGGTTTTGGAAGCTGATGGCCCCAAATGTCCTCCGCCGGCTGAAGAAGGACATTGGCGAACAGCTCGTCGGCAAGCAACACCACGTCTATCGCGTGCCCATGGGGCGGCGTCAGGCAGAGGTGGGTGACGGCGGGGATGTCCTCGGTGGGCACGGCGCTCTTGCGGGCCATTACGGCATCCTTTTTCTCGGAGATGTAGAACTGGTAGAGCCAGCCGAGGATCTCGACATTGGCCCGCTGACCGTCGCCGCAGTCCTCGTCGCTGATCTCGGTGCGGAAGCCCTGGACGACGGAGTGCTCGGTGAGGAGGTCATCGGGCAGGAGCAGCTCGGTCTCGTCGTCGAGTTTCTCGAAGAGGTTCGGCAGCAGCGCGTGGTAGAAACGGCAGGCGGCGAGGACGAGGTGGCGATAGACCTCCCCCTGCGCATCCGGCGACGGGATGCGACCATCGAGGAGATCATTGAGCCGGGTGGGATCGGTGTGGGACTTCAGTTCCTCGGGCAAGGCTCCGGTGCGGGTGAGTTTGAGCAGCTCCGGCTGCGTCTCCGCAGCGCTGGCCGGCGTGAGGACGCGGGCGCGGAACGGATGCCAGCCGCGGGCGTCCATGAAGCGGAGCGCGGCGAGGCGGTTGAACCAGGTGTAGGCGACGCGCTCTATGAGGCCAACCCGATCTGCTTGCGCGAGCTTCCGCAGCGCAGCCACCTGCGGAGCGAAGGTCGTGAGCAAGTCGGGCGTCTGGGCCGTGAGTGCAAAGTCGAGCTTGCGCGTGACGGCCTCCATGAGCTGTTTTCGGACGGCGGGGGCGAAGGTCTTGAGGGCGGAGGTGTTCACGGAAATTATGAATTATGAAGGATGAATTATGAAGGGGTGGACTTCGATTTTTTCGCTATGGTGGTAAAAATGGCGGTGAGTTGGTTGCATTCGTCTTGAAGTGGAGCGAGGCGGGTGGCGGAGATTGTTTCCGATTCGACCAGGAGTTCGAGCCAGTAGGCGGTTTCATCGAGCTCCTTGAGGCAGTCGCCGAGCTTGGAGATGAATTCCGGTTTGGATCGTGCGCGGTAGGCTTCGCGGTAGTTCGCACCCACCGAAGTGCCGGAACGAAGCGCTTGCTTGCCGAGCACCTGCGCCACGATGGTCTTTGGCAAACCCGAGAACATCCGCACGATCCTCAGTGCAAACGCCTTCGTTCGCTCCCGCAAATCCCATTCCCCTTCCTTCACCCGCAGACTCCCTCCCTCCGTCAATTCACATTTCATAATTCATAATTCACCCTTCATAATTCTAAAGCTCTGCGACTGCTCGTCCAGCGCCCCGACCTGTCTGAAATGCGCCAGCGATTGCTCGAAGGAGCCGAAGGGCATGCGGCTGTTCACATCGATCAGCTTGTGAGCGAACGCGATAAAAGGGTCGGGATTACTGTTTGCGGTTAGTGCTTCGAGCACCGTGAGGTAGTCGTTGCGAAGGGATGTCGGGATGATTAACCGCGCCTGCCCGGAAGCTTCCAGCTCCGCGTTCATGCCCAAACGGGAAATGCGACCATTGCCATCATTGAAGGGATGCACTTCCGCGATCAGAAATAGGACATAGAGTGCGCGGGCGGTGGCTGACGGCAATTCCCGGCGGGCTGGCCAACCGCGAGCCAAGGTTTCGGATACCAGTTCGGGAGCGACGAATACGCGTGAACCGAATTCGTTATTGGTTTTTTTGAAAACGCCCGGCTCGATGGCCAGGCGGCTGGCCATCATTCGAGCGTGTCTTCGTTTGAGCAACTCCAGCAGGTGCGGCGAATCCTTTGGCACTTCACCGCTGATTTTGGAATCAATGATCAGCCGGTAGGTTTCGAGGATGTCGTGGGCGTCGTCGGGGCGTTTAGATTCCAAGACTTTGGCTGCCTCCCGGTCATAAACTATGACTCTGGCTTCTTCGACGGTGAATTTGGTGCCTTCAATGAAATTGGAAAAATACGCTTCCCAGAAGGCGCGGTTTTCGAATTCACTCGAAATCGGTTTGGGTAATTCCATGAAGCGCTCCGCTGCCAGACGAGCATGGAGAGTTCCGAAAAGTGTCATGCGTTCGGGATCATAGGGTGCGCCCTGGGCACGGGAACGCATGAGGTCGGTGGTGAGTCTGTAGCTCGATGATTCGCCCTTGATCGCCGCCACAAGTTGGTGGAGTTCCTGTTGCTCTCGGTTCCAGCCAAAGCTAGAGGCCAATCCTTCTGCTTGCTGGCAGAGTTGATCAAGCCACTTAGCTCCGAAGATTCGAAGGTAACGATCGAGCCAACGTTCCAGTTCTTCTGACGAAAGGGTCTTGGGTTCATCGCCGCCGTGTGCCCGTGCTATCTGCATGTTTTCCAGAATTGCTCTGGCTTGGCTCGACGTGAACAGCTCGTCGCCATCTCCCAACGGTATCCGAGTGTCATCGCTCTGTGGTTTGGGGCCACGCCAGATACGGATTTCCAATCCAGGAAGTTTTCGCACGGGGGCCACAGTACCCGGCAATGTGAGATGCAGCTTGCCTCCAGGCGAAACGTTTCCTTCCAAAGCCGAACGATGACTTATCAACGCGCCTGGGTAAAAATGAGCGGCGATTTCAAGACGGTGCCGACGCACGATATCCTCCGGCGTCGAAGTCAAGTCATCGGTGTAAACCTTGGGGGCAATCTTCCGTATCTTCCCCGCTTTGACGGCGCGCGAGATTTCAACCGAGCGTGAAGCGGTGGCAAAGAGAATTGCCATAATAATTCATTGAAATACGGAGCTCAAAGGATGAAAAATGACATGTTTTATGAAATTAGGCTCATTCGTTGTCAATATCTATTGAATTTGGCCCGCATTTCAGTTTTTCACAAGCTAATGCGATTTCCCTTTTCCAGCTCCGCCTGAGCCGCCGTGCGCAGGGCCGCGAGCCATTGATCGAGGTCCGCGGCGGTGGCGATGTAGGGAAGATCGCATTTCGGGCGCAGGCTACTGGCAGCCGTGTAGCGGACCGGCGGTGCCGGCGAAGTCGTTTTGTCGCCCGCTTTGCCAGGGGACGGAAGGGCAGGAGCCGCGAGCCGTGCGATCAGCGCCAGTTGGACGGGATAATCCTGAGTGAGGTAACGTTGGAGCCGGTCGCGGATACCGGTAACGAAGCGGGCGGATTGGATGGCCGCGCGGGCGGCGAGTGTGAGCGCCAGCACCTGGTTGCGGCCGGATTCATCGAGCGAAGCGAAGTCTTGGACGGACTGGAGACGGGATTGCTGCATGTCCAAAGTGGCGAGGGCTCGATCACGCTCGACCTTGAGCAGGTCCGCGAGGAGCCGGCGCAGATTGGTCACCGCCGCCTTGGCTGCAGGAACCACATTGCCGCGATATGGATGAGCGGACGCAGCCAAATCACGCAAGGGCTGCACCTCGGCGGACGGGACTTCGGCAAAGTTGGCCTCTTCTTCCCGCAGAAACGTGATGGCGTCATCGAACGCGGCGCGCTGGGGGCCGTGCATGAACGCTTTGAGCGGGGAAAGAAGGTTGTCCTTTGCGGTGAGCAGGTCGTCCTGGAATTCAGCCAGATGATTGAGGAGGTAGGTGTAATCTTTCTCCGCCAACGTGGAGAGTCGTCCGGCGATGGGCCGGAGCGGTTCGAGAAAGGCGTAGCGGAGAGCTTGATCCAGCAGCACGGTGAGATCGCGGGCCTCGGCGGCGAGGGCCTCGGAGGTAAGCTGGCCGACGGAGCGGGCTTCCGTGCCACCATTGGGACGGTCGAAGAAATCGTGATGAAAGGTCTTGAGGGCATTAACCTTGGTGGCATCAAACTGTTCCTGGAGGCGCACCCGGACGCTGGCGTGCTGGCGGGTGTTTCTCAAATGATCGAGGGCACTTCGGGCATCGAGGAGTTCGGCAGTGCGCAGCTCGACTTTGCCCATGCGGAAAAGGCGGCTGACCAAAGTGAGCACAGCCATGGGATACCAGCCGTAGGGACGCTTGCCGAAGTTGCGGAGGATTTCCTCGATGGAGGTGCGCTCGCCGTTGTTCTGGTTGCTCACAGGGAGAAGAAGAGTGCGCGGCGGCCTTGCGTCTGCTCCGGCGGATGCGAGAAA
>CAYHFE010000295.1:0-9477 GCA_964355375.1 uncultured Verrucomicrobiota bacterium
CGCCCGCGCTCCCCATCGCACCTTCAGGTTCAGGGCCACGATTCACGTCCCATCGCTGGAGGTTTTCCCTCTCCATGAACCTGCGGTGGGGCGAGTCGCTGTCGAACCGTGGCCTTCTTGCGCAGGACGATTTCAGGGCTCGACGGAGTCTCGCCCCACCGTGGAATGAGTTCGTGGTCCTTAATCGTGTGCCGAGCGAATCACGTCCCAACATGGATCTGGGCGGAACCAGACTCGCTCGATCCCCGAACCAAGGGAGGGCGCGATGAACTTTTTCAGAGTTCCGGTTTTGACTCGCACTCGAATCGTTCTGGCCATCGGGATTGCGTTTGTGGCGGATGCCCTTCAAGTGCTGCTCGGTCCTTTAGGCTGGACGCTTGTGGACGAAGTGATCGATGTCGGAACGATGGTGGCCATGAGTTTCCTCCTGGGCTTTCATCCGCTCTTTCTGCCCACGTTTGTTCTGGAGTTCTTGCCGATCGTGGACATGCTGCCCACCTGGATCGCCTGTGTCGTTCTGGTCATCTTTTTGAGATCAAAACAGCCGCCAGCGGCTCCGCCGCGGCTCCCGTCCCCGACGAAGGTCATTGATGTCTGAGGCGTAAGAAGGCAGTTGGAATTGGGGAACATACGCGCCCTCGCGTGGGCCGACCGGCGCCCCGCGGGTCGGAGCGATGGCCCAATTCAATCACGAAACGGTGACCTGTTCCCGGGTGCCAGTGTGGTCGGCGAGGGCACCGATCACCGCACGCGAGGGCGCGTGCGCTCCCCATTTCAACTGAATCGATTCGGCTGAGGAGGGGCCACGCAGTCGTCGAGACGCCAGCTCTTCCGCGGGCCGTTCGGCGGCACAAACAGGAGCGCGCGGGCCGCGCGTCCCGGCCAGGCGACCGTTCATGGGCCGGGGCTTCGTCCGAGCGCAGAACGGTCTGCTCGCGATCGTCCGACTTTTTCCTCGGCGAATGGGTGGGACGATGTAGAGTGAATCACCAAATTATATGAGTCTGCAAAATCCCGATGCCACCATGGCCGTATTCCTGGATCTGGAGAATATCGCGCTCGGGGCCCGCGATGCCCATTTTCCTCGATTCGACATCCAGAAGGTGCTGGAGCGCCTGCTCCTCAAGGGCCACATCGTGGTGAAAAAGGCCTATTGCGATTTTGACCGCTACAAGGAGTTCAAACGCGATCTGCATGAGGCGGCGTTTGAACTCATCGAAATCCCGCATCTCCGCCAATCCGGGAAAAACTCCGCCGACATTCGGATGGTGGTCGATGCGCTCGATCTCTGCTATACCAAGAGCCACGTCGATGTCTTCGTCATCATCAGCGGGGACTCCGATTTTTCCCCGCTCGTGAGCAAGCTCCGCGAAAACGCCAAGACGGTCATCGGGTTGGGGGTGAAGAACTCCACTTCGGACCTGTTCATCAACAATTGCGACGAGTTCCTCTACTACGACGATCTGGTGCGAACGACGCCTTCCCGGGCTCGACGCCAAAGCAGGTCCGTCGCGCCCGCCGCCAAAACCGCCACCTCCGGACACGATGGGCCTGATCCGAGCAAGGCCTTGGAGTCCGTGGTGGAGACCTTCGAAGCCATCGCCGATGAGCGAGGCGAGAATCAGCGCATCTGGGCGTCGATGATCAAGGAGGCGTTGAAACGACGGAATCCCGGATTCAACGAGCGCGCCCACGGCTTCCGTTCCTTCAACGATCTCTTGCTCGAAGCACAGAAGCGCGGTCTCTTGAAGCTGCAGGCCGACGAGAAATCGGGCAGCTACACCGTGCATGCGGTGGAGTGAATGAGAACAGCCTCGATCCGCGTTGCGCCCGGCTCCGGACCATGAACCTGAAGGTGCGATGGGGAGCGCGGGCGTCTCGCCTGCTGGGTTCGGCGTCCCGCCGAACCCTCGTGGCAGCGCGTCGGGTTGCTTCCGGTCGGCGAGACGCCGACCGGTGCAGCCGGGACAGCCGCGCTCCCTGTTCAAACGACTCCGGTTCATAGTAAGGAGGCTCCGAACGGCGTGAGGGGACAATCGAACAAACCTCGACGTCTCGTGCTGGGCGCGCTCCTCGTGGGTGTCCTCGCCTGGGTCTGGAACCTCTCACGACCCCTGCACTGGTCCGAGCCCGCCTCGAATGAGTCCGTCTCCCGCGCGAACCTCGGGCTGGCCGAGCGCCTGACCCGGTTCGAAGCGGACGAAAGGGCCGTGGACGAGACCGTCTGGGCCACGGAGATGCTGGCTCAGAAATGCGGGCGAACATTTGAGTTGCTCTGGGATTCGGTCAACGCGGGTTCGAACAAACTGAGTCTGATCGCGTCCTTTCCCGTGGGCGAAGTCGTGCTCGGGGATTGGCGCGCCCGCCCAGAGTTGGCGCACGGCATCGCCCAGTTCTCCGCGACCGGATCCGGCCGGACCGTGACTGGAACGGAATGGCCCCGGTTTGTCGGTGATTATGAGCGGGCCGGTTGGCGTCTCGGGCCGATGGAGATCCGGCATCATCAATTTGACCCGGATGAGAAGGGAGAACCTGGGCGAAGTCTGTTCCATTTTTCCGCCCACCTGGTCCGCCCGGCCGGACCCGAGCGCGCGGTTCTGGAAGGCGATCTCGAGGTGGACTGGCTAGCCCGTTCGTCGCAGGCCGCCGTGCCGACCGTGAAACGCATCGACGCCCGCCAGTTGAAGATCCAAACTCGAATGGGTCCACCGGCCTTTGCGACGGTTTTGTCCGAGCGGATCGATCCACCGGCGCGATCCACCTCCATTGATCCGCTCCTGCTCTACGATCTCGATGGCGACGGTCTTTCCGAGATCATCCTCGCGGCCCAAAACCTCGTTTATCGGCGGCAGAGTGGGGGCCGCTATGTGGCCCAGCCCCTGTGCCGATTTCCTCCCGGCTCGATCTTCACGGCGATCCTCGCGGATTTCGATGGCGCTGGCGCTGCCGACTTTCTCTGCGCCAAGGCTGAAGGACTGATGATCTACCCGGGATCGTCCTCCGGTTCGTTTGACCAGCCGGGGCAGATGGTCTGGACGATCACGCCGCATCTGCAGAATGGAATGGTTCTGACGTGCGGTGATGTCGATCATGACGGCGATTTGGATTTGTTTCTTGGACAGTACCGCGTTCCGACTCTCGGCCAGATTTTACGGCCCAATTTCTATGACGCCAATGATGGCCATCCGGCCTACTTGCTGCAGAACGATGGCCACGGGCATTTCGCGGACGCGACCGGGACGTCGGGTCTGGAGCGAAAGCGGTGGCGAAGAATCTTCAGCGCTTCGTTGGCGGATCTGGACGACGATGGCCACCTTGACCTGCTGGTCGTGAGCGATTTTGCCGGAGCCGACCTGTATCGCGGCGATGGAGCCGGGCGCTTCCGGGAAGTCACCCGGGAGTGGCTGCCGGAGGCCAAGGGATTCGGCATGGGACACACCTTGAGCGATTTCAACGCGGACGGACGGCTCGACTGGTTGATGATCGGAATGGGGTCGCCCACGGTTGATCGCGTGGAACATCTGGGTTTGAGTCATCCCAGCGCGACGGAGGACCGGACCATGCGGAAGCGAATGACCTCGGGGAATCGCTTGTACATGGCGAGAGCCAAATCCACGGCCGGGTTTGAACAGACGCCCTTGAATGAGGGGATGGCGCGCTCGGGTTGGTCCTGGGGATGCAGCGCGTTCGATTTCGATAACGACGGCTTTCCCGACGTTTACATCGCCAATGGACAGGAAAGCAAACAATCGGTCCAGGATTACGAACCGGAATTCTGGCTGCATGATCTCCACGTGGCTCCAGGGCTCGATGACCGCGTGGCCACGCTTTACTTCGCCTCGAAGTTCAGCCGAACTCGAGGCCAAGGCTGGTCCTACGGAGGCTACGACAAGAACCGCCTCTTCTGGAATCAGAACGGGCAATCTTTTGTCGAGATCGGCCATTTAATGGGAGTGGCTTTGGAACAGGACTCGCGCAACGTGGTGACGGATGATCTGAACGGTGATGGACGGGTGGATTTGCTGGTCACGACGTTGGAGGTATGGCCGGAGCCAAGACAGACTCTGCAGATCTTCCAAAACAAATTGGCGGCCGTCGGCAATTGGGTCGGGTTTCGCTTCCGGGAAGGCGGCGCGGGAAGATCACCGGCGGGAGTTCGGGTGACCTTGCGAGGCCAAGGTTTTAGCTCGGTTCGACAGATCGTGACGGGCGATTCATTTCGCTCGCAACATGCCAACACGGTCCACTTCGGACTGGGAAAGTCCGACCGGGTCGAAAGTGTCGAAATTCGCTGGCCGAACGGAGAGGTCCGAAGAATCTCCGAGCCGGCCTTGAATCGCTACCACGCGATTGATGTGCCAGTCGCGAATTCCGTCCAGCCTTGAAAGCACCTTTTGCGACTGCGGCCCCTGCACCGGGGCGGGGACAGCTCGTCCCGGACTTCTTGGAACGTCTCCTTCTGCTCAGCGCATGCGAGGGGAACCACGAACCAGGCAGGGATGAGCCGCTGGCTCGTCCGCGCCGCGTTCAGAGGCGCAAACGGGGACACGCGAGCCGCGCGTCCCTATATCATCAGCAGTTCGGGGAAACCTCCTTTCGCGTGGCGCAGGCCTCGGGATCATGAACCTGAAGGTGCGATGGGGAGCGCGGGCGTCCCGCCTGCCGTGTTCGGCGTCCCGCCGAACACTCGTGGTAGTGCCCCGCGTTGTATCCGGTCGGCGAGACGCCGACCGGTCCAGCCGGGACGGCCGCGCTCCCCACTCAAACGACCACGGTTCATGAAGAGCCCAGCGGTTCAGCGGTACAAGATGTAGCCGGCGCGTTCTTTGTACCACTGAAAATCCCGTTTGCCGGCGGCATCGAAGGGCCGCGTGGCAAAACTGAACTTAACCGGATACTTCGAGGTCGCGCTCTGCCATTTGCGAATCTCGGCGTGCCCGTCGGCGAAAGAAAAGCCGCAAGCGCCGTTGTGATACGAGGCGGGGAGATCGCCCCACTGGCTCGCCGCGATGTCCACGATGAAAAAGCCGTCGTTCACCGAATCCGGATGTTCGTCCACGGTGAGGAAGGTCATGCCCGGTTCGGGGACGTCGGTGGTTTTGAGGAATTGGCGATACTGGCCGCCGGCATACCAACTCCGGCCATTGGCGGAGCTGGCGTTGTTATCCGATCGGCCAAACAACGCGTTCATCGAGTTGCTGCGCAGCCGTTGCGTCCAGCCGAGTTTCTTCTGTTCCGGGCTCATCATGATATCCGCCGGGCATTTGTAGATACCCAAGGCGGCGGAGGTGTAATTAGCCAGGACGCCGTTGCGCACCCACTCGACGTTGGTCACGCTCTGAGCGTCAATGCCCGAGGTGCTCCAGGTCATGACGTTATTGACCCAGTTGTTGAACCGCTTGGTCTGAATCGCCGATTCGGTATCGGGGATGGTGAAGTTATTGGCGCACCCATCATTGAAATCTCCGGCGTAGAGCAGCCAGGCCGTGAGCAATTGCTTGTTGCTGCTCATGCAAGCGATGCCTTGGGCCTTGGTTTTGGCCTTGGCCAGCGCGGGCAACAGCATGCCAGCCAGAATCGCGATGATCGCAATCACCACGAGGAGTTCGATTAGAGTGAATCCGAAACGATGGACGCGGGGGAACATTGGAACCTTCATAGCTCTTCTCATCACTTCTGTTTTGGGTTGGGTTGGGCGGCCCCCACTATTGGGAGCCATCCATGGCATCCTAGGCGTCGTCACCGCGATTTCAAGTCTCTTGCGCATTTGACTGGCTCGGGAGTTTTGTAGTGCCGTTTCAGGCCGACTTCGTTCAGCAGGCCTGCGGGCACCCGGGCGATGAATTCGGGAAAGCTCCGTTCCACGCGATCGCGCAGGAGTTTTTGTCCGGCCTTCGAGGCCCAGAATTCTTCCTGGACCCTGGATAACGCGATGCCTGCTTCCTCGGGGGTCATGTTTTCGCGTTTCGCCAGCAGCCAGACCAGTTCCCTATCTCCGGGCAGACAAACCGGAAAGGGCACGAATTTCAGAGCCACCTCCTGTTCGTCACTCTCTTCCGCACCGATCGGCCGGACTTTGATTTCGCTGCGGTACTGGTGGCCGTCCGGCAACGCCACCTCCACTGCCAGGCATTGCTCCTTCCGGTTCGCCTTGAGCGTGACATCGCCCCCATCGAAGGAGGCCGCCAGTTGCTTTTTCACGTCGGCGATGCTCTTTGCCTCGAGGTCGGGCAGTTCAACTTTGGCGCAGAACGCCTCGAAGGCCTTGGTCCGGGCGTGGGATTGAAGTTCGCGCTCGATAGCGTGGTAGATTTGTCCCGCGAGCTTGGGGTCATGGGTGGCCTTGGGCAGAACTCGTTTCAGTAGATCCAGAAGTTGGACTTCGGTTGCTTTGGTTGTTTCCTTTTTCATGCGTTCATTGTTCGTTCAAAATGGGCAGGTGTTGTGTCAGATTCGGCGCCGGAGCGCAAGGCCGCCGGGAATTTTTCCAGCAGTTCTCATTTTGACAAGTATGTAGTCCCGGCTTCAGCCGGTCGCCACGTGAAAACCGGCTGAAGCCGGGACTACATGCGTGGAACGGACGGTGTCCTGAGTCAAAATGAGAACTGCTGGAGTTTTTTCGCGCGAAGCAATTCTGATTTCTATGGAGCGCGGCTGTGAGTGGAGCACCAGTCGCGCTCCGGGTTAAAATGAGAATGGCTGAGTCCCCTCAGACGTTCTTGACTCAGGAAGCGCTCCACGAAATCGGGCGCGTCACCGTCCGGAACATCATGGCGGGGGCGCATGGCCAGCCCTTTCTCGAAGGAACCGCGCTTTCTTCAGGAGGAGCAACTCGCACAGCGACTGCCCCGCGGGAATGGTCTGGAAGGCGGTTCAGACGTCCGGCGCGGCCGGTTTCTGTTCCTTTTCTTGAACCGTCAGGACCGGGCACGGAGCGAGACGGACCACCCGCTCGGCATTGCTCCCGAGGAAAAGATGCATGAGTCCCGTGTAGCCGTGGGTGGCAATCACAATGAGATCGATGTCGAACTCCCGGGCGGCCGCCACAATCTCGAAGTAGGGTTTCCCGACCCGCACCGCGGTCTGGCTCGGGACGTGGGGACCGATATGCCGGCGGGCCAAAGCGTCGATTTTTTCGCGGCACAAGCGCATTTGTTTGACATTGACGTCCTCCAGTTTGGATCCCACGAGAAGGCTTTCCTGATAGATTTGGACCTCCACGACGTGAAGCAGAACGAGGCTGGCGTGGAACTGCTCCGCCAGCGGGACGGCATATTCCAGGGCGCGCTCGGAAAACCCGGAAAAATCGACCGGCACCAGAATCCGCTGGAAGTCCAGAGCGGCCCGTTTCGCTCCGAGCGGGGTTTTCGGGATCGAGCCCGGGGCGGTTGGAGCCGCGGATGCTCTCTCGGCCAACTGGGGTGAGGAAATATTTTTTCTTTTCATTGATCGAAGGGTTGCCGTATTTTCATCCCGAATGTTGGACGCTGCAGCGTGGAGCCGGCTTCATTCCGGTGGGGCACTTCTCATCGTTCTTTATTCGTGAACATCCTGGTCGCGCCAGACTCACCCTGCGGCGGCGCATCTGGCGACGCGTAGAAATATCGGCAACGGTCCATTGATTTGAATTATGTCAAACGAAACACTCGGAGTATGCAACACCAAGAATCCCCTCATCGTTCGCTTTGTTGAGGAAACGGCCAAACTGTGCCAGCCGGACAAGGTATTCTGGTGCAACGGCTCGGAAGAGGAGAAGGCCGCCTTGATCGAAGAGGCGGTGACGAAGGGCATTCTGATCAAGCTCGACCAGGAGAAACTCCCTGGCTGTTATTACCATCGTTCCAATCCCAACGACGTGGCCCGGGTGGAACAATGCACCTTCATCTGCACCGAAACCCGTGAGGACGCCGGGCCGACCAACAATTGGGCGCCGCCTCGGGACATGTACAACAAGCTCTACGCCATGTTTCGCGGCTCGATGAAGGGTCGCACGATGTATGTCATTCCCTACCTGATGGGGCCGCTCGGATCGCCCATGACCAAAGTGGGCATCGAGCTGACCGACTCCATTTATGTCGCCCTGAGCATGCGGGTCATGACTCGGATGGGAGACGTGGCCTACCAGCAGCTCGGCGATGGCGACGATTTCAATCGCGGTCTGCACAGCATGTTGGATGTGAATCCGGAGCGCCGTTTCATCTGCCATTTTCCCCAGGACAACACGATCCTCTCCATCGGCTCGGCCTATGGCGGCAACGTGCTCCTGGGCAAGAAATGTCTGGCTCTGCGCATCGGGTCGTATCTCGGCCGGAAGGAAGGCTGGATGGCCGAACACATGTTGATCCTGGGGGTTGAATCTCCCAAGGGCGAGAAGACCTACGTGGCCGCGGCCTTCCCGAGTGCCTGCGGCAAAACCAATTTCGCCATGCTCATCCCGCCGAAAAAGTACAAAGGCTGGAAAGTCTGGACCGTGGGCGACGACATTGCCTGGATGAAGCCCGGGCCGGATGGACGGCTTCACGCCATCAATCCCGAGGCGGGCTATTTCGGAGTTGTGCCCGGCACGAATAGCAAATCCAATCCCAACGCCGTCAAAACCATTTCCCGCGACACCATTTATACCAACGTCGCCCTGCTCGAGAATGGCGACGTCTGGTGGGAGGGAAAAGACGGTCCGGTCCCGAAGGCCTGCCTGGATTGGCGGGGCAACCCCTGGGTGCCTGACTCCAATGAGAAAGCCGCGCACGCCAACAGCCGGTTTGCGGTGCCGATGTCCAACAACCCGGCCTTGGCTCCCGAGGCCAATGATCCCAACGGTGTTCCGATCAGCGCCATTATCTTCGGCGGACGCCGGGCGACCACCATGCCGCTGGTGATGCAAGCCTTCGACTGGATCCACGGCGTCTATCTCGGCGCCACCATGGGCTCGGAGATGACGGCGGCGGCCGTTGGCGGCCAAGGCCAGGTTCGACGCGATCCCATGGCCATGCTGCCGTTCTGCGGCTACGACATGGGCCGCTACTTCACCCATTGGCTGAATATGCGAAAGCAGATCAAGCGGCCGCCCCAGATTTTCCACGTCAACTGGTTCCGCAAGGGCGAAAACGGCAATTTCCTCTGGCCGGGTTTCGGCGAAAACATGCGCGTCCTCAAATGGATCATCGATCGATGCCACGGACGAGCCGGAGCGACCGAATCTCCGCTCGGTTGGATGCCGACGGCGGACGATTTTGATTTTGAGGGGTTGGAAGGATTCGGCCGCACGGAGTTTGAGAGCGTCCAAGCGGTCCACCCTGAAGAATGGAAGAAGGAGTTGATCCTCCAGGACGAACTCTTCATGAGTCTCAACGCGACGTTGCCCAAGGAACTGGTTTTCCAGCGGGAATTATTGATCTCCCGGTTCTAGGTTCCCCGCTCAGTCCACTTTGCTTTCAAGTTGAGCGCAATTAGCCCTCACCCGTCCTTCGGACAACCTCT
>CAYHFE010000296.1:0-9463 GCA_964355375.1 uncultured Verrucomicrobiota bacterium
GAGTGGGGAGCGCGGCCGTCCCGGCTGCACCGGTCGGCGTCTCGCCGACCGGAATGAGAGTGAAAGCGTTGGATGAATCGGATGCGATGGGAGTGGCCGATGCGCTCTCCTTCACCTCTGGCGCGAGACCCAGCAATTCCGCGCCAGGAAGAATCGGAGCGGCCAGTCCGTCGCCTTGGAGAGACCCACCCGAGCGGTGGTGACGATCGGGCCTTGGGTTGCATGGAATTGATCAACTTCGGGATTCTGCCCGATCCAGAGGGGCGATGCGGGATGACACAAATCCACCTCATCCAGGCGCCGGTCAATCTGCATCGCCGCGCAAAGCTTGGCCGGTCCGTTGGTAAGATCGAGCGGTTGGGGCACCCGACGGTACTGGCGCATGATCTCGAGGCCTGATCGCGGTTCCAGAGCCCGGATGAGCACGGCTTCGGCGGCGCCGGGTGGACGGCACACGGCGTTGACACAACAATGACACCCGTAAATCAGATAGACGTAAGCGTGTCCCGGCGCGCCCCACATGGCCCGGTTGCGTTCGGTGCGCCCGCGAAAAGCGTGACAGGCCGGATCGCCCGTCAAATATGCTTCCGTCTCCACGATGAGGCCGCCGCAGAGTCCATTCGGGGTTCGACGGAAGAGCCAGTGTCCGAGCAGTCGAGGCGCCACTTGCTCGGCCGAAGGGACGAAAAAGGACTGGGGCAACGGATTCAACCGCATGCCCGGGGAGGATAGCCAGAGACCGCGAAAGGACGAAGCTAATACGGAAGACAGGGCCTGGCCGAGAGTGATACGGGGTCGCCTTTCCGCCGGTTTCAGAAATTCAAAAATGCGTCTATCCTAAAGCCGGGAAATGGTGTTTACTGGCCTTCGAGTGACGCTGTCCGATCGCGCCCCTCGCCATTGAAAGACAACATGAAGACAATTCGCTTCCTTCCCTTGATCCTCCTCGGCCTCCTGGCAGGATGCGCCACGGCGCCTCTGCCTGATGTGGCCACTCACGTTGACCGCTATACCGGTTTCCGGACGGACCTGATCCCGGAGAATCTCATCGAGTCCAAGGGGTCGCCCCGCGAACTGCTCTGGCTGAACGCCTCCCGCGTCTTCAAGAACCAGACCGAATTCGATTACTATCTGGAAGTGCGTTACATGGCCACGGAAGAGACCGGTTACTTGAACATCTCGGCCGGACCGTCGCTGGTGATTCTCGCCGATGGCAAGCCTTTGACCTTTAAGGGCAGTGGCAGCTTGAACACGCGCAAGACGAAGAAGGGCTTGGTCACCGAAGATGCCATTTACCTGGCGGGCCCGTCGGAACTCAAAGCCATCGCTGCCGCCAAGGAGATCACGGTCAAGGTCGTCGGCCGAAACGGGCTGGTCGAACGAGTGTTCGCGCCGGAGAACTCCCAACGATTCCAGAAATTCGTCCTCTACTTCGTGGATGCGGGCAATTGATTGGGGCCGTCTTAGAGCCAGGCCAGGCCCGGATATTTTTTCTGCAGGACTGGTTTCAACTTGGGATAGGCGCTGGATTTGAAGGCGGGCCAATCCGTGGTGGATACGATCCTTTTCCCATCCGGTCCGCAGAGCCAGAGCCGGACGGGTTGTTTGCCTTCACAGATTCGGGGGTGCGCGGTCAGGGCGAAGCATTCATGCAGCTTCACCTGGATTTCCGGAGGATTCGATGCGCCCTTTTCATCGCGCGCGGATTCCGGGTAGAGCACCTTCAACTTCCGGCCGTCCGGCCAAGGCAGACTGAGCGGCGCCAATTCGTCGAGCCAGCCCACCTGTTCTTTGGCCAGGTGAGCGCGAAAGAATTCTTTGACGTGCGTTCCTTGCGCTTCCTTGGCCAGGCTGAGCCCGGCAAAAGCTCGCGCCAGGCAGGCCGTCATCGCCGCCTCGTCGAACCGAGGAAAGTCCAATTCCGGTGAGACGGCGGTCACGAGGTTCACCCGGGCGATGAATTGTTTGACTTCGTGGTTGAAGAGCGGCAGCTCAAACCAGCCTCGGCGCTGGGCTTCGGCCAAACATCGACCCGCAGCGGTCGGATCGAGTTCGCGCTGGTGTTCGTGATGGATGACCAGATCTTGAAAACGAACCAGACGTACCGCCGCGACGCGTTTGTGCGTGCGATCGAACAAATGCTCCACTTGCGACGTGACTTGATCCGGAAACATCTCGTGAATCCAGGCCTGTTCGACCGCGCTGGCCAGACCGAGCAGGGTCAGGTTCTCGGATCCACGCCCCTCCACTTCGCGAATCGTCGCCGCGACAAAAAGGTGGGCGTTTTGCACCACGCTCTCGCGCATCAACGTGCCTTGCCGCCCTTCCGTCAGATCGCAATCGAGGGTCCCGCTGTCCCGACGGATGCAGAGCTGGTCGATGAATCCGGTCATGAGGCACCGAAGCAGGGCGTCGTCGGCAATCGGTCTCGAAACAGCGCGCTCGGAAGAGTCGCTCGCGCCGCCCTTCTCCGGAACGGATGAGGCACCGTCCGCCTCGGGTCCGGGGTCGGCGGCGGGAGGCTTTCGAATCAGCCTTTGGCGGCACGCAATCTCCAGGATCTGTTCATAGGTTTGATCAACTTGCCGGGCGGTTTGCGCGTGGATGCCATAGCGTCGGCATTGTTCGACATGGAAGTGGCAGCGTTGGGCGAAACGGAAGGCGCGAATCAGCGTGAGAAAATCGGAGGATTGGCTCGCCTCGAACAACTCCCGGGCCTCGGCGATGTGTTTCTCCTCGCGCCGGAGACGCACCAATAGGTCGCGACCACTGACGAGCGCGGCGCAAAGGGCGGCGGCGGGAACGCACTCGCGCCGGGCGGCTTCGACCAGCATGCGCGAGTAGCGCGGGTGCATGGGCAGGCGGAGCATCTGCCGCCCGACCGAGGTCAGATCGCTCGACTCCGCGCGCTGGGGCTGGCTCCGTTCTGAGGGCGGACTCGAAGCGGCGTCCGGCGCGGGGACTTCCCCGGAAGCCGCCGCCGGGCGAAGAGCCCCGAGCGTGCGCAAGAGCTTTTCCGCCCGCTCCACCGCTTGGGGGTCGGGCTTATCCAGCCAGTCAAATTCCGCGGCTCGCCGGATCCCGAGCGAGTGCAGGAGCAGGACGACTTCCGCGAGGTCGGCTCGCTGGATCTCCGGGGTGTTGCGTTCCGGGCGATTCAACTGGCTGTTCTCGGTCCACAGGCGGTGGCAGGTGCCGGGGGCGGTGCGGCCGGCGCGTCCTTTGCGTTGATCGGCCGAGGCCCGGCTGATCTCCTCGATGAACAATGTGCCCAGGCCGCGTTCCGCGTCGTAGCGAGCGACCCGCGCCACGCCCCCGTCCACAACATGCCGAATGCCCGCGATCGTCACCGAGGTTTCGGCCACATTCGTCGCCACGATGACTTTGCGCGTGGCCTGGGGGGCGAAGGCCCGGTCCTGATCTTCGGGCGGCAATTCTCCGTGCAACGGAATCAAGGCCAGGGGCTCGTCGGTCCGCGCCGCCCGCAGCGCGCCGAGGGTCGAGTTGATCTCTCCCATTCCCGGCATGAAGACGAGGATGTCGCCCGGATCTCCCGCCTGGACGATGCGCTCGACGGCATCGGCCGCTTGTTCCGTGATGGGCCGCTCGTCGCGCTCGGCCAAATAGCGCACCTCGACCGGGTAGCTCTGGCCTTCGGAAACCAGCACCGGGCAAGCGGAGCCCGCCCCCTCGTCGGAGAGGTACCCGGCCACGGGTTCGGCGTCCAACGTCGCCGACATGACGACGATCTTAAGGTCCGGCCGTCGGGTTCGCTGGAGGTGCTTGACGACGGCCAGGGCGACGTCGCTCAAGAGATTGCGCTCATGAAATTCGTCGAACAACAAAATGCCGACGTCGGCCAAGGTGCGGTCGTCTTGCAGCCAGCGGAGCAGGATGCCCTCGGTGACATAGCAAATGCGCGTGCCGAGACTGGTCTGATCCTCGAAACGGATCTGGTAGCCCACCTCGGCGCCGAGCGGGCCTTGTCGTTCCCACGCGACCCGGGCCGCGACCGTCCGGGCCGCGACCCGCCGCGGTTGGAGCACGACCACCTTGCGCGGACCGGCCAGACCATCGTCCAAGAGCATTTGCGGAACTTGCGTGGTCTTGCCCGAACCGGTGGGAGCGACCAAAACGAGGCGGTTGCCGGAGCGCAGCGCACCGACAATGGGCGAGTGAATCTGCCAGATGGGGAGAGTCGTATCCACCGTGACGGGCCGGCGGGCGATTGACCGGTGCGGGTCTCAGCCGGCCGTGGGGGAGGCTAAACCAAGTGTCGCAATACCAGCGCCGCCAAGGTCATCCCTAACATCAATCCAGACGGCATGAACTTCTTGGTCTTGGCGAGGCGCGCCCCGAAGACGATCAAGAGCAAGGCCAGCAGGATGTCCGGGGAGCGCGCGGACATCACGCCAACCGCGCACAGGCTGAGCAGGGCCGCGAAAACCACGGACATGATCAGCGACACCTTGCTCTTGGCTTTGAGGAACCCGATCAAGCCGCCCACGATCAGGAGCGCGATATAAATCCAAAGAATGACATTTTGTGACATAACGATTTTGGCGCGGAGACGGTAGCGGCAAACCGGCGTTGAGCACAACAAGAAATCCGAGACCGGTCTCGAGCGCAGACCGGGCTAAGACTCGAGGACCTCGAGGGAGAGGATTTCACCCGGGGAGCACTCGGCGCAGACCTCGAACGGGCGGCAACAAACCTCGCAATCCGTGACGAATCGTTGCGAGGCGACGCTCGTATCGATCTGCAGTTCAGACCGCTGGCCGCAGAATGGGCAAAGAATCGGTTCGCTGACTTCCACAATGACGTGACCGTAGCGCGTCCCGAGCAATCGGCAAGCGCAGTCACGCGGATCCCAGCAGTTCTCATTTTGACAAGTATGTAGTCCCGGCTTCAGCCGGTCACCCCGTGAAAACCGGCTCAAGCCGGGACTACCTGCGTGGAACGGACAGTGTCCTGAGTCAAAATGAGAACTGCTGACGCGGATCAGGAAGGGCTCGCTGAGGGACGGCGTTTCGGACGTTTGGTCCGGAAAGTTCACTCTGAAAACGGCGGTTGATGAGCCGCCAAGAATGGGGCAGGACCCTGCCGCACGGCGTTGGAGATAAAGGTCCGGGGTGAATCGTTGCGCTCAGGCCAGCTTGGACGCGACGCTGACTTCGATGATGCCTTTGCGAATGGCGTAGCGCGTCAGCCCGGCAGTGTCGTGAATCTTCAGCTTGTTCATGACTTGCTGCCGGTGCTTCTCGACGGTCTTGATGCTGATGCCCAACTCACCCGCGATTTGCTTGTTGGCGTTGCCTTCGGCAATCAGTTGCAGCACTTCCGCCTCGCGCGAAGTCAGGTGTTCGCCAGAATTCCGGATCGGCCTCTCTCCGGTGACAAACTCGCGATAAGAGCTGACCAGGCGACTCGAAATCGACGGACTGAAAAAGACGCCCCCGCGATGGATTTCACGAATCGCCTTCAGAAGATCGCTCGCCGCGGTCTGTTTGATCAGGTAACCCGCGGCGCCCGCCTCCGCCAATTGCCGGACATACTCGTCGTCGCTATACGAAGATAGAATCAACACCCGCGTCGCAGGAATCTCTCTCACGATCTGGCGGGTCGCTTCCAAGCCGTTGAGCTGGGGCATGGCGATGTCCATGACCGCGATGTTGGGGTGGAATTGACGGGCCAACTGCACCGCCTGCCGGCCCGTCTCGGCTTCGCCGACGACTTCCAGGTCAGGCTCCGCCGCGAGCAGAGCGCGCAGTCCTTGCCGCACGACTGTGTGGTCATCCGCGAGCAGCACTGTGATTCGTGGCATGGGCAGAGCAGCGTCAAACTGAAACCACGGCGGAGGCGAACGGAAGCTCGGGGGCATCCTGTTCGAGCGAAGTTCCCTGGGGACGCGGATCGCCCTTCAAGGGAATCCGGACCCGAATGAGCGTTCCGTGGCCCGGTTTCGCGTCAATGGTGAACTCGCCGTGAACGAGCCGCACCCGCTCTTGCATCCCGAGCAGGCCAAGCCTCTTGGGCTCCCGGCTCTCCGGACGGAGATCGCGCCCGAAGCCCTGGCCATTGTCTTTGATCTCCACCCAAACGCTGGATCCATGCCGGCCGATGACGAACCTGACTTCGGTGGCGTGCGCGTGCTTGGCCACATTGTTCAGGCTCTCCTGCGCGATTCGGTAAATCACGGTTTTCCGGCCAATCTCCAGCGTCTCGACAACCTTGACCGCCGAGACCCGCAACCGCACCTTGATGCCCGTTCTCTCGACAAAATCTTTGATAAAGGTCCGGAGCGCGGCCACCAATCCCAAATCATCGAGCATGGCGGGGCGCAGACCGCTGGCAAAATCGTGAACCGTTTGCATGGTTCGAGCGAGCAAGGCCTGACTGTCCTCCAGCCGTTTCCCCGCGCGCCCATTCTCTCGGGAAATCTCCTTCTTCATCACGGCCAGATTCACGCTGATGGCGGTGAGAGCCTGACCCACTTCATCATGGAGTTCCCGACTGATTCTCGTCCGTTCCTCCTCCTGGACTTCGAGGATTTGCTTGGACAGATGCCGCAGATCTTCCTGCATGCGGTAGGCCTGCTGGAAAAGCTCTCGATGATGTTCCTCGCTTCGACGCAAGGCTTCTTCCGATCGCTTGCGGACAAAGACCGTGCCGAGCTGGGTCGCCACCGCCGACACCGCGCCCACCAGGCGCTCGTCCTCATGTTGCGGATCGAGCACGCAAAATTCCATCACGGCCACGACCACGTCGTTCGCGATCACCGGAATCGCGGTGGCGGCTTTGACTCCGCCCCCGACCTTGCGCAAGCCGGGAGGGAACTCGGCGGCCTCGGTCACCCAGAGCGGCTTGCGCGATGACCAGACTCGCCCCGGCAATCCCTCGCCCTGGCGCCAACTCGTCCCCAAAGCGCGGGATCTCAGATCCTCCAAACCGGCGATCGGACGATACCACGCCGGCCCGCACTGCAAAGAGCCACCGTCCACCGACGGAATCCAGGCTTGGCCGAAGGCCCAATCCGTCGCCTCGCAGATGGTCCGCAACGACACCTGCAGGGCCGAGTCGAAATCCTTCGATTCATGCACCGAACGGGTCAGGGTGAGGAGCAATCCCACCTCCTCCTCGGCCCGTCGGCTCGCCGTTATGTCCCGAGTCACCACAATCGCGTGCCGGACCGAGCCTGCCCGGTCATAAGGAAAGAAACTGACATCGAAGTAGCGGACACCGGTCTTCGGGAACTCGAACCGGGCCTGATAATGGACTTCGCGGCCGGCCAGACACTGCTTCAAGGGCTGCTCAATCACCGCCCGGAATACTTCGGGTCCCCAAAGCTCCTCGACATTCCGGCCGACGATTTCCTCCCGCGATTTGCCATGCGACCGGCAATACGACTCGTTGGCTTCCCGGTAAATGTAGTTGGCGTCAATGAGCGTGAAGCAATCGACCGTGGTGCTGGCGACCGATTCGTACTGGCGGCAGATCTTGCGAATCTGGCTGTTCGATGGGATTTCCAAGGGCATGTTCGAGACTATCGCATCGTTCATCCGTCCGCTGCCATTCTCATGTCCCGATACTCTAGCACGATTCCCTTCGGAACCACAGCCGGGAAGTCCAATGGTTTGAGCTCGATTGTCCACGTCAGCTCCAACCTTATGCCCCCGCCGCCTCCGAGAAAGTAGGTGAAGACCCCATAGCGCGGGTATGCCAAAGTTTTTGCAGGCAGGGACGTCGCGCTGCGGCGTCCCCGCGCCATCCAGGCGCGGAACGGTTCAGCGGGAGTCCTTTCAAACATCCACTCAGGCTCTCAGCTTCCGCTCGAGAATCTCGCCGACTTTGGCCGGGTTGGCCTTGCCTTTGCTCAGCTTCATCACCTGTCCCTTGAGGAAGTTGAGCGCGGCCGCCTTGCCTGCGCGAAAATCCTCGGCCACCTTCGGCTGCGCCGCGATCGCCTCCTCACACAATCGCTCGATCGCCTCGGTGTCACTGACCTGAAGCCAGCCCATCCGCTCGACGATCTGGCCGGGGGCTTCCCCCGTGGCGAACATTTCCGCGAAGACCTCTTGCGCGATCTTGCTGTTGATTTTACCGCTTTCCACCAGCTCCGTGAGCTCAGGAATGGCGGCCGGCCCCAGCTTGACCTCGGAGAGAGCCAGGTGCGCCTCCGTCATCTTGGCCCGGAGATTATTGATGACCCAGTTGGCCACCGCTTTGGGATGTCGGGCCGGCCGGGCGGTTCTCTCGAAGTAGTCGCCCAAGGGCACGTCGCTGACAAACGTCTCCGCATCGGACGCCGGCAACTGATACTGCGTCATGAAACGGCGCTTGCGGGCCAGAGGCAATTCCACCATCCGCGCCCGGACCGCGGTGACCCACTCCTCGTCGGGAACGAACGGCATCAAATCCGGTTCGGGAAAATAGCGGTAGTCATGGGCATGCTCCTTCGTGCGCATTTCCTCCGTGATGCCGGCCACGTCGTCCCAGCGCCGCGTCGATTGCAGGAGCTGGCCCCCTTGGCGCAAGACGTCGATCTGCCGGGGAATTTCGTACTCCAGCGCTTTTCGTGCCCCGCTGAAACTATTCATGTTTTTGATCTCAATCTTCGCGCCGAGCTCCTTCTGCCCCACCGGCCGCACGCTGACGTTGACGTCGCAGCGGACCATGCCTTTCTCCATGTCGCAATCGCTCACGCCGCCGTAGATCAGAATATCCTTCAGCGCGGCCAAGTATTCGGCCGCCATCTCCGCGCTGGTGATGTCCGGCTCGGAGACGATCTCCAGCAGCGGAACGCCGGCGCGATTGAAATCCACGCCACTGTGGCGCTCGAAATGAGAGTTCTTGCCCACGTCCTCTTCCAAATGGGCTCGGGTGATTCGAACCCGCGCCATCCCGCCGCCAAATTCGAATTCGAGAAATCCGTGGGTCGTGGATGGCTGGTCGTACTGGGTGATCTGGAAATTCTTCGGCATGTCCGGATAGAAATAATTCTTCCGGTCAAACTTGGCCGAGGGGGAGATGGAGCAGTTGAGGAGAAGTCCCGTCAACGCGGTCAGGCGCAACGCCTCTTCGTTGGCCACAGGGAGCACGCCCGGCAGCCCGAGACAGACCGGGCAGACGTGGGTGTTGGGCGGCGCTCCGAACTCATTGGCGCACCCGCACCACATTTTCGATTTGGTTTTGAGTTGGACGTGCGTTTCCAAACCAATCACGGCTTCGAATTCCATCATAGGAGCACTGTATGGAAATTCGGTCGCAACGGCAATCGGTTCTTCTCAAGGTTTCTGGTCCAACGCTGCGGATCAAGGCTCCAGCACGCGCTCATCCGCATATTTCGCTCCACCGAATCCGACACAAACCTCACCCTGACCCACTCCCTGAACCGCGGTTGTCTGAAGAGGGAGCGCGGCCGTCCCGGCTGCACCGGTCGGCGTCTCGCCGACCGGAAACAACC
>CAYHFE010000297.1:0-5664 GCA_964355375.1 uncultured Verrucomicrobiota bacterium
CGCTCGAACATCGCCACCACGAAATGCCCGCTGCCCATGCACGGGTCGAGCGCCCGGAGGGCGGCCGCAGTTTTGGGCCAGCCGGGGAATGTGCCGGCGGGTAGCCAGACCGTCCCGGTCTGGTCCTCTTCTTCCGATCCAGAGCGGGACAGTCTGGCTACCTCGGGTCTGGCCACTACCCAGCGCCATTTCCAGCCGAGAAAGCGTGCTTTGTCTGGGTTTTCCCAGACGTAGGCGATCTGAAAGCGGTATTCCTTCTCCGAGCGGATGATGTGGTTGTAGGCGTCGTGCTGCCAGATATCGCCGGTGCGCCCGAGGCGTTTGTTGATTTCGTGCGCCGTGAAGGATTTCCACGAGTGAATGATTTTGGAGAGGTCGTGGCCCGGGAGCGGCTCCACGATCACGTGGACATGGTTGGGCATGACACACCAGGAATGCAGGGTGTAGCGCTGGCCCTCAAAATGCCGAACAGCCCCGGCCACCAACTCAGCGATTTCAGGTTGGCTGAGCAGGCACTCGCCATGCCCGGAATCGAGAAACTTCTCGATCCGCTCCGAGTAAAGAAACCGGATTCGCTCATCCTCTTCAGCAGTCAACCCGCGGTTTCCCCGTTTGGCGATCTCGGCGATGCCCTCGCGCTCACGGATCCATTCTTCGCGTTTCGATTGGGGGACGGAATCCGCAAGTCGGAAGGAGACGTGGTAAACGGCACGGTCGCTCGTCCAATGCGGGAGATTCTCGCCGGAGGTGATCGTGACGGTAGCCAGATCGGGAGTAGCCAGAGCGTCCCGCTCTGGAAGTGATGAAGAACCAGACCGGGACGGTCTGGCTACCTTCACGAACCGCAGATATTTCCAAGGGCAACCCGGCAGCGCGCAAGCTTGGCGGAGTTCGTCTTCGCTCTGGGCGTTTTCGGCCAGCTTGGGATTCGCGGCGAGGACTTTGCCGGCGTGCCACGCGCCGAGCGTGTTGTCCAAGAGGAAGTCCACCATGTAATCCTCGGTGAACAGTTGCGTGACGGACGGCAGTTCATCCGCGCCGATCTTGTTGCCGGCGGCGTTGACCTCATCCTTCCGCTCCGCCTGCCAGAATTGATAGCACCAGCCGAGACTGTCGCTGGCGGTGAACACCTCCACCGGCAACCCGGTGACGAGCTGGATGAGACCCTTGCGATCTTCCACGGGCAGTTCCACTCCGCCCGCCGGATCGTCGGCGCGGAAAATCTCCGGCAGCTCGACGGCGGCAAAGCGGGCGGCAACCGCCCACGCATCCTTCAAGCCCAGCGACGGCGCGAGTTCCTCGCAATCGTCCAGCGACACGGACACCGCGTGCTCCGGCGAGATGAGGAGATTGTTCTCCAACAGAAAGCGGGCGAACAGCAGTCGATGCCACTGGTCGTAGGCGAGCTTTTCGACGAGATGCTTGATCTCGTAAGCGCCGCGCTTGGTCTGGCTCTCGCCATCGCCAAGCTGCTTGGCCTGCGCGCGGAGTTTGCGGCGATGCGTGCGCTGCGCCTCGTCCATGTGCCGGTAAGGATCAGGCTCATGCACCGCGAGCGCCTCGAGTGCCTTGCGCGCCCCGGCTTCGGCGACGTTGCGGGCCTTCTTGGCGGCCTTTTCCAAGTCGCCACGGAGTTTGGAGGAAAGAGTGCTCATTTGGACTGGGCAGAAGACAGACTGGCCCGGCCTTTGGCGGTGAGGCGGTATTTTTGGAGGCGGCTGTTGGGCTTGTCGGGGAGGGTTCGTTCGATGAGGCCGGTCTCGATCAATGGGAGGATGTGGCGTTTGTAGTTCAGGTAAACATTGGCAAATCCAGCAGCTTCAAGAAGCTCTCGTTTGCTTTGGGGTTCTTTAGCGCAGCGATTCAGCATCTTACCGACTTGCTCACTGACTTGCTCACTGACTTGCTCACTGACTTGCTCACTGACTTGCTCACTGACTGGTCCAGTGACTTCAGGTGAAGTGGTTGGCCGCTCTGGTCTGGGGAACGCGGTGATGAAGATTCCGGCGACTTGGCTGAATCGGACATTGGGGGCCTTGTCGAGGATCAGCGGGATGCCACGGCCCCAGGCCTCGACAAAGTGGATGCGGCGGAGCAGGTCGGCGATCAGCGGGTTGCGGCGCTTGGAGAGTTTTCCGGTTTTGAGGGTCTTGAGGGAAAGCCCGGCCATCAGCACGCCGGGGTTGCGGATTTCGACGCGGTCCTGGAAGACTGCGACACGGACTTCATCGGGGTCGCGGTAATCCCGGTGGCAGAAGGCATTGATGATGGCTTCGCGCAGGGCTTCGCGGTTGATTTCTGGGACGTCCACCCGGACGAGGCCGTCGAGTTTCATGCCGATGCGAATGTTCTTGAGGACATATTTTTCCGCCTCCTCAATCAGGGTGAGGATGTCGCCGGAAAAATCGTGTTGATCGAGGATGGTGGCGCTGGTGGTGCCGGCGAAGACGGCGCAGCGCAGGGCAACGACGGGTTTGCGGGCGAAGAAGACTTGGGCGGCGTTGCGGTAGTGGCCCTCCCCGCACAGGCCGAGGTTGTCCAGGGCCGACTGGGCAGTGGTCCAAGTGAGGCCGGCTTTGCGGACAAAGGCGCGAAGCCTGGCGGCGTCGGGCTGGAAGGCGGATTCGCGGATGAGTTCGGAGTCCCAGTTTTGATGAGTCCGGTTCTTGTGCAGGATGAGAGACTCCAGTTTTTTGGCGGAGAGTTGCCGGTCCTCATCGGCGACGCGCATATAGGCGCGGCCATGGGCGAAGTAGGGCGACTGACTGCCGGAGAACGCGACGCGGATGCAGGATTTGCCATCGAGAGTGACGGTGGAGACCTCCGGGTAGATCTTCGGTTCGATGTGGGCGGCGATGGCTTGGGATACTTTGCGCAGGGTGGTTTCGGAGACATCCATGCCCACCGGGCGGCCGTCGTTCTTGAGGCCGAACCAGAGTTCACCGCCGCCGTGTTTGTTGAGGATGGCGGCAATCGAGATGAGTCCGTCGCTGAGTTCAGCGAGGCTCTTCTTGAATTCGATGGCTTCCGATTCGTGCATGCGTCAGGGGGCAGGATTCACAGAATCACCGGGCCATCCTTGAGTTTCGCGGCGACATCCTCGCGCACCTCAGCGAGCCATTGATCCAACTCGGCGGTGTCCTTGATGGTGGCGCTCGGCAGGATGACGCGGACAGCTTTGGGTTCCAGCAACTGGCTGGCTTCATCGAGAGCGCGCGCGAAACGCTGCGGCACGGCATCGAGCCAGTTGCGCCGGTCCGGCAGGGAACTGGCACGGAGTGCCGTGATGATTTCTTCATCCGTGCCGATCGGTTCTTTCGCCGGCGCGTTCAGTTGATGCTTGGTGGTGAGCGCGGCGCGCTGCTCGTCGCTCAGGCGTCCCCAAACCTGCGAGGCCGACAGGCGTTCGTGGCCGGTCGTAAACGCCGCGGCGAGGTTCTCTTGCAGCGTGCCCAGAGTGGTCCGCAGGGCGGTGGTGAGCTGCTTTGTCAGTTCCGGCACAGGGTCAGGGTCGGCCAGTAACGTGCGACCCGACGTGATGGCCGCGATGGATTGGGCGCAGGCCAGGGCTTCCGGCAGTCCATCGCCAAAAGCTTGAAATTCCAGCAACCGCTCCCATGCTGGCCAACGCTTGGCGATGGCGTCCGCACTCTTCTTCCAAGCGGCGAGATTGGCGGAGAGGGTGTCTTTCTGCGCGTGGATCTGGAGCAACTGGGCGTTGCCGCTAAGCATTTGCAGCGCGCGCACGTCCGGCGTCGCGGGCGCAGCCGGACGGGGCGCATCGCCGCCGGCGGATTCCGCCAGCGCGAGCAGCTTTTGCAGGAACTGGCCGGCGGCGACAGATTCCTGACCGTTTGCAGTGGTGACGCCGCCTTTCTGGAACAGCGCCTTGAGGTCGAGACGCTGCTGGACGTTGAGTGGCGGTACGTCCACGTAGAAACTGGCCACGCCCACCTGATTCTGCGGGAGCGCGGAGGATTGGACCGGCTGACCATTGATGCTGGCCCGGAGATTGCCGGCGACGAGCATGACAAAAAGCGCGCCATCAATGGCGTCCTGCGGCCAGCCAAAAGGTGCGGACTTGAAGTGTTCGCGGATTTCCTTGCCCTTCTTGCCCACGCCGACAAGTTCAAGCACGCGTCGGCAGAGTGGGTGTTTGGTGACGTCGCCTTGGTAGCCGACCTGAGTGAGCGCGCCGACATCGCCGCCACGGGCACGGTTGACGACCTGTCCCCAGTTGGCGTGGTCGGCTTCAGAGAATTGAGGGAACAATCGCTCGAGCGCGCTCGTCGCGGAATCCTGCACCTTGTCCGCCAATTCAATTCCGTTGGCGTCCTGTCCGCCGCCCAAGAACACCTTGGCACCACCGATGACGTGACCGAGCAGTTCCTGAATGCGGTGGCGCGCCACCTCGAGATGGGTTTCGACGGCCTTGCGGGCCTCGATGGCTTCCGGGGTGGTGGCCGGGCCGTGGGCATCCAGCGTTTCCTGTGCGGCGACCTCCGATGCGATGGACTGGCGCAGTTCCTCATGGTGCGCGCGGGGCACGTAACCGAAGAGGAGCGGACTGTTCACCCCGGCGGCGCGAGCGTCGTTCAGGACCGATTTTTCATCGTCGCTCCAGCCATCCCGCAACCATAGGGTGACCTCGTCGTTGCTGGAAGCCGGACGGTTCGGGGAAAGCTCGAAGTTGAGTTTACGGGGTTGACGTGAGACGCCCTGTTGAAGGGAGACTGGCCGAAGCGCCTGCCGGACGCCTTCCCGCAACAACTCGGAGCGTTTGGTATTGATGCGCTCGTCGTCATTGAGCGTGGAGGTCCGGCGCCGGTTGAAGTCGTGCGTCCAACGCGCGCCCTCTCGGGTCTGCAAGCGATACTCGGACTCGACGGCCATGATCTGGCCGGAATCGACAAGTTGCTTGAGCAGAGTGGGCACCTGCTGTTCGAGTTTCGGGCGGTCGTGGGAGAGGTCGCTGACGAGGAGGTCCACCAGAGTTTCGAGGGTGGCCCGGACGCCGTCGTCGGTACCCTGTGTATCGCGCAGTTTGCCGATGAGGAAAATCAAAGCGCACAGACTGGAGCGGAGGTCTCCGTCCTTTGTTTTGTCGCGCTGCTTGCGGATGATCTCGTCGTATTCACGTTCCAGTTCACCCGAGTTCAAGAGGTCCGTGGAAATCTGGTCGTAAATGAAATCGCCAGGGACGACGGTGCCGAGCGAGGCTTCTGCCGTTTGGCGAGCGGCCTCGAAGACAATCTGCAATTGAGAGCGCAATTGGGCCTTGGTGCCCGAGTGATCGGTGTTGCGCAGCACTTTTTCCCAGAAACGCCGCCGGGTGGGCAGGAGCGGGTAATCGGCGACGAAGAACGGTTCATCGTCGTGACTGGCCGTGAGGCGGGTGTTCTGCAGGTGGCGGCTGATCTCGCCCTGGTGGGACTCCATGCTTTTGCCGATGGCGGCCTCGTGTTCCGGTTTCTTGCGCAGGACCGTCTTTCGGATAACGCTTTCGACATCGGCATCCGAAAGCTGCACGCGCACGGCAAAGCGGGCCTGAAGGCGTTGCAGGCTCGGAGTGGTGTTCAACGCGGATTGGCCCGTCCCGACGAGCAACAGGCGCTGATTCAACTTGGTGCTGCAATGCTCGGCGATTTCCTGGACATCCATCGC
>CAYHFE010000297.1:5764-9450 GCA_964355375.1 uncultured Verrucomicrobiota bacterium
CGCAGCCAGAGAATGAATCGGGCTTGCGCCAGATTCTCCGGAAGGCCGGCGGCCCGGAGCACGAGTTGAATGAAGGCCAGACGAACATTGTCCATGGTGCCGGCGCCGAGCGTGCCCGCCGCCGCCCGCAATCCGCCGCAAGCCCTGCTCCGGTTGGTCAATTCCCTCAACAGGTCGGATACCTCCGCCGGCAGGCGAACGAGCGAGCGGGCGGTGGCACCGTCGGCGAAATGATAGTCCTCCCAAAGATACCGGAGCACTTTAACGAGGTGCGATTTGCCGCTGCCGAAAAAACCGCTGACCCAGACGGCCTTCTGCTCCTCACGCCCCAGGCCATCGAGGTAGGCCTTGAGAATTCGTTCAAGGCCGCGCGCATATTCGCCATCGCACACGAAGGTCTCCAACTCAAACCGGAGCGTTTTGGCCTGGCGCTCGTCATTCGCGATTTCCGAGACCTTGGAGACGCCGTTGTTGAGCAGCTCGATGGCCGTGGGATCACGGAAGTAGAGTTCGCGGTTCTTCATGGGTTGAGGAAGGTCTCGGTCGAAGTGATGGGGACGGCCATGTAGTTGAAGCCGTCGCGGGCATCCATAAAGCGGTAGATGTTGCGCTGATATTCACCGGGAAAGAAGACCAGAAGGCGACCGCGCACGCTGTCCTCGACGCGATCAATCAAACTGGAAACGCGCATGAAGTCAAAAAGCGAGGCCAGGCCGAGGACGGCGACCAGGCTGTCGGCATCGGCTTCCTCGCGGGCGCAGGCCTGACGCACCCGTTCGGCCGCGGCGGTCTCGATTTCGCTGTTGGCGCTGAAATGCCCGGGCTCGTGAAAGATGCCCTCCCGGTATTCGTGAGCGGAAATCCACTCCGGCAGGAGGCGGGTGAGGTCAACCGTCGTCCAGCCGTGCCGGGTCTCCAGCGTGAGGGCCTCGAACTGGGGAAGGCGCGCCCGCAAACGGCGTTCCTCGGCTGGCGGATAGACCGCAAACCAAACGCGCTCTTTGCCCGAAATATTGGCGGACCAAGACAAGCGCAGCCGTCGGTCGTAGTTGGCAACTAAACGGTCGATGGCACTCATGGCAATTTAGGCGCTAGGTCAGCGAACCGTGGAAAACTCAGTTCGACCACCTCGCCGACTGCACGCAAATTGAGCAGGCCAGCCCGGTGGGCTTCACGAGCGCGAGTCAGGGCCTGATCCGGCGTCAGGTCGAGCAGGCGGCACCAGGGATTTGAGAAGACCGAGGGACCATGAAAGCCGGCAGCATTTCCCAGGAACACAGCCAACGTGATGGCTACGGAAGTTGGCTTGATGCGCGACCGGGTCTTTTTGGCGCGGCCCGTGAGGTGTCCCGACTGCGTCCACGAAGAGGCGGCATGGCGCGCGACTGCGTTCCGGCTGAGTTCCGAATACTGGTTGGGGAAAACCGCCTCCAATGCCTCGGACAGGTCGGCTGTCTCTACCCAATCGCCCTCAATCGAGTCGAGGATGGGCGCGGTTGTGGCGCGGAAAAGCGGGTCGCGCGCCCAAGCCACCTGCACGGCGAGCAACGGCAGACTGGCGGGATCGAGCACGTTCAGTTTGCGCAACAAGGCGAAAATGGGGACGGCTTCATCCAGGGCGTAGAGCTCGCGCAAGTGCCGCAAGGATTTCTGGCGCGTGCTTTCGGTTTCCTTGGCAAGGACGTTTCGCAGCAGAATGGCATCGCGGTAGGCGCTGGCGCTGGAGCCCAAAGGCACGGCGACCAGGAGAGAGTCCAACTCCGCAAGCATCATGGTCCGGCTGCTGTGCGAACCCCCGCCGGAGAATTTCAGACCGAATTCCTCCAAATCCGGCGACGCGGCCGGGAAGGCAGGCAAATAGACGCCAGTCGAAAGGTCTTGGCCCATCATTCGATGTGAGGGAAAGGGCGCCGTTCATTAAACCCGAGAAGGAAAAGACGCGCCATCAAGGCTTTCGCGGTGACAATTCTCTCGATCCCTCCGGTGGCGAAGATCTCTAACGCGGTTTGTTGTGGCTTCATACTGCGGAACGTGGGCGGATTTTGAGGATTTCTGTTCAAAGTTCAAGGAATGAGCAAGCCTAACCAGGAGCGCACCGTCGCTTGCGGCAATCAACTTTTTTCCCTCGAAACAAATGCAGCCTGGATTCCATATCCCGCCATGTCGTTGGCCCAACAAAACGACCACCCCAAACCCAGGCTGACCGTAGGTACTCCCACCGGTATGGTCAAGCGTCGCGAAAGCAAAATCCGGGTGCATGGATAGTCGAGGTATTGCCGAAAGCCGGTCTGGTCGGCTGACGGGGAATTCAACAGCCTTTTCGGGCGCGGAAGGAAGCTCACGTCAAATGAATCGGGCAACCCAGAGCGACGTTTCGGCAAACGGACAAACCGACCAATGACGAAGAGGTATCGATACCAGATGAGAGTGGAAAGGTGTCAGTTCCTAGTTTTGACAACTGGCTAACGGTAGCCGGTCAGTCTCGGCCCTTGGCAAGTCTTTGCGGGTTCGAAGATTCGTAATGACAACGTGGCGTCGGTCGGTCTCCCCTTTTGGTTGATTCGAGTCGAATCGAGGGCGCATCCCGACGCACCTCGGACTCGATTGAGGGAGTGCATTGCCGCTCAATCCAGATCCAGTTCAGCTTTGACTTGTTCCCAAGGCACGCCGGGTTTGCCAGCGTTACGTTCCACCGCTGCGCGAAGCTCCATCAGATCCTCCAAGTCTTCCAACCGGTCTTGGAGGCGATGCACCTCTGCGGCCAGCGATTCCAGCGTCGGTTTCCCAACAGTGCCAACGTCATTCATAGGCTTCCTTTCGGTCTTTGACAGCATAGATGCTTATCAGATCGCCTTTCAACATGAAGAGAACTCGGAAATCGCCAACCCGCAACCGGTATTCGTGGGTTCGGGCCGTCAGTTTTCTCACATCTCCGGCGAGATCGTTTTGCAGGGCCTCCAATCACCATCGTCTCGTTCAATACGATGAAGTCTTTGTCCAGCTCCACGGGCTCGCCTCCGGGCCGGCTGCGGCGCCGTGGGCTTTTCTTTGAGGAAACCAATCGGGGCACCTTGGTCACCTTCTTCGCCACCTTCGCCCCGAAGACGAGTTCGCGCTTGTTGAAATCTACCGTCACACGGCCGAGGTTGGTGATGTCTCACCTTGGTTCTCGCTCACCGCTTCGGCGGAAGCATGCGTTGGCTAATCTGAGATTCGGGAATGGTTGCCATGGGGGGATCGCGGTGGACAAGAATTGCACCGTGCTGTTTAACGCTGGCGGCGATGAGTGCGTCCACCGGCGGCAAGCGAGGGCGAGTGACGCCTCGCAAGTTCGTGGCGGCATCGGCGGTTTCTCGCGAGAAAGGCAGAACCCTCGTGAGCGTTTTGGTGAAGAGGACATGGGTGATCACAGGCTCTGCTGGCGTTCCGAGTGCTCGTGGGCGCGCTCTCGCACGAGCTCGCTGATGGGATCAGTACCCGGCTTCAAGTGAGCGCGCCTGCACCCAGCAGGCTCGAAGCAATCGCGGCGTAGTCGGGCAGAACCATGACGGTGAGGACCTCTGGCCGGTCGCTCTCCTTCCAGTCGAGTCGGATTCCCGGCTTGATGCCGTGCTGGGAAGCGAGAGAGTTCGGAATCACCACCAAGTTTCTCTCCAAGGAAACGCTTCGAGGGGCGCGTGCTGTTA
>CAYHFE010000298.1:0-9442 GCA_964355375.1 uncultured Verrucomicrobiota bacterium
GCAAAATGCGTTCGTTGATTTCCAATGGTTTATGCATTTCAGGTTCATGGCCCCGGCCGCAGAATGGCGCTCAGATGAGACATAAAACTCTTAGGACCAACAGTTTGCACGACGCCTCTTTTTCACGGAATCCTCGGCAGATTTTTTGTAGAGCATGAATTCATTGGAGTCTCCGGAGGGTCCGTTTTCGACTCTGAAGCCTCGGCGATCGAATTTCATCAAAAAAGCCCAATAATCGTGGGTAATTCCTTATCGAAGCGCCATTGGAGTCAGTCCCGGCTATTGACAATTCTGCCTGTAACTTGCTGAGCTGGCCATGCTCATTCGGGCGATATCGACTAATTGCGGAACGGGCTCTGCGGACCGGCGAATAGTTTTTCGATCGCGCGTTTGATTTTGCCGCAATGCCGTTTGATCTCGTTCACGAGCGCAGGCGCATGCGCCTGGATGTTGTCATAGTCCTTCACGAACACATCGCTCGGGCCAAAAGGCGAAGCTGCGCGAAATGGAGTTGTGGTTTTTCTGGTTACATCATTTCTCTTCTTGGATTCAGACGCGTGAAGGCCAACCCAGAGAGTTAGCCTCCTGCAAGGATGCGGTTTGGGCGATCGCGGTCTGAAAGAAGTGGGAATTCGAGGACTTGGCCGGGAGATTCGCCGTCCAGAGCCGTTGTGATTGTTGTCCAGACTTCGTTCTGAATTCCGCCGTCGGACGAGTTTGGGACGAGTTTTGGCTTGTGCCTGTCTCGGAAACTGCCTAAAGCGGGGCGGTAATTTCAATTGCGATGACCACACGCCAACTTCAAATCCTCGCCAAAAAACACGGGACGCCGCTGGTTGTGGCGGACCACGAGATCCTTCGGCGAAACTATGCCGAGTTCAAGAAGCACTTGCCGAAGGTTCAGGCCTATTACGCGGTCAAAGCCAACCCGGCCTCGGAGATTGTCCGCACGCTCTACAAGGCTGGCGCAAGCTTCGACGTGGCTTCCCTGCCGGAATTCATGCTGGTCTATGAGAACATTCGGGCTCTCCCGCCCAAAGAACAGCAGGACTTCATTTGGGACAAGATCATTTACGCCAATCCCATCAAGCCCAAGGAAACCCTCCAAGCTCTTGACCAATACAAGCCCCTCGTCACCTACGACAATCTGAATGAGCTGAAGAAGATCCAAAAGTACGCTCCCCACGCCGGGGTGGTCTTGCGGTTGCGCGTGCCCAACACCGGCTCGATGGTCGAGCTGTCATCCAAATTCGGATGCGATCCCGGCGAGGCCGTGGATTTGATCGAAGCGGCGTTTGGACTGGGATTGGTGGTCGAAGGCCTCAGTTTCCATGTCGGCAGCCAATGCACGAATTTCGAGAACTTCGTCCAGGCCCTGAACATGGCGGCGGCCGTCATGCGCGAATCCAAGTCCCGCGGGCATGAGATCAAAATCCTCGATATCGGTGGCGGTTTTCCGGCGCCCTATAACAGACACGTCAAACCATTCGGGGTGCTCGCCAAGAAGATCAACGCTGAGATCAACCGCCTCTTTCCCAAGGATATTCAGATTCTGGCCGAGCCCGGCCGGTTTCTCGTGGCCACCGCGGTGACGTCGCTCGCGAGGATCATTGGCAAGGCCGTGCGCGATGGCAAGACCTGCTACTACATCGACGACAGCGTCTATCACACCTTTTCCGGGATCATCTTCGACCATTGCCAGTACCACCTGAACGCGTTTAAGAAGGGGAAAACCGAAGTCTGCGCCGTCTTTGGCCAGACCTGCGACGGGCTCGATACCATCTCCCAGTCCGAGGAGCTGCCCGATCTCGAGATTGAGGAACTTGTCTATTCGGAAAACATCGGCGCCTACAGCAACGCCTCCGCCACGTGGTTTAACGGCTTTCCGCCCGCCCAAGTGGTGCACATCAACGAGTGAGCCTTTCCTTTTCCTCCCTGGCGGATCGCGCGGAATTCACCGCTCCGATTCAGGGACAGACCCAGGAGACACAAGGGGCGCCCCGATTCAATCATCAGGCCATGGCTCAGCAGTGGTAGTTCCCGGCGATGTAATTCTCCATCTGCTTGATCGTCACATCTTGGACCGAGATCACCCAGTTCACGAGGTCCCCGATCGAAATCACCCCGATCACCTTCTCGGCGTCCAATACCGGTAGATGGCGGACGCGGTGATCAGTCATGAGCCGCAAGCATTCCTCGACCGTGTGGGACGGACTAACGGTGATGACGGGTGTCGAAACGATTTCACCGACGGCGGTCTCCTTCGATGACTTGCCTTTCAGGATCACCTTGCGCGTGTAATCCCGCTCGGAAACAATCCCCACCAACTTGTCCTTGGATGTGACCAGCAGCGCTCCGACGTTCTTCTCGGCCATGAGCTTGATGGCGTCGAAAACTGTCGCCTCTGGCGAAATCGACCAGAGATTCGGTGATTTGTTCTTCAGGACGGCGTCGATAGAACCGCTGGTAGTCATGATGCTTTAGGTTTCTTGGAACTTGTCTCGGATCATACTGCGTCCACGGCGTTCAGGAAATCCACGAAGGCCCGGAGCGTCTGTGATTCAAACTGAGCATTCATGTTCTGTTTTCTGCTGGGCTGTGGATACGCGCGGATCTATATCCTATGGACTTCCGCCATTCCAGCAAATTCGCCGGAAAAGTCTGCGGATTCGGCCTTGGCGAACAGATCTCAGGCGGTCGGCAAGCGCCAAGGGTCGCGTCTCGGACGATCCAACCATTGATTGGCCTCGGCATCTCCAACGAACTGCCAGATCTGGGGCTCATAGCGGAGTTTGCGCCGGTACCAGTAGGCGAGATTGCCCAGATGACAGACCGTGGCACTGCGCGCCCCAATTTCGACGTCCGCAACCGGCCTTTGCCGTGACCGGATGCAATCGATCCAATCACGGTGGTGCCCCGGGGATTTGGGCAGATGCACTTCGCCGTCGCCCAAGGGTTCCTGGACGATGCTGTCTGGTTCGCTCGTCAGTTTTCCGCGATCGATAGAGAGCGTGCCGGATGATCCGACAAACGTGCAGCCGCTTGGGCCCCCGTGAACCATCTCGACGCCATTGGCATAGGTGAATCTGACGCCGGTGTTGGCTCTTGGATCTTCTGGCGGAATAATTTCGACCGGCCCGGATTGATCCATGCCCAAGGCCCATTGGGCGATATCGAAGTGATGCGCACCCATATCGGTCAGGCCGCCGCCGGAATACTCGCGATAGGATCGCCAGGCCGGAAAGTGATTGTGGTGGCCGCGCGGGCTCAAGGCCGAGTGATAAGGACGCGTCGGCGCTTGGCCCAGCCAGAGCGTCCAGTCCAGTCCCGGCTCCATCGGTTCTTCCGGCAGATCGCACCATTTGCTGGGTCCACCGACCCCAACCTGGACGGTCTTGACCTTGCCAATTCGACCGCTGCGAATCAGTTCGCACGCCTGACGGAATGGTCCGAAAACGCTGGACCGCTGCTGGCTCCCGGTCTGGACGACCCGGTTATGCTTGCGCGCGGCTTCGATGCAAAGCTGAGCTTCGCGAATCGTCAACGTCAGCGGCTTCTCGCAATAGACATCCTTGCCCGCTTTGCAGGCTTCCATCAGCGGAATGGCGTGCCAGTGATCCGGCGTGGCGATGACCACGGCATCGATGTCTTTTCGGGCGAGGAGATCACGAAAGTCGTTGTAGGCATCGCATCCCCTAGACTCGCGCCCGGCTTTGGCGTAGCGATTCTCCACGTATTTCTTTGCGTCCATCCGGCGCGTCGTGTCCACGTCGCAGACCGCTACCGCCTGAACGTCGCCGAACCCGGTCAATGTGCTCAGGTGGTAGTCGTTGGCCATCTTCCCGGTCCCGATGAACCCGACGGTGATTCGATTGCCGGGCTGGACCTGACCATCCGCTCCGAAAATCGAGCTTGGCGCGATCATCGGAGCCACGGCGGCGGACCAAGCCGCGCGTTTCAGGAAGCCGCGGCGTGCCATCAATTTGCTTTCGCTCATTTTCATATTCTCCTCGAAGGTCAGCCGTTGGGCTCAACGTTTATGTCCGGCACCGGTTTGTTTAACAGAGGCCCAATCTGCCCCCGGCTCACGCGGGCCAACCGACCGCTTCGCGCCAGACATCAATTGAGGTCTGCAGTACGGCCAGTGTGTCGTGGGGATAGTGGCATCCCAAGCGCGCGCTGGCTAGCCCGGAAACGCAGCGCGGGCCAAAATCGAGGTAAAATCTGTTGACGCGTCAGGACCTGATTTGTACATTCCGGCCCGCTGAGTTCCAGAGTAGCTCAATGGTAGAGCACGCGGCTGTTAACCGTGATGTTGTAGGTTCGAGCCCTACCTCTGGAGCCAATTTTACTGGGGAAAATGAGCACTTAACAGAATCCCGCACAGATTCCGCACAGATTCCGCCCTCCGGCGGCAGAATGAAGTTCCCGGTGATAGTCAAACATCGGCGGGCAGAGGCCACCATCTACGGCAAAACCCCAGCGTATCCCTTTTATCGCCTGGCCTACCGCGCGGCTGGCAAGCGATTCGTGCGCTCGTTCCCGACCTATGGGGATGCCCGGCGCGAAGCCGATAAGAAAGTCCGTGAACTCGACAGCGGAAGCCAGAGCATCGCACTAACGGCTAAAGAGGCCGCCGCCGCCCTCGCCATCCGGGACGCCCTAGACTCGTACCGTCAGGACACCGGACGCGCTGTCACGGCACTGCAAGCGGTCACTGAATACCTTCACGCGGCGAAACTCCTGGGCGAGCGCCCGCTTGGAGAGGCTGTGGAAGGCTACTTGCGGACGGTCGCAGTCGTGCGCCGCAAAGCACTCTCGGAAGCCGTGACGGAGTTCGGGGCCAGCCGAGCGCCGAAGGCCGAATCCAAGGACGGAAAACGCTCTGCGCTGAATCCCAAATATGTCGAGAACACGGCCAACTGGCTCCGGGAATTCGCGGCGACCTTCCCCGGACACGATGTCGGCGACCTCAGCAAGAGCCATCTGAACACTTACCTGACGGCGTACGCCAAGCTTTCGGCCAAGTCGCGCAACGACCGCCGGGGAGTCGTGAAGTTGTTCCTCAAATGGTGTGTCCGCAACGATTACCTGACAGCATCCCACCGGCTCTTGGAGGCTGACGGGTTCGCAATGGAAGCATCCGACCGCGCACCGGTTGATTATTACCGGCCCGCCGAATTCCGCACTCTGTTGGAGAACGCGGAAGTGCAGATGCGTCCCATAATCGCGCTCCAAGGCTTGGCCGGACTGCGATTGGAGGAGGCGCTCAGGCTCGACTGGCGCGACGTGTTCGGCATTCCGGGTCACGTTGAAATCAGCACGTCAAAGAGTAAAACGCGGCAGCGGCGATTGGTGGAAATATGCCCAGCTTTGGAAGAGTGGCTCGCGCCGTACCGGGGCTTGGAGGGCAAGGTAGCGGCGCGGTGGGAGACCCTCAACGGTTACATTCAGGCTTTCATGGCCTTGCGGAAGTCTCTTGGCATCCCAGCCCGGCGGAACGGACTGCGGCACGGTTTCGTCACCTTTCATTTCGCCGCGCACGCCAACGAGAACATGACCTCCGCGCTGGCTGGCAACTCGCCCACCATGATTCACGCGCACTACAAAGGACTCGCGACGAAGGCCGAGGCGGACAAGTGGTTCAACGTGACGCCGACGCAAGAGGCAAATGTCATCCCGCTGCCTGCCAACGCCTGACCGATTCAGATCGGGGAATGGGAATTGACAATGGTAACTTAAAAGGCACTCTATGACGGGACCTTTCGAGGTACGTGAATACACCGAAGGCGGACACTCGCCGTTCGCCGCGTGGTTCGACGGGCTGAATGCGGTGACGGCGGATCGGGTGGACCGGTACGTCCGCCGCCTGGAGTGCGGCAACTTCGGCGCTGCCAAACCACTGCGCGAGGGTGTCTTTGAGTTGCGGCTGGATTTTGGACCGGGCTACCGCGTGTATTTCGGACGCGAAGGCAAGACCGTCATCATTCTCCTGGGCGGCGGGAGCAAGCGACACCAAGACGCCGACATCACCGCTTCGCTGACGCGGTGGAGACGACATAAAGAATTGAAACATGGCACTGACACGACTGTATAAGGAAACGGTTCTGGCGCGGATTAAACGCGACCGGAAATTTGCCCGCGTATTCTTCGCCGGAGCGATTGAAATGCTGTTGGAGGGTGAAACAGCCGAAGCGCTTTCCAGGCTGCGCGATCTGGTTCACGCCGAAATCAGCTTTAAGGAATTGGCGCGACAGACCGGCTTGGGGGAAAAAACGTTGCACCGAATGCTTAACGACCGGGGCAATCCCACGGCCCGGAACCTCGGCGTGATTCTCAGAAGCATCGCTGAAGATTTGGGCGTCAAACCGCGCGTCACCGTGACTGCGTAACTTCGAGCATCCGGGCAATGCGCAACGGCTGATTCTCTCCCTGCCAACGCCTGATTCACTCGGCGCGGCCACCAGATTCGCCCCTTGAAAAAGAGCAGAACGCCAATCGTTGACCCAAATCGCCATGATTGGGATTTTGATGAGCTGCCATGCGATCAGTTGCTGGATTGCCTTTGGTACGAATATGCCCGCGAATCGTTAACAATCATTGATGCCGTTAAGACCTGGCGGAAATGGCGCAGACTGAGTTCGACGGCGCGCAACGAGCAACGTGTTTTTCCTGGGCGACAACTTGTGCTCAGCGCTCGCCTGCGCATCCTGACACTGTGCCCCGAGTTCCCCGGCAAGGCTTGGCTCGAAATCCCGATAAGTGAGCGCGACGCGAGAATTAAGCGATTCCGCTTATCGCCCGTCCAGATTATGTACAATAATCACCAACAAGCGTTCAATATCCTCGACCCGCTAGCACATCAGCAACGATTGCTGGCGCTAGTGCCAAAAGCCACCCTGAGAAAAGAAGTCCCTGATTTTGACCTGAAAGTTCACGGGGGCTGCGAAGATTTTTTCTGTGAAATCAATTGGGAACGGACGAGTGGCGAAATCATCGAAAGTTTTCGACGATGGGTCACTCTCGTTAAGCAGAAGCGAAGCGAGCACCGGAGAAACCCCAAGTCGGACCGCACGCAGACGGCTCTCCGAGTTTTGTTAAAGGCGCTCGGCGCTTTCCGGCTTCTTCGACATTTCCTGAAAAATCCGCCGGCCAAGGAACATGCCATTGGATTGGCCATCGAGTACACACAAAGCGTAATGGACAAACCTCTCTACGCGGATCGCGAATCGTGGTTCAGAGTCGTTCGGCGAGCTCGCCAGTTTGGTGAGCAAGAATGCGGATGGCTAGTTCGTGAGGAAGAACAGTAGCCGCTATACGTAACTACTCTAGCGGCTACAGACACGCACCGACTTGTTGCGGTAGATGTGTGGGCATGCAAAAAAATGCCATTGACCGCAAGCCCACTCCCGCAGGAGAACCCACCCGCACCGCCCAGCCCCCAGAAGGCGGATTCATTAACGAGACCGAGTTGCTGCGCAGAATCCCCGTAAGCCGACGGACTCTGTTTCAATGGCGAACCAGCGGCAAGCTTCCGTTCGTTCGAGTTTCTGGCAGAAGGATTATTTTTCACTGGCCATCCGTCGAAGCCGCGCTTTTGCGTCAGCAGAAGGAGGCGCAATGAAATGCGAAAATGAAAAGCCGCGCCCCACGACCAAGCAGAACGCGCCTGAAAAACCTGACACTGTGACGATAGGCCCATCGTCAAATGCGAGCAAGCCCGTTTCTACCGCGCCTGCTACTGGCGGCAGCGTGTTCAATCGGCCCGGCGTCAGCGATCAATTCCTGACTGCGGCTGGTTGTCATCACGTCGGTTCTGACGAGTGCGTCCTGCTTTACGGCGTCCGCGCCGAGGGAATCGCAATTCCATTCCGCCACGCCAACGGTTCGCCGATCATCGTCAACGGTCTGCCCTTTGCTCGCGTCCGCCTTTACGCGCCGACGGACTCGCAGAAATATACCCAACGAAAAGAAAGCGGAAGTCACATCTACGTTTCGCCGACGTTCGTTCAATCGTCGAAAGGCTCGCGGTTGTTTCTTGTCGAAGGCGAATTCAAAGCGCTCGCCCTGGCTGAGGCCGGATACGCCGCGCTTGGTCTATGCGGTTTTACTGGCGCAGCTCGCAGTCTCTCCGGCACGGACGGCGAGCGCATTCATGAACTACATGATGAACTGGCTGGCTTGCTGAAAATGCACCAATCGGCTGAAGTCGTCTTCCTGGGCGATTCTGACGTTGTGCTCAAATGCGCAGTTCGCCGCCGAATCGGCCAAGCTCAGACCGCTTTTGTTCGCGTCGAAACGGTTCCAATTCGTGCAGAAATTCACCGTCGCCAAGCTGCTGTTGGGCGGAGCCAAAGGCGTCGACGATCTGCGGGCCGCAAAAGGCGACGACTTCGCGCAGTGCTTTGAAACCATTGTGTCCGACGGTTACAGCGTGCCAGCGAAGGCAAGCAGCACGGAGATTTTTGTCACGTTGCTCCGGCGAGAACTCGAAGGTGTTAAGCGACTCGTTTCGGAACAAGGCCATGATGGATTTCCCGCTCGAAGAAGATTGCTGGAAAGTGCGAAGCTACTCTGGAACGAGACAGGCGCGCGGCTCGAAATGAAACCGTTGCTGGCCGACCTGCTTGGCGTCAGCAAGAGCGAAGTGGCCGGGCTCGTAAGAGACGCCGGACAACCTGCCATCGAGGTTAACCACATTCCCGCGCCGCCCGAAAAAGGGCGCGTTACACTGCGAAACGTGGAGCCGTGGGACAAGCCGGTTGACGGTGACGAGTTGCTTTCCGAAATGGCCGCATTCAATGAAAGGTTTTGCTGGCTGCCTGCCTGCGCATCCGACGTTCTCGCGGTCTGGGACCTGCAAACCTGGTGTTACGAACTTTTCGATTTCGCCGCTATTGTTGCCGTGTGGTCTCCTGAAGCCGAGTGCGGCAAGGGCCGCGTGCTCGATGTGACGGAGAAGCTTGTGCGCCGCCCGTTTCGGACAAGCAACACGTCGGCTGCTGTTTTGTATCACGTCACAACGAAAGGCAACCTCACCGTGCTCGTGGACGAACTGGACAGCGTGACCGACGACCAACGCGCCGCTATCTGCAACATTCTCAAGGGAGGCTTCCAGTCAAATGGGACCGCACACCGAATGACCGAGCGCAACGGCGAACAAGTCGAAGTCGAGTTTTCGACCTATTGCCCGAAGATGATTGCGACTATCACCCTCGACAAGCTCGACAAGGCGACCCGCTCACGAACCATTCCAATCAGAATGCAGAGGAAGCCGCGCGACATGAAGCTAGCGAAGTTCCGGCGGGTGGACAGCACCGTGTTGCAGCGGAAATGCCTGAGGTGGGCACAGGACAACGCGGAGGCGATCAAAGCCGTCCCGCCAATGGACGTTGATGAGTGCGCCACCGACCGGCAGGAAGATGTTTGGGAGCCGCTTATT
>CAYHFE010000299.1:0-9430 GCA_964355375.1 uncultured Verrucomicrobiota bacterium
AGATCGTGGAACGCGCCGGTGAATGGCCGCTAGAGGAAATCGTAAACGCCCCTTGCGAACCCTGTCCGAAGACCCCGAACTTTTGCGCACAATTTTTCATCAAGCGGCTGGAGTAGAAAAACTTTCCGCCATCTTCGAACGTGTATTCAATGGCGTAGCTGTCAAAGTTCTGGTCGTCGATTTTACCCCGGTAGTGACGGCCGCCCGTGGCTTCGGCCCTCACCGGCCACGCATCCTTCATCCAACAGGCCTCGTCAATGTGATGGATGCAGTAGTCGCTGAAAACACCCCCGCTGGCCCAGAGAAAGTTATGAAATCGCTTCACCTGCCAGAGCAGTTCGTGCATGCCCTCCGGTCCGGGGGCGAGATCAAGGCTGTGCGCTGGGTCGTGCTCCCGATATCCAGAAAAGGCAACGAGGTCTCCCACTTCGCCGCTGCGCAGACGGGCAAAGAGTTCGTTGAACTGCTCCGGCGAATGATGCGGGGTGTTCTCGAGGGCCAACTGCAACCCCGCTTCGGCCGTCTGCTCGATCAGCGGGATGAGGGCCTCCACAAAAGCCGCCAATCCTTGTTCATGATAAAGGTGGACATTGAGGAGAACAGCACCCAAATCGCGGGCCAGCTCCAGATCCTTGGAAACCAGCGGAGAGGAATCGGGCTCGAGCAAGTTGGCCTGCCATCGCGCGTGGACCGAGAGCCGCATGCCTCGGGCGCGGGCGGTCTCGCGGATGTGCCGCCGCGCGCTGAGGTCCAGATCGCTCTCATCCCAGCCCGCGCCAGGTTTCTTGTCCGGGAACCATTCGAAGGCGTCGAATCCCTGGGCCAGGGCATAATCGAAGGGCTCGACGGGGGTGGCGGCCCAGCAGGCGGTCTGATTGCCGATGCAGATCATGCTCCGCTCATTCCAGCCCAACCTGCGGCCGGGTCTGCACCACGTAGTAGTTGCCGCCGGCGACGGCTCCTTCGATGTCTTGGGGAGAGCCGCTGGTCCGCTCCACTTCCAGGCCGATGCGCGCGATGGTGGCGATGAGGTTGTGGCGGAAAGACTCGTCCCAGACCAGCGGCTGCTGAGTGTAGTCCAGATCCACCGGCCGGGGAGCTTTCAGCAGAACGCTATCGTAAAGACCGGCTCCCGCGTAGCCAGCCAGGTCTTCACCGTTGGAATCCGAGCGGAAAATCAATCCGTCACCGTAAAGGCCGACGCTTTTGCCCGGGAAGGAAAGCAAGGATTGCGCGCCCGTGTTTTTGTGGCAGACGAAGCTCAAGGCCCGACCGGGATAATTGCCCACGAGCGTTTCACCGAGGCCCAGCACCATTTCTCCGAACAGTTCGTCGTGGTGGCCATTGGAGGGATTCACCGTGTGGATGACAAAGGCATAATCCGCCGGCACCACTTCCTGAATCAGGACCGCCATGTGGAGATCTTCGTGCGAAAGTCCCACCCGCTGCCGGCTGAGGAAGGCACGCTCGTTCCATTTGGAGGCCCAGACCTGCTTGATGCGGCTCCACGCCGTCGCCCAGTCCTCGGGCCAAGTCAAACCGGCCCCGGTCATCGCTTCGCGCAGGGCGTTTTTCAGTTCGTCCGGCGCGGCCAAAGCCAGCACGGTTTCCCGCAGCGCCGCCAGCGGCTCCGGGCCGGCGTTCGCCGTCCGCCCAAGCAACTCGGTGTAGTGTTGGGCGACCTCTTTGTTCAGTGGGAGGCTCAGCACTTTTTCAAAAACACCAAAGGGCAACGCGGCCGAAGCCGGCAGCCGAACCCCATCCGGCAGCCGGCCGCGCAGCCGGGCTTGGTGGCACGCTTTGCCGCCCACCAACGTCTCGTCGAATTGGGCCAGCGGGATGGCATATCGGGTGAAGGATCGCGCGGCCACGGTCAAGCGCCGCTCCGGCCTCTGCGTCGTTGGGGCGGGCGCGGCGGGCGCACTCTCCGTGGCCGTCACATCTCCGGCCGGCGTGACTTCCAGTTGGACATGATGTCCCTGGAGCGATTTCAAATGCTGCAACAACTCAGGGTCGTGGCAGGACGCGAAGAGAACATGGGCGTTTCTGGCCCGCACCGCCACGTGGGACACGATATCCACGACATCCGGAGCGATGACCGCGGTCACCGTTTCCGGGATTTCTTCTTCGCCGGTCACTTTGTCAGCCACCACCACTCGGGGAGTGTCAAAATGCTGGCCCTGGATCGAGCTCAGAGATTCCACGACCTCGAGCCGGCCAGCACCACGGCCGCGGCTGATAATCTGCCAGTTGCCGAGATGCGCCGCCTGGCGCAGCAGTGGATCCAGGTGGCGCAGCAGAATCGAAAGCACAAACCCCACGCTGCCGCCCCGCACCACCTCTTCGCTGAACAGAGTGATCGTCCACGGCTCGGCCTGGAATCCTCGTCCGAGAAACTCCGCCTTGGGCTGGAGCAATTGGTAAAAACGATCGATCCAGGCGCTCAGCGCCCGTCCGACGCGGTCCACCACCGATTTGGCGTGAACCGACCAGACCGCGCTGAATCGCGGCAGGGATTGCAGCCGCTGCCAATGCCGCGAGCAGGCAGCCAACTCGGGCTCATCGCAGGAGAGCGTGACATTCTCGAGGACCCAGGCGATGAGGTCCACCAACTGGTCGCCGCTGAGCCGCAAATGGATGTTTCGTTCCACCGCCGCGCGCAGCAGTTGTTCCAACGCCAGATCCAGGTAAAGCAACTCGCGCAAGCCGCCGGCCCGGCTGAACAGGCTCGATAACCGGCGGCGGGCGTCGGTGATTTGCCGCGCCAGGTCGAGGAACCGATCGCCTTGGTCATTGCGGCGTTCCCAAAGGTAATTCAGCAATCCTTGCAGACCCCCGTCCAATTGGTCTCGCGCCGCGTTGATCGCCGTCTCCAAATCCGTGCCCGAGTGACTGGCCTTGAGAATCCTGAGAAAGTTCTGGAAATCGTGGATCAATCCGTCCTTCAAATGCGCGACGAAATCGGGATGAGCCCGGATGGGGCGCTCAAAGCTTTGCAGACGCTGGCGGGTGACTCCGCCGGCTTCGAGGGTTTGGTAAAAGGAATCGAGGGAACCGTTGCTCCGGAGGAAGGCGAGGTAAGCCTCACAAATCACCTGATCGTCGGGAGTGGTGTTGTTGTGCAGTTTCTGGTGCCACTCTTCCAGGAAATGGCCGCTCACCTCTTTGACGTGGCGGCGGTGCATGATGTTGAGGATCTCATCGCGGATTCGCTGCCCGTCGCCGCCCCGGCCCACCGTGGCCAGAGTCAAGCGCATGAGCGGCCCGCTGCCGGGCTCGTTCCGGAAGATCTCGGTGAGCTTCTGCGTCAGGCGCTCCTGGGCGTGAGCCAGTTCCTTCGGTTTCGTGTTGAAGTTTCGTTGCCAGGTCAATTGGCGGATGGCCGAGAAGCGCAGATAAGCGTAAATCAGGGCCAGCCCGTCGAAGCTGCCCCGCACCCGGCCCAGCAAATCATGGCACAGGTTAAACCGATGCATCAGCGTCCACGAATTGTGGGTCGTCTCGGCCCGCACGATCTCCTCCGCAACATCGGCATGCTGGCCCGCGTCCGGCCCGGCCGCCCCGGCTGGGCGGGCCTGCACGGCCAGGTAGAAATTCCCGCCCCGGTAATTGAGCCAGCGCCCGTTGGCCCCCTCACGGAGCACGAACTGTATGCCCAGCGGGACCTCAGGCCCGGGGAATTCGAGCTGAAGCACACGCAACCCTTCCTGGCGGGCAAAGGGAGTCTCAGCCGCCCGTTCCTGGTGAATCGTGGTCTCGGCGCTTCGGCAGCTTGCCGGTGGCAAGACCCACTCCTGCGGCGAGCGCCGGGCCATTCCCCAATGCAGGATCAACCCGTCGCCACGGTCGCAAACGAATCGCACGCGATAACGGTCTCCATTCTTCGTCACTCCGGCCGCCAATTGCCCGCCGCCGGGCAGTTCAAAAACACGCTCCAGAACGGGCTCATCCGACGTGCTCCCGGCGTGTAAGGCGGCGAGAGGCGGCAGCGCACCCTCCGGTGGTTCAGCCAAAAGAATCTGGTAATTGCGCCCGCCGTTGTTGTCCCAGCGCCCTTCCTGGGGAAAGAACACGGCAAACTCGAGGGCGGCGTAGTTCTCGGCCGAGCTCAGTCGAATGACCAGGTTGGCTGGGCCGTTGGCCTTGGGGAACGGAGTTTGGACCGCGTCGTGCCCCACCGCGATGGTTCCGGGTGGCCACGCCGGGAGCGGAGGTTGGATCCATCCCTCCGCCTTGGGGCGCCGCAAGCCCCAGTGCAAGACGAAGTGCTTCGCGGCTTCGGCCTGCAAGACCAGTTCCAGCTCGGTTTCCCGCTGGCCAATCTTTGCCGCCAGCTTGAGGCCCCCGCGGGTCGTGACGGTTTGGGTGTTCGTCATCAGGCCGCCTTGATGTGATGGTAGATGTTCAAGTAGCTTTGGCCCGGATGATTCCAGGAATAGTCGCACCGCATGCCGTTGACCATTAACTCGCGGAAATGCCGGGGATAATGATTCCACATCCCGACGGCCCGCTGCAGCGCGGATTCCAGCCCCTGCCAGTTGTAGTCATTGAACACATAACCATTGCGCTCATGATACGGTTTGTGAGCGTAGTTCGCGTCGAAGACGGTGTCGGCCAGGCCTCCCGTGTTTCTCACCACGGGCACGGTGCCGTATTTCAGAGCGATGATCTGCGTGAGACCGCAGGGCTCGTAATCACTCGGGACCAGGATCATGTCCGAGCCGGCATAGATGAGATGCGCGAGTTCCTCGTTATAGCCAATTTCCAGGTGACAGTCGGGATGGTCGTTGAACCGCCGCTTCAAGTTCCAAAAGGAGCTGTTGATATCTCCCTGCAGGCTGGATCCCAGGAGCACGAACTGGCAGCCCATCTCCAGGCAGTACGGCACCGTATGCAGAATCAGGTCCACCCCCTTCTGAGGGTCCAACCGGCCCACGAATGACACGATCGGCTTCATCCCGTGGCGCAGCCACAACCGGTTTCTCAGGGCGTCTTTGTTCACGTACTTGTCGTGCAGCGATCCGATCCCGTAACGCCTCGCAATCTGCGGATCGACCTCCGGGTTCCAAACGCCGTAATCGATGCCGTTGAGAACGCCGCCGAACTTCTCGTGATGCGCGCCCAAGACCCGCTGCAACCCCATCCCCAGGTGGGTGCGGCGAACTTCATGCGCATACCGCGGGGAGACCGTGGTGACAAAATTGGAATAGACAATCCCCCCCTTCATCAAGTTGATCGTCCCCGGACGGTGATCGTCGAGCAACCGGTCATGGGTCATGAGTTGAGCCGGATTCAGCCCGACTTCCCGCAGGAGGTGTTCGCCATGGATTCCCTGGTGCCCCACATTATGCAACGTAAAACAGACTCGCGGGTGCCGCATCCCCAGGTGTTGATACATCTCATACAGCAGCACCGGCACCAATCCCGTCTGCCAATCGTGGCAGTGGATGATCTCCGGATGCTTGTTCGTCTTGAACATGAACTCCAGCGCGGCCCGGCAGAAAAATGCGAACCGCTCGCCGTCGTCATGATGCCCGTAAAAGACGCCTCGATTGAAGAAATTGCGGGGCGAAAGCGGATCGATGAAGAAGCATTTCAAGCCATCCACCCATCCCAGATACACATCGCAGCGCACCCATTGGTTGTAGTAGGGAACCCACAGGTCGCTGTCTGTCTTGGTCAGCCCCGAGATCTGGTCATAACGCATGCAGTCATACTTGGGCAGTATGATCTCCACGGCGTGGCCGCGGAGGCTGAGTTCCTTCGACAAGCCGTGAACAACGTCCGCCAAGCCGCCGACTTTGGCCGCGGGAGCGCATTCCGGCGCAATCATTACGATCAACATCGGATCGATAGTGCCCTAAAGTGGGCCAGAGCGTAAAGGCGTGAAAAACCGGCTTAGCCGTGACGATTCAGTTGAGATGGGGAGCGCACGCGCCCTCGCGTGCGGTGGTCGGCGCCCTCGCCGACCACACTGGCGCCTTCGAACGAGTCACCGGTTGGTGACCGTATGGGGCCTTGATCCGACCGGCGGGGCGCCGGTCGGCACACGCGAGGGCGCGTATGCTCCCCAATTCGGACTGCATACTTACGGCTGAAAGCCTGTCTTAGAATTGAAAAGGACCCTTTTGGATCTTAAAACCGGTTAACGCTTCGCCGGGGTCCCGAGCGCTTCCCGCAAATAGGCGAGCAGGTCGGCGGCATCCTGCGGCGGGACCAGATCGGTGAGGTTCTCCGGCATGAGCGAGACGGCCGAGGCGGTCATGGAGGTGATGTCTTTGCGGAGAACGGTCTGCTCCGCCCCATTCTCGCCAGGGATCGTCACGCTGGTCGCGCTCTCCGCCGAGACGACGCCCGTAAAGATGTCGCCCCGTTCCGTCTCGATGGTATAGCTGCGGTAGCCCGCTGTGATCTGGGCGCTCGGTTCGAGGATGTCCAAGAGGAGGGTTTCTTCGGCCCGGCCTTTGGTGCCTGCCAGATCCGGACCGATTCGACCACCGACACCCTGGAGGCTGTGGCAGCGGACGCATTGGTCCTGAAAAAGCTTCTGCCCGCGCCGGGCATCGCGGGGTCCTGAAAGTGCGACTTGATAACGGGCCAGCAACTCGGGGCGTCCTGGATCCGAAATGCGCTGGGCCAAAAGATCCCGGGCGCGCTGACGAATCTTCGTCTCGCGATTGGCCAGCAACTGTTCGCGGCGCAAGGCATCGAGTGTCTGAGGTGGAATACGGCCGCTTTCCATGGCGTCCAGCAGGGCGGAAAGGCGCCGTTGCTGACGGAACATGGCGTCGAGCACGCTCTCCTGCACCTTGGGCGAGTACCAACTCCAGCCGGCCAGGAGCGCCGGGCCGGTGGCCGGATCATCCGAGGCCGCGAGCGCGGCCACGGTGGCCATTTGAATGTCCAGAGGCTGGCGGGCCTCGAGAAGCTTGCGGGCGGTGTTTTCCAAAACTTCGAAAGGCGCGCTGGCCAGCAAGCCGATGGCAGTCTGCCGCTCGGGAAGCGATCGGTTCAAATCGGTGGCTTCGCGGCGGGCGGCGTCGAGGACGACGAGCACCTCCGGAGTTTGCGTCAGTCTCAAGAGCCCGGCGGCTTGCAGGGCCAGGCTTCGCACCGCCATCCCGGGACTGGCCAGCAATTGGCGGAGCGAAATCAGGCCGTTGGCCGCAAGCAGGGCCGTCGGCTGGCCGCGGCGCAGACCTTCGACCAGGCCGCCCAGGCAGTTGGTCTGGTAGGCCATCCCGCGGTCCGGACCGTGGCGAACAATCATTTCCAGCAAGGGACCGATTTCCTCGCCGCGCTGCCGTGCTCCCGTGATGGCGGCGAGCGGTCGGGCCAGGTTTTCGCCAGGCCCCGATTGTTTGGAAATCTCACCAAAAAGGCGCGGACCCGATTCCGCCACCGAACTGAGAAGGGCGGCCTGCATCCAGCGATCCGCACCGAAACGGAGCGCGAGCGCGGTCAGGGCCGGCTCGCGGCGTCGATCGCGGGTCTGGCCCAGGGTGAAGGCGACTTGCAGCCGGACTTTCGGATCCGGATCTTCCGTCATCTGCAACACCTGATCGAGAAGCGTCGGGCGTCGATCCAGCCAAGGTTCCGCCAGTCGCAAGGCATGCAGACGGACGCCCGGATCGGGATCACGAACGGACTCCTCCACCCGCGGCGGGTCCAGGAGACCGAGTCCCGCGAGCGTGTGCAGCGCGTGCAGGCGACTGACCGCGTTCGGACCGGATCGGAGCAAGGCCGCCAACGCGGGAGCCACAGAGTTTTCCCCTCGTTCCAGCAACAGCCGCTGCGCGGTTTCGCGCCGCCAGGAATTGGCGCTCGCGAGCTGGCTGACCAATTCGTCGTTCGAAGCTTGGTTCAAGTCCACGGCACTCCGGCGGGCGCCGGCCTCATGCGTGACGCGCCAGATGCGGCCGCGGTCATGACCGGCGATCAGTCCATACTGTTGCTGCAGATACCGCGGGATGGCGGTGTAGTCCTCGATAATCTCGCGATACATGTCCACAAGGTAGAGCGCGCCGTCGGGGCCGAGGGAGAGGTTGACCGGGCGGAACCATTGCTCGGTCGAGCTCAGGAACTCCACGTTCTCGGTGGTTCGCACCGCCTTGAAGCCCGCGCCATCCGGGATGAGCCGGCAACGATGAATGAGATTGTAGGCCGATTCACAGGAAAAATGGTTGCCGCGGAATTCAGCGGGGAACTGGTCGGCCCGATAGATCAGCGGCGCGCACGCGGCGGTGACCAAGCCCATGGTCGTCTCGGCGGCGCCGTAGAACTTCACCCATTCCGGTTCCACGCTGCGCTTGAGCCGCCACGGGTCCGGAGGAGCGGTGGGGTAAACCTGGGCTGGATGTCCGTAGGTGGAAATGTCGATGACGGGATTGGGCGCGGCGAAGTAGGGATTGCGCGCGAGGTAATGATAGGGCAGGGGAGCGACGTAGAGCGCGTGCTGCTGATTGGAAACAAGAAAGCGATCGTCGAAATCGGTCAGGGCAAGTCCAAACCCGCTCGTTCCACCCGAGATCGGCTCGAGGCGGGAACCGTCGGGTTTGAAGCGGAAGCAGGTATTGCCCAGCACCACCGGGGCGGCGAGGTGCGGACCCCGAATCGTGCCGGCACTGCCGACGCCGGACGCGGCGTAAATCCAGTTGTCCACGCCCCAGTGCGGACTGCTGATCCGCGTCCAGAGTTCGCCCACGCCGAACCCGGTGAACATGGTCTCGCGCACTTCGGCCCGCCCATCGCCATCGCGGTCCGCGAGATAGACAATATCCGGAGCGCAAAGGACGATGACCCCATCCCGCGCCGGGACGACCCCGTAGCACGGCGGCAGATGGTCGGCCCAGATCGTGGCGCGATCCATCACTCCGTCGCCATCGCGGTCTTCGAGCAATTTGACCGTGCCGTAGGTTTCGCGCTCGGCCCGCTCCAACGCTTGCGGATTGGCCGGGATGCGGCGGACGGTCTTGTCGAGCACGCCGGTTTTGTTCAACTCCATCACGTCGTAATGGCCATCGAGGTTGTAGCCATGGATCTCGCAGACGAAGATCCGACCGCGGGCGTCGAACGCCATGCTGACGGGATCGGCGAGGTGCGGCTCGCTGGCCACGAGCTCGATCCGAAAACCCGGCGCGAGGTGGAAGCGCTTGAGGCTTTCCCCGGGTGGCAGGGGCTGGGGCGCATCCGCCGCGGGTGGGATTTCGGCGCGGAGCGACCCGATGGAAAACACCAGGGAAAAGGTGAACAACACCTGTCTCAGTCGGCGGAGCCCTGCCGTTGGATTAGGCGGTAAGTGTTCCAGGAGCTTCATGGCGTCACCTTAAAAGAAATCCGGGCGGCGGACAACCTGCAAGACCAGATCGTCAGTCAATCTCATTTTGACAAGTATGTAGTCCCGGCTTCAGCCGGTCGCCACGTGAAAACC
>CAYHFE010000300.1:0-9417 GCA_964355375.1 uncultured Verrucomicrobiota bacterium
CATGGTGGTGGCGCCGACGACGGCCGTGCCAATGAGCACGGGCTTGGCCGTGGCCTTGAACGTGTTGCCCGCGCCGTCGCCCTTCTCCAGTTGGTACTTGGCGTTTTCGAAGTCGGGCTCGAAGCCGAAGTTTCTCTTGATGTCTTCCCGGATACCCTTGCGCCCCTCGATCTGCGAAAGCTCATAGACGGACTGGGCGTTGTCGGTGACCGGGCCGTAGCTATCCACCGCAATCGTGACGGGGCCCATGCCGAGGAAGCCGAAAGCCACGAGGCCGAAGGCGAAGATGGGCGCGGCAAAGAGGAACTTCGCCGGCATGAGGGCGAGCAGGGCCGCATTCTGGGAGAAGAAATACGACACCGCCATGAGCAGCATGATGACGAGGCCCATCCAGAAGGCGGAGAAATTGCCGGCGACGAGGCCCGACAGGATGTTGAGCGAGGCGCCGCCGTGCTTGGAGCAGTTGGTGACTTCCTTCACGTGGCGGGAATTCGTGCTGACGAAGATCTTGGTGAATTCCGGGATCAGGGCGCCAGCGACGGTGCCGCAACTGATGATGACGGAGAGCACCCACCACAAGGCCGGGTTAACGCCGGGCTGGTGCCCGAGCAGAAAATAGGAGGCGATGAAGGTGATGCCGATGGACACGGCGGAGGTGATCCACACGAGGTGGGTCAGCGGAGCCTCGAAATCAAAATCCTTCAGATTGCCGTATTTGGCCTTCGAGATGACTTGATTGATGAAATAGGAAACCAGCGAAGTGACGATCATCAGCGCGCGCATGGTGAAGAGCCAGACGATGAGCATGGCGCAGAGTTCCTGGCTGTCGGTGAGGGCGAGCGCGAGGAAGGCGATGAGCGCGACCCCGGTCACGCCGTAGGTCTCGAAACCGTCCGCCGTCGGTCCAACCGAGTCGCCGGCGTTGTCCCCGGTGCAATCGGCGATGACGCCGGGGTTCTTGGGGTCGTCCTCGGGAAGTTTGAAGACGATCTTCATGAGGTCGGAGCCGATGTCGGCGATCTTGGTGAAGATGCCGCCGCAGATGCGGAGGACAGACGCCCCGAGGGACTCGCCAATGGCGAAACCGATGAAGCAGGGGCCGACCAGTTCCCGCGGCAGGAACACCAGGATGCAGATCATGAAGAACAGCTCGACGCACACGAGCAGCAGGCCGACGCTCATGCCGGAGCGCAGGGGAATGAAGAGCGTGTTGAGCGGGTTGCCCTTGAGGGCGGAGAAGGCGGTGCGTGAATTAGCAACGGTGTTGATGCGGATGCCGAACCACGCCACGCCGTAGGAACCGAGGATGCCGAGGATCGAGGCGAGGAGAATGACGGTGACATGGACGAGGGAATTGTGCGAGAGCACGCCGAAATAGTAGATCATGCAAGAGCCAATGAGCACCCAGAGGATGGCGAGGAACTTGCCCTGCGTGAAGAGGTAGGTCTTGCAGGTTTCCCAGATCATGTGGGAAACGTCCGCCATCGAAGAATGCACCTGGAGGGCCTTGGTCTGCGTGTATTGGACGAGCCCGAAGGCCGCGCCCACGGCGCAGAGCAGAATGCCGAGATACATCAGCGTCAGGCCGCTGACCCCGCCCAGGCCGTCAAAACGCACGTTCGTCAGATCAGGAATCTTGATGTCCGCTTCTCCGGCCAACCCAGGGGCGGCGTTGAACATCGCGGCCAAAGCAGCCATCGTCCAGTAAACCCACGAATGATTCGAACGCCTCGATGTGATTAAGAATTTATTCGTTTCCATAATGATCCATTTCGCCAGCTATCCCGGCCTACATTTCCCCGCAGTTAACGAACCGCATGGGGAGGGAGTCAAGAGCTTTCCTGGGAACCGGGACGAATTGGCTCAGAACTAGGGGCGGAACGCAAAAAGCGGGAAGAGAATGACAAAGGATGAATACCGGCGCACGGCTCGCCCCCAGTCCGTTCTCACGGTTGGCTGATGCGATAAAACTTCGAACCGGGCGTGAGTGTGTCGGTCACGAGCGGCGTGCTGGCGGTGCTTTGAGCGGCGATGTTCGTCAGGCTGAGCCAAGTTGAGAGAGTGAGAGAATCACAGTATTGAATTCGATACGACTGGCCAGACTTCGCCGGAAAGGCGAGCTGAATACGCCCCCCGACTCGCTCGATCCCCGCGAATCGCGGCAGATCCGGGGGGACATACTCGATCACGAGGACGGGCGCGTTGGTCGTGTCCTCCCGCGAGGCAAAGCGCCGGGCCGTCTTCGGCTGGGATTCTGATTGGCTGATGAGGATCCATCCTTGGTTGGTTCCCGGATCTTCCAGCCATTTTTGGACGTCGGCCACCATGCTGGGAGTGGAACCGAACGTGTAGCGATTCGTCCCCGAAATCATCAGGGTCGCGCTGGAGGCAGCGGCAAAATCTTCTGGCGCTGATGCCCCAGGCACGCTCCAGGCGAATCCGCCATGTCCGCCCGAATCTGGAGCCAAACGATGATTCCACGTCGCCTCTCCCTTCTCGGCCAATTCTCCGCGAAAGCTCAACTTGTTCCCTTCTCCCCAATCGCGCTCGACCCGATGCAAGGCAAAGAGCGAATTGGCTGAACTGCCGCCGCCATCGCGGCCCGGCACTCCGACGACCCGAAGCACCAACGCCACCGACTTGACCGTGGCGCCGCGCGGAATCGGGTCGAGCGCGAACTTGAACAGCCCGCGATTCCGGGTAATCGAGCCCATGGTCCCGGTTGTCCCCGAGGCGACATGCCATTCGCCGCCCATGCTGAAATCCGGCGCACTCTCAAACAGGGTGGTATCGGCGCTTGGAGCCAGACGAATGGTGTCCGAGAGGGCCGTCCAGGCCGCGGCAAATTGAGCCAGCCAAGCGATCGTCAGGCGCATCGTCAGGCGGGGTTGGTTTCTGGCACGGGGGATAAATCCCGCAGTCGAACGCTGATGTCAAGCCGCCGACCACGTTGTCGCCGCCGGCGAGGCTGTCTCAGGGCCCGCGTGCATTGCGAGCGTGAACCACTCTGTCCGCCGAAAGAGACTTAGAAACAAAAGATCGGGAACTTATGTCTTCTTTCGCTTCTTGCGGCAATCCGTGGTTCGGGGAAAGTCTCCTTTCGCTTGGCGCCTGTCTCGGGACCCTGAACTCGTTCCCATGGTGGGGCGAGACTCCGTCGAGCCCTGGAATCTTGGCCATGAACCAGGCAGGGACGAGCCGCTGGCTCGACCGCGCCGCGTTCAGCGGCGCCACCAGGGACGCTCGAGCCGCGCGTCCCTGCTATCACGGTTCTTGGAGAGCCGCCTCTCGCTTTCCGCCCGCTTTGGGACCATGAACCTGAAGGTGCGATGGGGAGTGCGGGCGTCTCGCCTGCCGGGTTCGGCGTCCCGCCGAACACGAGTGGAGGTGGATCAGTTTAATTCCGGTCGGCGAGACGCCGACCGGTGCAGCCGGGACGGCCGCGCTCCCCCTTCAAACAACCACGATTCATGGAGAGTCTCCAGAACCGCCCGAGCCTTTGCCTACGGTCGGCCCCGCGAGACCACGCGGCGCAGAACATAGCCCAACGCCCCGAGGGCGAGGGCCAGCGTGCCGGCGGCGATGAAACCCGCCACGACCTTGAGCGCGCGGGCCCGGCGCAGAGCGCGGTCGCTCTTCTCTCGTTGCGATTGCTTGAACAACTCGAATTCCCGCTCGAGAGAAACGGCGGGCGAGATTTCTTCTCGAAGCCGCAGCGTCTTCCAGGATCTCCCGCGATCTCCGAAACTCGCCGGCAGTTTCCGCAGGAGGGCGGGCTCCGCCTCGACGAAGCCTCGCTCCCGCCAGACCGCATCCGCTTCCTCAATCCAGATCCGACAGAGCCCATGATTCCGCGCGACCGATTGGACACGTTCCCAAACCGCGTCTCTCAGCTCGGTTTTCATTTCCAGGCTCCGATAGGTTTCGTGGTGGACCTTGGCGTGCGGGCCGGCTATCCGGAGCCCAACGCAGGCGAGCAGAGTCCCATCCGATGCCACCGCGACCTGGAATTCCGTGAGTTGTTTCTCCAATTCGGCTGCCCCGCGCGGCGCTTGCACCCAAAGCGGCCGCAGTCCGGCCAGGTCTTCCAGCGTGGCCCGGCGCATCTGATAGTGGGACCGATGCACTCGACACCAATAGCGACGACTCGCCGGGCGGTAAAGTTTTTGATGGAAATCACCGGCCATTGGGCAAAGCTATCCGCCTTGAATTGGACGTGACAGAGTGGTGGCGGGCATGGCTGAGAAATCTCCAGAAAAGTCTCCTGAGAAGCGCCCCTGGAAAACGCGGAGCGCGATCGGCGTGCTCGGTTTCCTGGGGCGGTATCCGGGACGCGTGGCCTTCTGCACGGGCCTCCTCCTGGTCAACATCGCGATTGAAATGACCTTGCCGCAAATCATCGGCAATGCCATCACCCAACTGCGCTGGCATGTCGAATGGGGGGCGTCCTTCCTTCCGTGGACTTACGTGCAGCTCTTCTTCTCCCTTGTGCTGATCCGAGCCGGCGTGGGCTTCATTCTGGGTCCAGCCCGAAATCGGCTCGTGCATCTCATCTTGGGTGACATCCGCTCCTCGATCTACGACGCCATCCAAAGACTGGCCTTTCATTATCACGACAAATCCAACACCGGCGAACTCATCTCCCGATCCACCACCGACGTCTCGCGCCTGCAGGAGTTCTTCTTTGCCTGTCTCCTCTTGAGCGTGGACATCCTCATCTCGCTCGTGGCCACGCTCGGGCTGATTTTCGTGCTCAGTCCCACGCTCGGGGCGGTGGCTTTGGCCACGGTCATACCGACGGTCATTCTCATCGGGATCTTCGCCGGCAAGCTCCAGCCGCAATGGCGCAAAGTCCACGACCTGCACGGAGCGATGACGACGGTGATCCAGGAAAACATCGCCGGCGTTCGGGTGGTCAAGGCCTTCGCCAAGGAATCGGAGCAAATCCGCAAATTCAGCCGGAAGCGGGATGCCTTTCTCACCACCATGATGGACACGGTCAATTACTGGGCGGTGCGGGTGCCGGTCGCGCAGTTCCTCTACGGATTGACCACTCCACTGGTTCTGTGGATCGGCGGTCGAAAGGTCATCCAGGGCGAACTGCTGATCGGCGACTTGGCAAAAGTGCTTCTCTATCTCATGGCGATTGGACATCGCGTCGGCATGATTGGGCAGTTCACCAACATTGTCCAAACCGCCGGCGCCAGCGCGGAACGAGTCCTCGAGATCATTCGCGAGCCGCCAGTCATCCAAAGCGGACAGCGCGATCTGCCCCCCGGCCCGGGGGCCGTGGCCTTCGAACAGGTCCATTTTCAGTACTATGACGGCCGGGCTTCACTCAGCGACGTGAGCTTCGAGGCTCAGCCGGGCCGGACCTACGCCATCGTCGGCCCGACCGGCTCGGGCAAGACCACCCTGGTCAACCTCATCCCGCGGTTTTACGACGCGGCCAGCGGATGCGTCCGCGTGGAGGGCATCGACGTCCGTGAACTCAAGCTCCAACAGTTGCGCCGCAGCGTCAGCGTCATCTTTCAAGAGACGTTTCTTTTCAGCGCGTCGGTGGCGGAAAATATCGCCTATGGCAAACCGCAAGCCACGCCGGAGGAAATCGAGCGCTCGGCCCGCGCGGCCCAAGCCCACGAGTTCATCTGCGCCCTCGAGAACGGCTACGACACCCTCATCGGCGAACGGGGCGTCACCTTGAGCGGAGGCCAGAAACAGCGCATCGCCATCGCCCGCGCCTTTCTCATGGATCCGCGCATCTTAATCCTCGATGACGCGACCTCGAGCGTGGATTCGCAGACCGAACGTCTCATCCAGGAAGCGCTCCGCCAGCTCAGCGTGGGGCGAACGACCTTTGTCATTGCCCATCGCTTCTCCACCGTCCAACACGCCGATCAAATCCTCGTCCTGCGGGAAGGCCGCATCGTCGAGCGCGGCACTCATGATGAGCTCATCCAACGGCAGGGGTTTTACAGCGAGATCTTCGAACAGCAAATCCACGATGGATCGGCGCCGTCCTCCGACCCGACCGTGGAAACTCGGTAGCGACACTCGGCCTCGACCCGGCACCCTTCCCGAAACCGATTCTCCTCGCGTGGCCACTCCCGCCGACATTCAAATCGAAGAAGCGTTCGCGCAAAAGCCGATGAGCTCGGCGACGTTTCGGCGCCTGACCCAGTATCTCCGCCCCTACCGTCGGAAATTCGTTTTCAATCTGGTTTGCACCGTGCTGGCGACCGTTTCGCAACTCCTCGGCCCCAAACTCATCCAGATCGGGATTGACCGTCACTTGATCAAACTGACCTCGGTGGAGACGGCGACCTGGGGCATTTTCTTGGTCAGCGCGATTTACCTGGCGAATCTGTTCGTCGGCTGGTTCCTCTCCGTCAGCCAGGTGAAAAGCGCGATTGCCATCGGCCAAGGCGCCATGAATGACCTGCGACTGGCGGTGTTCGAGCACATTCAAAGGCTCTCCTTGAACTATTTCGACAAGACTCACCAAGGCCGAATCATCGCCCGGGCCGACACCGACGTCAGTTCACTGGGGAATATTCTGACCTGGGGCGCCAACCAAATGCTGGCCAGCAGTCTGACCCTGCTGGGGGTGATCCTGATTTTGACACGCTATGACTGGCGACTTTGCCTGGCCGTCAGCATGGTCTTGCCACCCTTGGCCTGGGCGACCCGCCAGTTCCACATCCACGCCATGCAAGCGCACCGCAACCTCCGGGAACAAGCCTCGCGAATCACGTCCGCACTGGCGGAAAACATTTCCGGCGTGCGGGTGGTGCAGGCGTTTTCCCGCGAGGATGAGAACCTCGCTCGCTTCGAGGACATCCACGCGCTCTACAGCGAACACGCCCTGAAGGCGGCGCGTATTGTCCACACCTACATGCCCTTCCTCGGCCTGATGTCCGGGTTGGGAACGACGATCATCCTCGGATACGGAGGCACCCTGGCCATGCGAGGCTCGATCACGGTCGGCGAATTGGCCGCCTTCATTCTTTATCTGGGCATGTTCTTCGGCCCCATCCAGACGATGGGCGATCTCTACAACGTCGTCCTCTCGGCCGCGGCCAGCGCCGAACGGATCTTCCAATTGCTCGATGCCGAACCCCAGGTGGTCAATCGCCCCGGGGCCACTCCCCTCGCCGCGATTCGCGGCCATGTCATATTTGCCGGCGTTGGCTTGCGCTACGAAACCACCCCGGTTGACCGCTGGGTCTTGCAGGACATTTCTTTCGAAGCGAAACCAGGCGAAACCGTGGCGCTGGTTGGCGCCACCGGCTCCGGCAAAACCAGCATCATCAGTCTGATCAGCCGCTTCTACGAACCGCAACAAGGACGGGTGCTCATGGACGGACAGGAATTGCGGGAAACCACCGTCGAATCTCTGCGCTCGCAAATCGGCATCGTCACGCAGGAGAACTTCCTCTTCACCGGCACGGTCATGGAGAACCTGAAATTTGGCCGACCGGGCGCGACCGACGACGAAGTCCAAGAATCGGCCCGAACCTTGGGCACGCACGAGCTCATCCTGCGCTTCGAGAAAGGCTACGACACGCCGGTCTCCGAGCGGGGGGGGAATTTCAGCGCCGGCGAACGCCAGCTCCTGACCTTCACCCGGGCCATGGTCGCTCAACCCCGCATTCTGATCCTCGACGAAGCCACGAGCGCGGTCGATTCGCAGACCGAACGAGTCATCCAACATGCTCTCGAAAAACTCTTCGAGCGCCGCACCTGTTTCGTCGTCGCCCACCGGCTCTCCACCGTCCGGCATGCCCACCAGATTCTCGTTCTGCAATTGGGCCGGATTATCGAGCGCGGCACTCACGATGAACTGCTGGCCCAGGGCGGACAGTATCGCCGCCTCTACGAGGAATTCGTCGGGCATTGATCGCTCCGGCGTGGGTCGGCGGCGTCCGGCAAAAAGGGGTCAAGCCCTATTATTGACAACTGAGGGCGGTTTCTCCACTGTAGCGCGCATGGCGCGCAGGCTGAGAGTCGAGTATCCGGGCGCGGTCTATCACGCCATGAGTCGCGGTGATCGCCGCGAGCCAATCTTCCACGATGACCGAGACCGAGAGCAGTTTTTGGCCACGCTGGGAGAGGCCTGCCAGAAGGCAGATTGAGAGGTTCACGTCTTTTGCCTGATGCCGAACCATTTTCACTTGGTGGTCGAAATGCCGCAGGGCAATCTGGTCACCGGGATGCAGTGGTTGCTGGGCACGGACACTGGTCGGTTCAACCGCCAGCACAAGCTTTTCGGCCACTTGTCGGCGGCCGATACAAGGCGTTGGTGGTGGACGGCAGCGGGGACGGTTATCTGAAGATGGTGTGCGACTATGTGCATTTGAATCCGGCGCGAGCCCGTTTGCTGGCGGCGGAGGAGCCATTGCGAGGGTATCGCTGGAGCAGTTTCCCGGAGTATTTGAAGACGGCGTCACGGCGGATGGCGTGGTTGCGGACTGAGCGGTCGTTCGGTGAATACCGCATCCCCCGGGACAGCGCAGCCGGGCGGCGGGTGTTCGAGGCGGAGGTGGAAGCGCGGCGTGGGCAAGAGGAGGACGAAGCGGTCAAGGGCGTGCGGCACGGCTGGTGTCTGGGAGGGGAGCAGTTTCGGCAGGAGTTGCTGGCGGAGGTGGACCGAGAATTGGGCACCCTGCACTTTCGGGCGGAGCGGGCGGAGCGGTTGGTGCAAGAGGAATTGGAACGTCTGGGGTGGACCGAGGCGGATTTGGTTGAGCGTCGGAAGGGCGACCTGGCTAAGGTGCGGCTGGCGCAGTGGCTGCGGGAGGGGACTTTGATGACGCTGGCGTGGATTGCCGGGCGGCTGCAAATGGGCAGTGTGACCTGCCTGAACAACCGGCTGTATCTGCTGCGAAAGGGCAGACTGAAGTAGGTGATTCGGCTGAAAGGGGTGGGGGTTTTCAGCAAGGTGTTTTAGGCCCCGCCGGAACATTTTTGGGGCTAGCCCGCATATTTCATACGCCGGTTTGAAAAGCGAATTTTTTCGGGTTGAGTTGAGGGTGAGCACGAGCGGATCTGCAAAACTGTCCGAAAAATCCTCCCTATCCATTCGGAATGGCAGAAAAGTAAAAAGAAGATCCACCGCCGCCACTCCTGCTCGCCCAGGACCAGGAAATCCAGCAGTTGATGGTGCGCTTTCAGGCTGGGGATCCCAATGGCGTTGCGGTCCAGCAACTGGAGATTTTGGTCCGCACCGCGATTTTCAAGCCGGCCAACGCGCTGGTGGGCTTTCTCCTGCAAGCGGCGGCCGACCGGATCGATGCCTCCTATCAGCCCAAGCCAGGTCAACAACGCAAGGGCCGCCAGAGCATCCAGGTTCAGGGCATTTCTGGTTTCTTCCCACTGGAGCGCGATTACTACTACCATGAAGGCAAAAAGCAGGGA
>CAYHFE010000301.1:0-9369 GCA_964355375.1 uncultured Verrucomicrobiota bacterium
GGACCCCGACACTCCACCTCGGTTCGTCGCCCAACGCACCCTCGAAGATTGGTATTATGCCTTCAAGAAGGGCGGCTTCGATGGTCTTAAACCCAAACAGCGGTGTGACCGAGGCAAACCTCGCCGCCTCTCCGCCGCCCAACAGCAGTGGATCTTGGAACGGGTTCGCTCTTTTCCCGGGGTGCCCGTCAAACTCCTCTATCGGCAATGGAAACAAACCGATCCCACCCTCCCGGCTCTCTCGGCGGTTTATCGCTGGCTGGAGCAGAACGACCTCGATGCCCAAGGCCGCCGGTATCTCCTGCGCCAGAATATTCCGGGTCCCACCAAGGCTTTCGAAGCCCCCGGAGTCAACGACCTCTGGATGGTCGACTTCTCGCCCGGCCCTTTCCTGAGCCTGCATCCCAAGACCGTGGCCACTCATTTGTGCGTCATCCGCCTCGAGCGGGTGGTGCGCAAGGACGGGACCGTGCGCATGGCCAACGATCTCTACGAAGTGAACCTGGCTTTGCGCGGGCTCCAGGTGCAGTTGGAGCTGGATCCCTGGGTCATGAACCCGATCCTGGTCCGCTACAAGGGACAAGACTTTGGGGCCGCCCGCAAGGTGGACCGCCACCTCAACAGCCAGATCGACACCGGGAGGTCCCAGCCATGAATGAGCTCGAACTTTACACCCGCAGCTGGGGCGCCACCGCCGTGCCCTTTGGCCCTTTGTCCGAAACGCAATGGGTCGCGATCCCTTCCCAGCAACGAGCCGTGACTCTCTTGAATCAGACGGCGGCTTTGCGAGGGGTCATGCTCTTGAGCGGAGGCAACGGGATGGGCCAATCCGCGCTGGTGGGCCGTTGGGTGCGGCCGTTGGAGAACCGGCTCTATCCTCCGGTCAACCTGACCCAAGCCACTTTGAGTAGCAGTGGGCTCTTGGCCAGCCTGGCCAGAGGACTGGGCAAACGGGCGAGCCTGCGCCGGGAGCGCAACCTGGACGAACTCTCCAGCTATCTTTCCGAGCACGAACGGCAGACTTTGGTCATCGTGCTCGTTCCGATCGACCTGAACCCAGTCGGTGTTCGGATCGCCAATCTCGCCGGTGAAAACCAGAGCGCCGTCGATTTCCTTGAGCGCAGGGTTGCGACCTTGGCGCGGAGCTCTCACAGCCGGGGCGCCACGCTGGCGCTTCAGTGATTGCAGGAAACGAAGAACCAGATTCTGGTCGGACTCCGGCAGATCCTGCAATTCGTCCACGACTTGTTGGATTGCTCCCGTGCTCATGTTGGGAAGGTAGCGACTGCCCCGCAAAACCGCAAGGCGAGACCAAAGTTTGCGAACGGATGAATCCATCTGCCTTCTTGCCTGGCTGGATGGCAAAGGCTATTCTGGAAGCGTGCTAATCGAAATTCACGACGAAGCCTTGAGAGGGTTGCAACTGACGGAGACCCAGGCTGTGCTGGACTTGGCGGTCGGCTTGTTCACGGAGCGCCGAGTCACCTTGGGCCGCGCGGCCGCGGTGGCCGGGCTGACGCAAACGGACTTTCAACAAGAATTGGGCCGGCGAGGGATTCCGATTCACTACGACGTGGAGGATTTGCGGGCTGACCTGCGCACGCTGGCCGCGTTGCGGGGCAAATGATCGTTATCAGCGATACCTCGGTCGTCACTTCGCTTATTCAAATCGACCGGCTCTTCCTGCTCCAGACACTTTACGGTCCGGTGCTCATCCCGGAGGCTGTGCATCGCGAGTTGTGCCGCTCGCATGAGAGCTTGCCCGAGTTCTTGGAAGTGCGCCAGGTTTTGAACCGCGAGATGGTGACGCGGCTGAAAGCAGTTTTGGACTTGGGCGAGGCGGAGGCGATTGTTCTCGCCAAAGAAACGCAAGCGGACCTTTTGTTGATCGACGAAAAGTTGGGGCGTCAGGTGGCTGCGCGCGAAGGCGTGACCATTACAGGTTTGATGGGTGTGCTGGTGGAAGCCAAGCACCAAGAGTTGATTGGTTCGGTGCGGGAATTTGTTGGATTGCTTGAAGACCGGGCTGGTTTCCGCGTCTCCGAAGCCGTAAAGCAGGAGGCGTTTCTTGCCGCAGGCGAGTGAAGACATCTTGGAGGGACGCACTCGAACAGTCTGCCCGATTGAGCAGCCTTCTTTTCATGGTTCACGACAGACATCGGCCGAAGCTCGCTAAATTTTTATTAGTTCTGGTTTACCGAGCTTTTCTTTTGGAACGGTTTCATTGAATCAGCCGCGAGTGCGCGGAGGAAGGCTCTATTCCTTCCATCGGGTGCATTGTTGCGACGAAACAAATTGATTTCCTTTTGAACTGAAAATGGACAATGCTTTCAACGTTATGAACGCCGTGGAAACAACGGGTGTCGTGGACGAGCAGCGACAGCTTCGTCTGGATGGACCGCTGCCAATCGCCGGACCCAGCCGCGTTCGGGTCATTATTCTCTTCCCTGACAGCGATGAGATTCCGGAGCCGGACTGGATGAAATCTGCGGCGGCAAATCCGTCGTTCGGTTTTCTCAAAGACTCGGCCGAGGACATCTACACCGCCGCCGACGGCAAGCCATTCCATGACCACTGGTAAGAACCACAAGCCTGATCCAGCGCGAGTTGGGCGAGTTGGCGCCTCAACGGCGAGATGAGGTGGGGTCGAAGTTGGCTACGCTCTTCGGCCTCGGGTATTTCGAGGCGCCTTTACTCGGGTAACGCCAGTCGCTGATGAGATCGCTGACGCAATAACCCGGAAAACTGAACCAAGTCTCGCGCCAGAGAGCGCCGGTGACGAAGTTCGTCGCCGGTTGACCCTGGGTCATTGTAGCTGCGCAGATCAGCAGGAGAAGTTTGCAGGTCGTTGCCAAGGCTTTGGCTATCCTCGCGTGCTTCAATAGACGCAAACCGATGATTGTCGCAGGCGTTTTCATTGCATCGCCTTTCTCTTGGAACGGTTTCATTGAATCAGCAGCCGCTGGGTGGAGCAAGCGGGAGCTTTCGCCACTCAAAACCAAGAGAGACACTTACTGCAAAAAGGGCGGCCTCTCGGGGCTTTTGGGTGCTTCGTGGTCCCTCCCTCGTCCTGCCCCGCAATTCCCGGTCGCCACGGATCAAAGCCGTCAATTACCGGGTGTGAGCGTGGCGACCGGTGGCGGAGCGCTGATGAGCGAAGCCAGCTTCGGCTGAGTTGGAATGCGCGTCAGGACCGAAAAGGTCTCGGCCAGAGTGTGGGAAGAAGCATAGCCGAAGTCCTCGCGACAATGAATGCGCACGAGCGACGCCTTGGCGGAAGCGTGACGAGGATACGCCCGGAGCGATGCTGCGACCAGCACGCTCGTGTCACAATACACTTTCATCGGCGTTCAACGCGACCGAGAGCGAGGCGGATGAGTATCAGAGCCTCGTCACGTCGGCTGCTACCATTCAAAAAGCCGAGCCGCAACTATTCCGTTGAAATGGGGAGCGCACGCGCCCCCGCGTGCCGTGGTCGGCGCCCTCGCCGACCACATTGGCGCACTCGATCGATTCGCGGTTTAGTGGCTGAATTGTGTCCTCGATCCGACCGGCGAGGGCGCCGGTCGAAACACGCGAGGGCGCGTATGCTCCCCGGTCCTGACGTGCATGCCATCTCGGTGGGGCGAGCGTCTTCGCGAGCCGGCTCGTCAGTAGCCTCGCCCCACCAAACTTGGGGCTCCGTTCCGACCGCCGAGGGCGCGTATGCTCCCCAATCCTGGCAGCACTGACGGCGAGAAGAACGGTCGCGCTCCCGGGGAGGCAGCGTGACCGAGTTGACAAAATACAGGTCGCCGATCAGATCGCCGTGAATCCGTTGACCTCTGTGGCCGTTAGCTGTGCACGAGACTGTCGGGCCTGTGCTGGCGCCGGAGTTACGGCGCAATCTTGGTGGCGGGATCACTCCAAGGTCCTTGACCCGCTGCGCCAACGGCCGCGACCCGAAACCAATGCCTCTTCCCGCTGGCTAACCCGGTGGTCGTGAAGCTGGATTGGGTGGCAACCCCCGCCGATGCCCAGGTGGGAGTGTCGGTCATGGAAAGCGTGCTCGGGATGACGTAGCTCTTCGCCCCGCGCACGCGGTTCCACGAAAGATCAATCTCGCCTTCCATGTCCCCTTCGGTCGCTGTCAGATCCGTCGGCACGGATAACGCACCGATCCGCGCCGCCGCGGACCTCACCGTCAGGCCGGCACTTTGGATTTTGACCGGATCGCCATTGCTGCTGTTCTCGATGTGATTGGCCAATTGGGTGAGCAGCAAATCCAGTTCGTCCGACTTGTCGTTTTGCGCCGACGTTTTGGTTTGGGCGGTTTGGCGGGCGGTTTGAGCCTCGTTGAAGGCGGTTTCCATCGCGCCAATCGCAGACGTCACCGAGGTCAGCGGCGGCACAGGTGTGGGAGAACTCGCGTTGTCGTTCAGCGCGGAGACGATTTGACGCGCGAATTGGATTTTATCGGTGAGAGACAAATCCCTCAACCCCAGTTTTCAAATCAGGAATGCTGAAATTCAAGTATGCATTGCCGCTGTTCAAATCAGAAATGCTGAAGTTCAAGCCGGAATTGGTGTAGTTCAAATCAAGATTGCGATGATTCAAGTCTGCAAAGCCTTATGCCATGGCTGTAGGTTGGAATTTCAAGTCTGCAAAACTGTAATTCAAGTTGAAGCAGACCCACTTCAGACTCGAATTGTGGAAATGCAGCTTTGAATCGAGGCATCATTGCGAATCCCGCCGAAGACGCGAAAAAGGAAACGGTTGGGGCCTGCTCAAAGGTCCACCGTCACAACTTGTCCGGGCTGCAACGTCGGCAGGAGGGCCAGGACCTTGGGCATGAGTGGCAGTGTTCGATGAAGTTGAATGCTCCGAGCGGCGAGGACCACGACCGCGATCCGACATTCCAGGATAGTTTGCTGAAAGGTCAGGTTTCGGTCGCCCGTCAGGAAAACGTCGAATTGTTCCTGAGCCAGCAAAAGCAGCCGTCCGTTTTTAAGGCCCCTCCATCCCATCCTTTGGCCTGAAACGCCATAATGGCTGGCCAGCGCCCGGCCCAACCGCCAGTTCAGGCATTCATCAATGAGGATGCGCATCGCTGACAGTTTCCAACATCTTAAGCTTGCCCGCCTCGATGACCGCAATCACCTGTTCACGTTTGACCGAGGGAAAACCATCCAGGAAATCCTCAATGGATTCCCCGCCTTCGAGACAATCCACGAGGTTTTGCGGGGGCACGCGTGTGCCCACGAAGACCAGAGTGCCTCCCATGATTTCAGGGGCGGAATGAATGACACCATTTAAGTCGTGAGCAGTCATGGAAGGGATGATAGCAGGCTCCAGGTATTAAGCAATTATCGGAATCGGGAACACGTCTATCACCAAAGGTATCTGACCGAGGAAAGCATTCGGTCATTCTGATGTCCCATCCGGGAATTTGCGCCCGCGCGTCGTTTGAGAGATGGAGCAAAGGCAGCCTGAGAACGGAGGATCGATTTACCTCAAGAGGGCAGACAAATCGCAGGAGGAAGGCGTGCGACCAATTTCCGCCGGTTGGCGGAAAATGGCCTGAACCGACCGTTTGGGTCCAGCTTCTCGGCGGCAGAGCTCTATCGAAAGGTCCAGTTCATCCTCAAACCCGATCGCGTTCATGAGCTGATCGATCGCGTGCAGAAGACGACGCGGGGGGGACAGCGCATTCTCGCCGGCACGTCCTCCGGCGGCGGAACCATTCCCAAGAAGAACGTCGTCCGCGCTTCGGATTTCCTGCTCATCCACGGCAACGGTGTCACCGATCCCAACCGAGTCGCGGAGATGGTCTGACTGACCCGGCAGGTTACCGGATTCACGGCCAAGCCGATTCTTTTCAACGAAGACGATCATTTTCAATTTAGAGAAACCCCTGAACAACTTCGTCGCCACGCTGAACGAATACGCCTCGTGGGGTTTCTTCGACCCGGGCAAAAACGATTACGTCAACGGCTACCAGTCCTCGCCCGTGAATTGGAGCCTGAACACAGAGCGCAAACGCGCCTTCTTCAAACTCCTTCGCGACATCACCGGATCTCCACAATAGCCGCACCTTCTTGCCGGATGTAACCTCGTCACGACGAACGCGGTCTATATCTCAGGATTCATGAAAGTCATTCGCCTTCTCCTCACTTTGGCCGCAACCACGCCTCTGTTGGCCCAGCAGCCTCCCGACCCTTGGGAGCGACTGCGGGGCGATGACGCCAATAAGGACGGGCGGATTTCGCGTCAGGAATTCCGCGGACCCGCCCTCATGTTCGATCGCATGGATGCCAACGGGGATGGCTTTGTGGTCGCTGCCGAAGCGCGGGTCATGCGACGTTCCCTTCCCGGTCAACGTCCGGGAGACGCCGCACGCGCCGGAATGCCGGGGCTGCCGCAGCGCGTGGACCAGAATGGCGACGGCCAAATCTCGCGAGCCGAGTGGGACCGATTTTTCGAGGAAACGGATAAGAATGGCGACGAAATAGTCGAGCCGGAAGAATGGCGGGCGGCAACACGCGGAGAATCGCTCCCAGACCCCGCGCCCCCGGTGGGAACGCCCATCCCCAAGGTCAAGGCCACCAGTCTCAAGATGGGCCATGAAGTGGATCTCTCGAAACCCGCTCGAACGACCGTCCTGGTCTTCGGTTCGCACACGTGAGGCCCCTTCACCAAGCAGGCCGGGCGCCTGCAAAAAGTCTATGACACGTGGAATGAGCGCGCCGATTTCTGGTGGATTTACATTCGCGAGGCCCACCCGTCCGACGGGCCGAACCCCGCCCGGCATGTGAGTATCGAGCAGCCCACCACATACGAACTGCGCGAGAAAGTCGCCGGCGCCTGCTCAGCCACACTCCACCTCACCATTCCCGTCTTCGTGGACGACATGGCCAACACGGTCGCCGACGCCTATCACGCCTGGCCAGACCGTCTTTTCATCCTCGGTGCCGACGGCCGGATAGCGTATCGCGGGGAACGCGGACCACGCGGATTCAATATCGACGAAATGGAGCAGGCGTTGCAAAAGCTGCTCGATCAAGATCGCGAAACCTCACGGAATCCATAGCCCGGCGACATCACCGCAATGGGATCGAACACTCGTCCCGAACAAACAAACCCAAAATGAACATCAGAATTCAAAACCTCCCACTCCTGGCCGCTTCCCTATTGGCGGCGCTTTCATTCGTCTCCACCACTCTGGCACAGCCGGCGGCCGAACCCGCCCGCGGCCGTGGCGCCGGACGCGGGCCGCAGACTCCGCCCGTGATCTCGCCGGAGGTCCTGCCCGACCGTCGGGTCACGTTCCGGATTCTCGCGCCGCAAGCGGAGAGCGTCCGACTCAACGGCGGCGATATCCCGGGCAACAATCAAGGCGCGCCTCTGACGAAAGGGACGAATGGAGTTTGGGAAGTCACGCTGGGGCCGATCGACCCTGGAGCTTACCGCTACACGTTCAATGTGAACGGAGTTGCCGTCGTTGACCCGCGCAGTCCGACGATCAGCGAGTCGAACAACAACATCTGGAGCCTCGTTTGCGTGCCCGGCTCGGAATTCATGGATACTCGGGAAGTGCCACACGGGGCGGTGGCCGCGGTGACCTACTACTCGACGGCGCTGAAAAAATTCCGGCGAATGCACATTTACACACCGCCGGGATACGAAGCCGGCGAAGGCAAGTTTCCGGTCTTTTACCTCCTGCATGGCGCCAGCGACAGCGATAACTCCTGGTCATCGGTCGGCCGCGCCAGCTTCATTCTGGACAACCTGATCGCCGCGGGAAAGGCGAAGCCAATGCTGGTCGTCATGCCGGCCGGCCACACCAGCTCCGCGGGCTTTGGCGCGCGAGGACGCGGCGCCGCGGGCGGCGATGCCCCGCGGCCGGCGGTCGATGAATTCACCCAGGATTTCCTGACCGACATCATGGCTCACGTCGAGAAGAACTATCGTGTTCATCGGGAGGCCTCGAATCGAGCCATCGCCGGCCTTTCCATGGGCGGCAGCCAGAGCCTCAATATCGCCATGCCCAACTTGGACAAGTTTGCCTACGTCGGCGTTTTTAGTTCCGGGCTGATCGGATCTTTTGGAGGACGGGGAGGAGCCGCAGCGGGGACCAGCAGCGGACCGACCTGGGAAGAGCGTCACCTGGCCGTCTTGGACGACGCGAATCTGAAGAAAGGACTGAAGCTCCTCTGGTTCGCCACGGGCAAGGAGGATTTCCTGATCGAAACCTCGCGCGGCACCGTCGCCATGCTCAAGAAACACGGCTTCGAGCCGGTCTTCAACGAAACGTCCGGCGCGCACACCTGGATCAACTGGCGCAATTACCTCAATGAGTTCGCGCCTCAGTTGTTCCGCTGAGCGTTGTGCTGTGCCGACCATGCTGTTGAATTCGGGGAGCACACGCGCCCTCGCGTGTTCCCGACCGGCGCCCCCGCCGGTCGAAAGGGCGTTCTTCAGTCACTTAGCCAAAGGTCCGTTCGAGCGTCTCGATGTGGTCGGCGGGGGCGCCGACCACCGCACGCGAGGGCGCGTGCGCTCCCCCATCCACTGCGTTGCGTCCCGCGCTAAGTCCTCCACGAAATCGACGTGGTCTGGCCGTGACCGGCGAGGTTGCCGCCGAAGGCACGCAAGGTCAGCTCCGCACCCGCGGCGCTGAACCGCGCATCCACCCAGCCGACCGGTTCCTTGTCGGCAAAATTGTAGCCCACCGCCGGAAGATTGACCAACTGGATGCCCTGGTCTTCCCGAAACGAATACTCGTGGGAGTGCCCGTAAAAGACTGCCTTCACCTTTTTGTGGGGCCGAACCAAGGCGAAAAGCCGTTCCGCATCCAGAAGATCACCATCGCCGTCCCCCAGCGTGTGATGGACAAAGAGCACGGTCGCACGGTCGTCTGATTTCTCCAGGAATTGGCCGAGCCATTCGCGCTGCACTTTCCCGAGCAAGCCCGCCACCCGATCCACGTAGAGCAACGAATCCAAGACGATGAACCGAAGCGTCGGCCAGGTGACCTCCAGGACGTGCTTCCCTTTCACGGATTGCCGGCGGCTCGCCAGTTGATCGAACACTTTGGAGAAGTTGTCCCGGTGGTCATGATTGCCCAGGCCGATGTAAATGGGCGCCTCCGCGGCCAGCGGGGCCAGCAACTGCTTGACCTCCTGGTAATCTCCCAATTCTCCCGTCAGGCGCGCCGCGTCACCATTGAGGATGGCGCACTCCGGATGAGCTGCCATGACCTCCGGAACGATCTTCTTCAAGTTATCCCAAGGCAGAAACTTGCGGTGCTCCCCGCCTTTCGGGTCGGCGGGTATATCTCACATTTTGGCGATAAATTATGGGGGTTTCCTTGATGTGAACGGGGCGTCA
>CAYHFE010000302.1:0-9367 GCA_964355375.1 uncultured Verrucomicrobiota bacterium
AGCCGGCGTCTTTCCAGAGGACGTCGTCAATGTTTTTGAAGGCTTGTTCGAACATCAGGGAATTAGGCGGCGCGGAGGTCGGGATGGAGGTCGCGGCGAAAGGTGTCGGCGTGCTCGGGACCGAAATCGGCCTCGGTGCCGCGCAGGGCGAGGAGGGGCAAATGTCGAAATCCGAATGTCGAATGACGAATGGAACGGGGAATCACGAATGGGCGCGATGTTTTCACTTCGACACTCGAATTTCGGACTTCGCACTTTGCCACGCCGCCGTTCTTCCCCTCGGCGCTGGCGAAGCGGGTGAGGAAATACTCATAGACGCGGCCAAGAAGATCGACGGAGCGGTGCGTCTTCTCGCTCTCGCTGGCGGCGGTGAGTTCGATGATGGCGATGACGTCGATGAGTTCGCCGAGGCGCTGGTGGTCTTTCGCTGCGCGAAAGCCCCGCGGAGTGGCTTCGCAGTCGGGACTCGCGCTGTCGCACGCTGCGGTGTCGAGGCCGGGGCGGCGTAGTCCTTGGGGAGGACGCCTTTGAGACGCGGGTTGTCCCGCTCGATGGGTGCTTGCGCACGGCCACCGTTGGCGTCGTCCACGGTTTTGCCGATGGCGGGCGCAGGGCAATGTCGAATGACGAATTTCGAATGTCGAAGGGGTCGGGCATTCCGAGTTCGGATTTCGGCATTCGACATTCGGCATTGGCCAGCGGTGTCGGAGATGTATTTGAGGAAGATGAGGCCGAGGAGTCCTTCCGGACGGGCTCTATTGTATTCCGCCTCGCCAAAATGGGGTGCAGGCACTGCCTGCTCGGCGGTGAGCCGGAGCTTCGCCTCGAAGCCGATGGTAGCGGTGCTGGTGTTCGTGTCGGCGGACTTAGAGCGAGCCATGATCAGCGATGGTTGAAGGTGCTTGTTGCTCGGCGTCGTTTGTTCCCTCGCCCCCGGTGTCGGTGCGCATGGTTCCATTTGCGGTCGATCGTAGGCGAAGTGAGCGCCGGGAAAAAGTGGAAAGAACACTCCCGGATGATCCCCTGTCGGCTGGTGGGCATTGGAGGCAGCCGACCGTTTTTGGCAGCCACGCTTGGACAGCAGAAGGTTGGAGGGGATCGTGACCGGATCTGTCGAGATGTACTTCAAATCCTGTTTTGCTGTTCGTGCGATTGGACTCGGGACGTAAAGCAGCAGTTCTTGACTCCGAGACCTGGGCCAAGACCTCCTGGAGGCAGAGGCAACAGAGAAGGGTCAGGGCGCGCCTGGGTGAACGGAAGGTTGCGCCGACCAAACCTCTCGGCCAAGACCCATTTCCATGATTGCGTTCGGCCGCCGGGTCGGTTAGTTCACCCGGCCATGTCGATCGGCTTGGATCATTTGCTGCGCGGATTGGTGATGGGATTCTCGATCGCGGCGCCGGTTGGGCCGATCGGCGCGCTTTGCATTCGCCGGACGCTGACCGACGGGCGCGCCTCCGGATTCGTCTCCGGGTTGGGCGCGGCCACGGCGGACGCGATTTACGGCTCGATCGCGGCGTTTGGGCTGAAGGCGGTGGCGGATGGGCTGACGAGTCAGCAGACCTGGCTGCGCTGGGCGGGCGGTCTGTTCCTGGTGTATCTCGGCGTTCGGACGTTGATCTCGAGGCCGTCGGAGCGGACGGCGGTGGCGCCGAGTGGAAGCTTGGCCGGGGCTTATCTTTCGACGTTCTTTCTCACGGTAACCAATCCGATGACGATCTTGTCCTTTGCCGGAGTGTTTGCCGGTCTGGGATTGGGCGGGGCCACGGGCCGTTATGCCGCGGCCAGTCTGATGGTGGGGGGAGTTTTCGCGGGTTCGGCGCTATGGTGGTTGATGTTGAGCGGGGGTGTCGGCTTGTTCCGGGAGGCGCTGGTTCGGCCCGGGTCGCTCATCTGGGTCAACCGGATTTCCGGCCTGATCATTGCCGGATTCGGCGCCTTGGCCTTGTGGGGAGGGCGGTGAGTGGGGCCGGTTTTTGGCGCCGGCCGCGACGTTCCCGGAATTCCCTTCACCTCTCAACATAAACCTTCCTCAACTCAGTTTAGAACAGGCCCTAAGAACTCGCGCTGGTGTAATGGCGCAGGGAGAATCTCCAGACGAATTCAGAAAAGGCGAAGACGATCAGGCTCAGGACCGCCAGCAGGAGCATTTCAAGAGGGTGATCCAGGCGGTCGGTGAGAAGTTTCACAGGGACGTTGGACACAAGAAGCATCGGGATGGCAAAGGTAAAAAAGGCTTTGAAGAATCCGTGAAAGGCGGCGTCCGGCAGGCGGGCGATATTGAAGAGATTGTAGTAACCCCAAACCACCCCTTGGGCGCGGACGGTCCAGAAGCTGGTGCTCGCGAGGGCCAACATCAAGGAGTAATGAACGAGAATGCCGCACAGCATGAGAAAGAAGACCCCGACGAGCTGGATGGCGGTGGGCGTGAGTTGGAGCTTCGTTCCGGCGTAATACATGACACAGACGGCGCTGGCGGCGTTGACAAAACCACCCAGATCCACCTGGCGAAAGGAAACAAGAAAGCGGGTGTTCACCGGCAGGAGGAGCATGAAATCCAGTTTGCCCGTCCGCACGTAGTCCGACATTTGAGCGCAGTTCGAGAGGAAAAGCGCGGTGAAGATCTGCTGGATGAAGTGACTGGCGCCGATCAGCATGACCACGTGCCATTTCGTCCAGGTCCCGATCCGGTCGGTGTGCAGGTAAATCACGACGATGAAGCCAAGTTGCAGGGCAAACCAGAGCATCTCCACGACAATCCAGAGGAGGAAATTGGCCTTGAAGCTCATTTCCCGCACGACCGAGTTTTTCCAGAGTGCGGCATAAATGATGAGGTAGCGGCGGAGATTCATGAGCAGTGGAAGCCGGGCCTTCGAGGGCCGCTCGCTTCAGTCCGCACGGCTCTCCAGGATATCTGGGTCCTCGGGTTTTTCATTTTAACCTCCGACGGCCGTGTATCGGCGGATGCCGCGGTTCCAGGCGAAACGAGCCAGGAAGTAAAAGGCGGCCACCCAGCCCGCCTGCATGATCAATCCTTGCGCCAGGGCGGAGCCCTGAACCCGTCCCAGATAAATGCTGATGGGGAAGAAGAGTTGGTAGGGAAACGGCGAGTAGCTCAGGATTTGAGACAGCCATCCTGGGAGAATGTCGAGCGGAAACAAATGGCCGCCGGCGATGTATTCAAAGGCGAAAAGAATGAAGATGAAGGTCGAGACTTCCAGAACCCAAAAAGCCAGCATGGCCATGGTGTAAGACATGAAAAACTGGAGCAGTCCGGTCAGCAGGATCGACAAGACAAACCACCCGAGAGTCGCCCCATCCGCCGGAACGACGAAAGACTGTCTTTGGGCAAAAATGAAGAGGGAGACCGGGATGAGGGCGATCGCCGTGTAAATCACTCGACCGGCTCCGAACAGGCAAAGCCGATACGCCAGGTAATCGATCGGCTTCAACAGAAATTGACTGATGTTGCCATCTTTGATGTCGGCCGCGATCTGCCAGTCGTCTTCGTTCACCGCCGTCAGCATATCGACCAAGGTCACGAGCAGGTAGTAGGAGGTCATCCCGCCCAAAGTGTATCCGGCCACTTGGGCCTCGGATTCCTTGCCGGCGTAAATGGCGCGCCAGAGATAGAGGGTGGCGAGCAGGGGAATCAGGCCAAACACGCTCCGCACGATGAAATTGAACCGGTAAACCAGTGTGTTCTGGAGACCGATATTGATGACGTGCCAGTATTTTCTCACGCGCAACTTGCTGCTTTTTTCACCGACGTAGTTCGAGCTCAGACCCAGTCCGGCATTGAAGGTCCGTCGTACTTTCGGCGAGTCAGGTTCTCGGAAAGCTTGGTCGGGTCGGCGATGAATGCTGGCATTTCGCCAGGATGGGCTTGAGCCTCAAGAAAACCGGGATAACGGTCTGCGATATACTCGGTAGCGAGGTCACTTGCGGTCTCACGAACCGAACAGCCAGATCTCTTCCGCAGGGACGGCTCCTCGCAAGGCTGCCACAATGCAATCCGCGACCCCGCCTCCACGCGCGCCAAAAACCTGAGACAAATCCGGCGATGGAACGACCTTTTCCGAGGCCATGTTCATGGCTTTATGACTAACAGCAATCTTGCGGGAAGGCAATGGCGCTCTGTTATTGCCCGTCACCGGCTGGCCCAGCGGCGGCGCTCGACTGGATGAAGTCGTTCGTCCGCATCGACAGATGTTCGCGCCACGCCGAAGACAGTACGCTCCGGTGCATCGCATTTTCTGCGGCTTGCTCCGCTCGAGAAGAACCTTTAGAAACAGGCCGTGAAGAAAAATTCGCCCGCTCCGCCCGAGGCCTCGTTGCCTCCGAGTCTCCGCCGTTACCTCTATTTTTCCGCCGCGGTCACAGGAGCGGCGATCATGATCATCGAGATTCTGGGCGCGAAGATGTTGGCCCCGTATTTCGGAACGTCCCATTTCGTCTGGACGGCGCAGATCGCGGTCACTTTGGTGGCCTTGGCCACGGGATATTATGCGGGGGGGACGGTGGCGGATTTGTCGCCCAAATTGGGTCGGCTCTACGGCTGCATTCTGCTCGCCGCACTTTATCTCAGTCTGACCACGGTGATGGTCGAGTCCGTCGCCTATTGGTGTCTCAAATTCAAACTGGCCATCGGCTCCTTGCTCGCCTCGGCTTTTCTCTTCTTCGTCCCTTTGGCTTTGCTCGCGATGGTTGGACCGTTTTTCATTCGCGTCTTGACGAGTGTGGTCAGCACGGTCGGCGGCACGATCGGCCGCCTGACCGCGGTGAGCACGATCGGCAGCTTTCTCGGCACCGTCTTGATCGGCTATGTGCTGGTCCCGCTTCTTCCCAACTCGACCACGATGTACCTGACCTCCGGCCTGCTCATGGCGATCGTGGCGGGATATTATCTCATTTGGGCAACCCGGGCGGCGAGCAAGACCGCCCCCGCGCTCGGCATTGCGCTCGGTTTGGTGATGGGTTATGGCGGGATCACGCAGGACCAGAGTTTGTCCGACTTCGATGAAATGTACCACGCCAATTCGAACTTTGGTTTGCTCCAGGTGCTGCAAAACAAGGACGGCACCCGGCGCTATTATCTGAATGATTTTCTGATTCAGAACACCTATGACCCGGTGGAAAAGAAGAGCCTGGCGCTCTTCACCTACATGTTGCACGACTTGGCGCGAGCTTACACCGAGCGCATCGACGACGCCCTCTGCATCGGCTTGGGCGTGGGCATTGTCCCGATGCATTTTGCCCGCGAGGGGGTCAAGGTCGATGTCATTGAAATCAATTCCGCCGTGGTCCAGGTGGCCACGAATCATTTTGATTGCGACCTTTCCCAGCTTAACTTGTCGATCGGGGATGGACGCTATTTCTTGAACCGGAGCGAGAAGAAGTACGACACCGTCATTCTCGACGCGTTTCTGGGCGACTCCTCGCCGTCACATCTCATGTCGCAGCAGGCTTTTCGGGCCGTGCAACGCGTTTTGAAGCCTGGAGGAACCCTGGTCATTAACAGCTTCGGCGATTTCTTGTCGGGGCGGGATTTCTTCACCGCGTCTTTGGACAAAACGTTGAAGAGCGTGTTTGGCAGTGTGCTCATCCACGCGGCCGGCAATGGCAACGTCTTCTTCGTTGCCTCAGATCGAGCGACCTTAAAGATGATCCACGAACCGAGCTTCGACCACGTGCACCGCTCGGTCGCGCGGAACAGCCGCGACGCCTTCGCCAGCCTCCAGAAAACCAATCCTCAAAGTGGCATTCTCTTGACGGACGATTACAACCCCGTCGAATTCTACGATGCGGTCACCCGGGAGGAGCATCGGCGCAACCTGGCCATGTTCATGAAATCGCTGCGCTCCGATCCGTCCGATTATCGGCGAAGGCTCTAGTGGAGCCAACCGGCCTGGACGCAATCTCCAACGGCCCGGACCAGTTGATCCAATTGTCCCTGGGAATGTTCGCTGCTCAGGGCAATGCGAAAGTAGCCGCCGTCCGGCCCGCCCGGGTAATGCATCAGGGGTGAATAAATGTGACGGGCCAGGAGGAGGCGTCGGCAACGGGCTGCGTCTGCCTGGCCTTTGGGAGTGAGGGCGATGATGGGGCTTGGGGTGTCTTCCAAGGTCAATCCGGTCGCTTGCAGTCGATCCTTGACCGAGGAGACATGCTCGGCCAGTCGCGTCCGTCGATCCTTCGAATCCGCCAAAATCTCGACCGCCCGGAGCGCCGCGCCCGCCAGCGGCAAAGGCATGGGCGTATTGCCGACAAAGGCGCGGCTTTTGGTGACGATCTGTTGCCGCAGGGCGAGCGATCCCAATGCGACTCCCCCATAGACTCCAAAGGCCTTGCTCAGCGTCACCGTGCGGATGATCCGGTCCGTGGGCAAGCCAAGATGCTCGGCCGTGCCTTGCCCGCTCCGGCCCAAGACTCCCGCGGCATGCGCGTCATCCACCCAGACCCGCCCCTTCGCCGGCAGAGAGTTCATGTAGGCGCCCAACGGGGCGATGGCGCCGTCGCTGGGAAATATCCCGTCGGTGAGCACCACCGGTCGGGTCGATGCCCCAATTCGCCTCAGAGCGCGAATCAGGTCATCCGGGTCACGGTGGCGAAATCGAATTACCGGGCACTCAAGCATGGCGGCGGCGTCCCTCAGGCTCGCATGGGCGCCGTCATCGATCAGAACGTGGGAGAACTCGCCGGCCAGGGCTTGCGCGGTTCCGAGATTGGCGACATACCCGCTCGAGAAAAGAGTGGCCGTGCCGGCGCGAAAAAACTTGGCCAGCCTTTGCTCCAGTTGAACGTAAAGCGCGTGATTGCCGGTTGTGAGCCGCGAGGCCGCCACATTGAGACCGACTGCTTTGGCAGTGGCGAACAGAGCGCGTTCGACTGCGGGATGACCGGCGAGCCGGAAGTAGTCGCACCCGGAAAAGTAGGACAGCTTGCGGCCTCGATAGAGCACATAGGTCCGGTCAATCTGCTGGAGCGGGGCGGGCAAGGCGGTCATGCCGGATTGGGTATAGGGCAGAATCCGACGGACGACACGGAGAAAATGAAGGGGCGCAACCCGGAAAATGATTTGAATTGGGGCGGTAATCGTGTCTAATCAGGACCGGATGTGGTGGGCTTTTTCCTGCCTCTCGCCAAAACCGTGATGCAACCCCCTGTTTCCACCTCGGTCCCGCCGGTGCCGCCCTTGGTCCTGGAATCGGTCGGCGGCGCGGTTCCGCTCGATTCCCCATTCTACATTCTTCGACCGACCGATCAGATCTTCCGCGAGGCCATCGCGCGGCGCGAGAGTATCGTCTTGGTTAAGGGCGCGCGACAAATGGGGAAGACTTCTTTGCTGGCGCGGGGCTTGCAGTTCGCCCGCTCGACGGGCTCCAAGGTGATCTTGACCGACATCCAGAAGCTGAACGCGACGGAGCTCGCCACATCCCATTCGTTTCTGTTTACCTTGGCCGACAGGGTGGCCGATCAATTGGACCTCGCGGTTTTGCCGCAAGACCGGTGGGATCCGGCCTTGAGTCCAAACGCCAATTTCGAGCGTTACTTCAAGAATGAGGTTTTGGCCAAGATGGCCGAACCGTTGGTCTGGGGCTTGGATGAATTGGATCGGCTTTTCGTCGCCGCCTACAGCGATGAAATCTTCGCGCTCTTCCGCTCGTGGCACAATCAGCGGGCGCTCGATCCACTGGGGCCTTGGTCGCGTTTGACTCTGGCCATCTCTTACGCCACCGAGGCGCATCTCTTCATCCACGACTTGAACCAATCTCCGTTCAACGTCGGCACCCGCATGACGCTGGAGGATTTCAATCTTGAGCAAGTGACCGAGTTGAACCGCCGCTACGGCGCGCCGCTGCCGTCGGCGGAGTGCCGGCGCTTTTTCAAATTCGTCGGCGGCCATCCCTTTCTCGTCCGGCGCGGACTTCATGAATTGGTCATTCAACACCTCGGATTGGACGAGCTGGAAGCCCAGGCCGGTCGCGAGGATGGGATCTTCGGGGATCACTTGCGCCGGATACCCCTGCTTCTGGCCGGGGATCCGAGCTTTCGGGAAATCGTCCGCGGCGTTCTGCTGGGCCAGATGTGCCCGACCAACGCCAGCTTCGAGCGGTTGCGGCGCGCCGGGTTGGTTAAAGGGACCTCGGAATCCGACGTGCAGCCGCGCTGTCAGCTCTACGCTCAGTATCTGAAACTCCATCTTCTGTAACGCCGGGAGAGCGGCCCTTCACGAAAACGGAATTTCCGTTGCCAAAGGAGGGCGCAGTACGTAGCTTGAACTCGATGACGCTGAACTGGACCGGACCAACGACGATTTAGCGTCCACGGCCCGCTCCGTGGACGCCCGCGCCTCGCACTGAACAGTTCGAGGCGTTTTTATTTGTCCCATGCGCTACCTGCTCAAGCAGAAATTTTGGTCCTGGGGCGATGATTTTCGCATCCAGGATGCCGAAGGCCGCGACGTGTTCTTCGTCGATGGCCGCGCCTTCAGTTGGGGCGACAAGCTTCTCGTCCTGATCCTGGCCAGTGCCGTCGTCATCGACATGGTCTGCCAGCAGGAGAGCACGAAAGACTAGGCCAACCACGAATGAAGCGGATGCAAACAGACACGGAAGTTAATAGGGGAGCGGGCGGCAATCCGGCGTTTCTCTTGAAGGAGGAAACCCACCGGATTATCGGATGTGCATTCGAAGTGCTCAACGGAATTGGACACGGTCTTCACGAGAAAATTTACGAGAACGCCCTCGTTGTGGAATTCAAGTTCCAGGGAATCCCGTGTCAGCAGCAACGCCGATTCGACGTGGTTTACAGGCAAAACTCCGTGGGCGTTTATGTTCCTGATCTAATCGCCTTCGACCAAATTGTCATTGAGGCAAAGACCATCGACCGCATCACCGATGACGAACGGGGCAAGATGATCAACTACCTCAAGATAGCCGGGCTCAGAATCGGCCTGATCTTCAATTTCAAACACCCCAAGCTCGAATTCGAGCGATTGGCCAGATAGGAATCAAACCACAGATGGACACAGATGGACACAAATGGGAACGGTCGAATGATGCGATGAGGCGTGTCTCTCGCGCCGTTGATCGCGGGAGCCTTTGGCTGTCAGCTTATTCTTATCTGTGTTCATCTGTGTCCATCTGTGGTTCCTCTGGTTTCCCGATTTAACTCTATGGCATCCGAAAACCAACCACCCACCGAACGCAAAACCCTCGACGACCGCGCCAAGATGACCGACCAGGAGCGCCTCCGACACTCCTGCGCCCATGTCCTGGCCACGGCCATCCTCCGCCTCTGGCCCGACGCCCAATTCGCCGCCGGTCCGCCCGTCGAAAACGGTTTCTATTACGACGTCGATCTC
>CAYHFE010000303.1:0-9349 GCA_964355375.1 uncultured Verrucomicrobiota bacterium
CGTTGACGCTGCTCTCTCCAATGTTCAACCAAGCGCAACCGGTGGTCACCAATGCCACCCGATCCGTCTATGCGCCCGTGACCGACCCTCAGAGGATCACGTTCGCGCCGGACGGGACGCTCTATGTGGGACGCGACGCCAGCGGTTCGGGTGGGGGAGGCGCGGACGCCGTCAAGATCAGTCGCATTGCCCCAGGCGGCACGCCCGTGACCGCCTTTGGCAACACCGCCATCGCAGACCCCGACGCGGTCGCGTACGATGCGACGGGCGCGATCACCGGCACGGCTGGTGCCGTGATCGTTGGAGGAGTTACGGCGAGTGGCAGTGGCCAAGGTCGGCTTTCGCAAATCTCCCCGGACGGCACCGTCACCTCGCTCTTTGGACCGTCCTCGTCGATGCTCAATCCCAACGATTTCACCTTCGATACCGCCGGGGGCCTGCTTTTCACCGACTACGGTGCCGGCAAAGTGTGGAGAATGACCAATGCCACGCCCGTGGTCCTCATCAGCGGCCTGACGGAGCCGACGTCGATCTGCTTGGATTCGTTCGACAGGATCGTGCTCAGTTTCTCCGGCGAAGAGCGACTGCGGCTTTACAGCGCCCCGGGCCTCTTGCTCAGCAATACTTTTGTCGCCGCCAAGATGGGGTCGCCGCTCGCGCGCGGACCGGGCGGAGCCTGGGGCACGGGCATCTACTATCTGGATCCCAGTGGCAAGCTCATGACTGTGGACACGAATGGTAACAGGACCACCGTCGGTTCCGGTTTTGAAGATTACAGCATCGCGGACCTCAAGTTCGGTCCAGACGGCGCGCTTTACGCGAGCGATTTTGCCAATGACCTAATCTACCGCTTCGCCCAGCCCGCCGTGCCGAATGCCACCACGACGATCTATGCCCGGGTCACCGATCCGCAAACTCTGGCGTTCGCACCGGACGGCACTTTGTACGTCGGGCGGGAGAACGGCGGTTCCGGTGGCGCCGGAGCCGACGCCGTAAAAATCACTCGCGTTGCTCCCGGCGGCTCGCCGGTGTCCGCATACGGCAACGCCGCGATCGCCGACCCCGACGCCGTCGCCTACGATGCTACCGGCAAGATTTCAGGCACGGCGGGCGCGGTCATTGTCGGAGGCGTTACCGCGGAGGGCAGTGGAGAAGGCCGGCTCTCGAAGATCTCTCCCGACGGCACTGTTACGACTCTGTTTGGTCCGTCGTCCTCGATGATTAACCCGGGCGATTTTGTCTTCGACGCTGCCGGGCGCTTGCTGTTCGTTGACGGCGAGGCGGGCAGTGTCTGGGTGATGACGAATGCCACCCCGCGAACTTTGATCAGCGGCCTCGATTTGCCGAATCGAATCGCGGTGGATTCGCTGGGCCGAATCTTGGTTAGTTCGCCCAACGAGGCCCGAATCCGGCTCTACAGCGCCACCGGCGCTTCAATTACCAATACTTTCGTTCGAACGTTGGAAAGCTCGCCCTTGGCATTGGGTCCGGGCGGTTTCTGGGGCACGGGAGTGTTTTGCGTGAACACCAACGGCGACCTTTTGACCGTGGATGTCAACGGCAACGCGACCCAATTTGGCACTGGCTTCGGTAGCTTGACCGATATCGCCTTTGGACCCGACGGCGCACTTTACGCCAGTCACTTCCAAAGCGACCTGATCTGGCGCATCGCTCCCTCTGCCGGAATCGCCCCCACGATTTCCACCCAGCCTCCAAGTCAGACAGTGGATGCGGGGAAATCGGTGACGTTCACTGTGGTCGCGACGGGCAATCCCGCGCCGACGCATCAATGGCGGAAGAATGGGACCGACATCGCTGGCGCCACGAACGCAACGCTAACTCTAAGCAACGTGCAAGCGTTGGACGCGGGCGACTACACCGTCGTCGTGAAGAACGCCGCCGGAAGCGTGACCAGTGCGGTGGCGAATCTGACGCTCCGCGTCGCCCAACCTTCGGTGCCAAATGCCCTCACGACGATCTATGCCCGGGTCATCGATCCGGAGATGCTGTCGTTTGCGCCGGACGGCACCTTGTTCGTTGGACGGGACAATAGCGGCTCCGGCGGCGGCACGGCCGACGCCGTCAAAATCCATCGCATTGCCCCAGGCGGGTCGCCGCTGAGCGAATACGGCAATGCCGCGATCACCGACCCGGATGCCGCGGCTTACGATGCTTCCGGCAAGATTTCCGGCACAGCGGGCGCCGTCATTGTTGGAGGCGTGACCGCAGAGGGCAGTGGCGAAGGCAGACTCTCGAAGATCATGCCCGACGGCACCGTCACGACTCTGTTTGGTCCGTCGTCGTCGATGATCAACCCGGGCGATTTCGTTTTTGATGCCACGGGACGTCTGCTGTTCGCTGATAGCGATGGTGGCAACGTCTGGGTGATGACGAACGCCACTCCGCGGACTTTGATCAGCGATCTCGACGCGCCAAGTAGGATCGCCGTGGATTCTTTGGGCCGAATCCTGGTCAGTTCGCCTAACGAGGCCCGGGTCCGGCTTTACAGCGCCACCGGCGCTTCGATCAACAATACATTCGCCCGAACGGAAGCGAGGTCACCCCTGGCGCTGGGTCCCGGCGGCTTCTGGGGAACGGGGATCTTTTGCGTGAACACCAACGGCGATCTCCTGACGGTCGATGGGAACGGCAAAGCGACCCAGTTCGGCACCGGCTTCGGCGGTTTGACCGACTTCGCCTTTGGCCCCGACGGCGCACTTTACGTCAGTGATTTCCAGAACGACCGGATCTGGCGCATCGCTTCCTCCGTTATCGTGCCGAACAAACCGCCCGGCGCGAGCCTGACCAGTCCGGCGAACAACGCCACCTTCACTGCTCCGGCGACGATCGTTCTGGACGCCAACGCTTCAGATACGGACGGCACCATCGCCAAGGTCGAGTTCTTCTCGGGCTCGACCAAGCTCGGAGAAGACACTACGACGCCCTACAGCTTTGCCTGGAACAGCGTGGCCGCCGGAACTTACTCGTTGACGGCCAAAGCAACCGATAGTCAAGGTGCTTCGACCTCCTCGGCGGCCGTGGCGATCACAGTCATCTCTGGTCAGGCGGCACCCACGATAACGACGCAACCGCGAAGTCAGACCGTCGCCGTCAATGCCAGTGTCAGCTTCACGGTGGCGGCCAACGGCAATCCGGCCCCGACCTACCAATGGCGCAAGGATGGAAAGGATCTCCCCGGAGCGATGAGCGCGACTTTGACCTTGAACAATGTCCAGTCTAAGGACGCGGGCAACTACACGGTGGTCGTGAGTAACGCCGCGGGCAGCGTGACCAGCGCCGTAGCAACGTTGACAACGGCGATGCCGGTTCCCGTGGTCCTCAAGATTCGCACGGACGGCACGGGCGCAGTGATTTCCTGGCCGACGACGGCTCAGAACTACATCCTGCAATGCGCTGATCAGCTTTCCACCGCCGGTTGGCGGACCGCGACGAATTTACCCGCCGTCGTGGGTGATGAACTGATCGTCCGTGTTGTGGCGGGTCTCGCCCAGCAGTTCTATCGCCTCCAAGAAACAACTGGAACAAATGGAGCTATTGACACGATGCGGGTGGTCGTGAATCCCTCGGCGGTCACGCTCGTACCGGGAGCGCGGCAGACCTTCGTCGCGAAGGTCAGCGGTAATCCGAACACTGGTGTCCAATGGAGCGTCGAGGAAGGAGTGGACGGCGGAACGGTGGACGCTCAGGGCAGCTACACGGCGCCCACCCAGTCCGGCTCCTTCCACGTAGTCGCCACCAGCCTTGCGGACGCATCGAAGAGGGGAACGGCGCTGGTGTACGTCACGGAGGCGCTCGCCACATCGGAGTACTATCCACGGCCGCTGGCGCCCGGGGTGACGACCGACGAGTCCAACAGCCTTATCACGACGGTTGGCAATCCTGCGAGCCTCAGTCTGAGCGATGGGACGCGATTGGAGATTCCGGCGTTGTCTGCATCCGTCACTGTTACGTTGACGCGAACCAGCAACACCCTCGACCTTGGCGGAGCGTTGCAACAGACGAGCGGGAGCATGCGAGTTGTGACCTACACCGGCGATACCATGCTCGACGAGTTCGTTCCGCTGATCACCTTTCCGGCAAAAGAAGCGGGCTCGCTCAAAGCAGTGAACATCGCTCGCGTGGGCGACTTGACCGCGCTGGATGGTGTTTTGAGAGACCAGATCGTTTTCCTGCCCGCAGCCAAGGATGCGAGTGGGAACCTCAGTGCGCGCGATGTCTTCGCCCGATCTTCGGCACCCCCGGCGGTCTCGACTCTTGGAAAGGCCCAGCCTTCGAGCAAACCCAAGGCCACGGTCTTTTACAGCATCAGCACCTACCAGGGAAATATCAACTGGTCCAGGCCGCCGCAGCTCATCCGAATGATTCCGAATCCTGAGTTTGACCAGCTCCCGCTCAGCGAGTACCCCAGGGAGGAGCAAAGGGAAATTCTGCGCAAGCCTATCCAGAACGTGGTGCTGCTCGTCCACGGACACAACGAGAAAGAGAAGTTTGGCTTCAGCCGGCCTCAAATCAAAGGCCCATGGTGGTACACTTACAAGCGGGATGTCTGGAGGTTCCTCTACAGCCAGTTCCAGACTGACTACCCGCAGCACTCTGACTGCACCGCATTTTACGAGTACATCTACCCCAGCTTTCGTCCCATCTGGGGGGTATCCGAGTCGCTCGGTGACGATCTGGCCCGCCGTCTTGCTGAGGATCCTCAACTTAAGACGCTCAAGCAGAAGTACAATCTGTTCGTCGTCGCCCACTCGATGGGGGGCTTGGTGGCCCGAGCCGGTCTGAACAAGTTGGACAGCGCGATCGCGGGTAACTTCGAGAAGCTCGTCACGTGGGGAACTCCGCACCACGGCAGTCCGGCAATCACGCTGAGGTTCCTATTGACTTCGGGTTATCATTTCGACCGCCCTGGATTGTGCCGGGTGGCGTCCCTCCACAACATCATGTTTTTCAAGAGTGCGCAGGAGGGTGTGGACACGCAACTCGCAGCGGATACGCCGGGTGAACGGGAACTGCGTTGGGACAACTACCAACCCCTCAATTTGGAAGGGATTGGCTGGAGCCGGAATGAATTTCAGACCGAGGCGATGTTTGACCCGGCGTCGTATTGGTACCTTTACAACGATTATCTGCGAGTCTTCAACGCCGAAGACAAGTTCAAGGGGACGGACAAGTACGTGGCCTTTTACGGCATCACGTCCAAAACCGTGGAATTGGATTGGAGTTGTACGGGCCTTTACAATTTCTCGAAGGCGGCCCAAATTGCCCAAGGGAGCGCGTTGAACAAGTGGCTCTACAACAACACCGCGTTCATGACCGGGTATCCAGGTGAGCCTGCGGTTAAGGAAAGCGACGGGGCCGTTCCCGTGGACAGCATGGTCGGATTAGGCATCATCTCCAAGGACAACACGTTCGCGCTTGGGGACGTGGATCACGAGGAATATTTTGGAATTCATGGAGAGGATACCGCCAAACGCACCCTCGAGACGCTCGGATTCAAAGCCGCTGGGACGAATAAGTGCGACTGCCCGGTCTTTACGGTGGATCCGATCAAGAGAATCCTGCCTACCTCGCAGGTCACCGGCAAGGTAACGTGGCCCGGCGACCCCAAGCCGGGACTCCGGGTCCAACAGATCGCCAAACTGGATAGTCCGGCGCCCGTCCGGACCGTGACGGCAGCGCTGAGCTTCCAGGTGCAGGACGACGGCAACTTCACGGCGGGGTTCGATGGCGCCGCCTTGCCCGCAGCCGGCGGAACGGTGGAGGTGGTCGCGCAGATGAAGGACGGATCGGAGCTCAGCGCCAGGGCCTCTGTCGTCGCGGCCGGCTCCATCGAAGTCAGAATCAACAGTAACAGTCGAAGCGTGATCCTGGGCAAAAGCATTAACCTGACTTTCAAAGTGACAGGCCTTGCGAACAAGGAGGTTACCTGGCATGCAAAAGAGGGAGACAACGCCGGCTCCTTTGCGTTCCCTGCGCCAGGCTCGGTGGACTTCACGCCCTCAGTCCTTGGGACTATTAGTTTGATCGCGACGAGCAACGCGGACAAAACGATCAAGGGAGGGGAAGTTGTGTTTGTCGAGTTTCCGATCGATATCACTTTCACCAACATCACCGCGGACAGCACCGAGTACACCGCCAAACCTCGCGGGGGCGTGCCGCCTTACTCTGACTTCGTTTGGCATTACGGCATCCCAGCGGACAAGACCGCAAGCGGCAACCCCATCCGCGTCAGCGGAGCGGATCGGAACTCCTGGTACAACATCACGGTGACAGCCAAGGACTCCGGTGGCCACAATGGCAGAGGACGCGACTTTTAGAGTGATCAGTTCCTTGCCCGCTCATTTTACTCTTCCAGGGCGAGCGCACGCGCCCTTGGGTGTTCTCGTCGGCCCTCCGCCGACGGGTCGGCGGTGGCATTTGCGAGAGAGAGCTCTGCGTGAAGCAGGTCAGGGATTGCCGCGAGGTGTCGCCATCCGCCTGCGAAACGTTCACCGTTGGCTTTTCATGTCTCGACGCCAAATCAAGGCGCGCTTTTGCCAAAATCCGTAAAGAAGTGAAGTTTATGAAGAATAGCCTTCGATTGCTTCATTGTTGGGACCGTCGATTGTCACCGTTGCCGCCTCCTTGGAAGGCTATCGCCGCGCAGAGAATCGTTCGTGCCGAGAGAGTGGTCGCGGTGCTGGCCCTCCTGTTCGCCTTCACCGGCGAAGCCCAGCCGGTGGTGACCAATGCCACCCGCTCCGTGTACGCCCGAGTCACGGACCCGGTAAGGATTACGTTCGCGCCGGACGGAACGTTCTTCACCGGACGCGACGCCAGCGGTTCGGGTGGCGGAACCGCGGACTCCGTCAAAATCAATCGCATCGCTCCCGGCGGCGCGCCCGTGAGCGCTTTTGGCAACACCGGCATCGCAGACGCCGACGCGGTTGCCTACGATGCAACGGGCGCCATCACGGGCACGCCTGGCTCGGTGATTGTCGGGGGACTCACGGCGGACAGCAGTGGACAAGGCCGGCTCTCGAAAATCGCGCCGGACGGCACCGTGACCACGCTCTTCGGGCCGTCGTCATCGATGATCAACCCGAACGATTCGACGTTCGACGCCGCCGGTCGGCTGCTTTTCACCGACCTCGATGGCGGCAAGGTGTGGCGGATGACCAATGCCACCCCCGTCGTTTTCATCAGCGGCCTGACGCAGCCGTCGATGATCGCTGTGGATGCGCTCGGCCGGATTGTGCTCAGCTTCTCCGGTGAGGAGCGGCTGCGCCTTTACAGCGCCACGGGCAGCTTGCTCAGCAACAACTTTGTCACCGCGAGATCGAGCTCGCCGCTCGCGCGTGGCCCGGGGGGAATGTGGGGCACAGGCATCTACTACCTCGATCCCAATGGCAAACTGATTGCAGTGGATACCGAAGGCAAGAAAACGACGGTCGGCTCCGGCTTTGAAAGCACCTCCGGGGACCTGGAGTTCGGACCAGACGGCACTCTCTACGTGAGCGATTTCGACAACGACCGGATCTTCCGCTACGCCCAACCCGCCGTGTCCAATGCCACCACGACGGTCTATGCCCGGGTCACCGATCCCCAGACCCTGTCGTTCGCGCCCGACGGCACCTTGTTCGTCGGACGAGACGCCAGCGGCTCCGGTGCCGGCGCCGCGGATGCCGTCAAGATCTACCGGGTCGCCCCCGGCGGCTCGCCCGTGAGCGAATACGGCAAAACCGCCATCTCGGATCCCGACGCCGTGGTCTATGATGCTTCGGGCAAGATTTCCGGCACGCCCGGTGCGGTCATTGTCGGAGGAGAAACAGCGGAGGGCAGCGGCGAAGGCCGGCTATCAAGAATCTCGCCCGACGGCACCGTCACCACGTTGTTTGGCCCCTCGTCGTCCCTGGTCAACCCGGGCGATTTCGTTTTCGACGCCGCGGGCCGTCTGCTGTCCACGGACGGCTACGGCGGAATCGTGGTCATGACGAACGCCACGCCCCGGATTTTGGCCAGCGGTCTCGACGGACCAAGCCGGATCGCGGTGGATTCGCAGGGGCGCATTCTGGTCAGCTCGTCGAACGAGGAACGGGTCCGATTATACAGCGCCACCGGCACGTCGATCAACAACACCTTCGTTCGAACCATGAGTAGCACCCCCTTGGCCTTGGGCCCGGGCGGATTCTGGGGACCGAGCGTGTTTTGCGTCAACACCAACGGCGACCTCTTGACCGTGGATGTGAACGGCAACGCGACCAAGTTCGGCACCGGCTTTGGTGCGTTGAAAGATTTCGCCTTTGGCCCCGACGGCGCACTTTACGCCAGTCAATTCGAGAGCGACCTGATCTGGCGCATCGCCCCGGCCGGCGGTCAGCCTCCATCGATCACAGCCCAGCCCCACAACCAGACAGCCAATGCCGGAGCGCCGGTGACATTCACGGTCGTCGCGACAGCCGATCCTGATCCCACTTATCAATGGCGGAATGGTGGAATGGTGGAATAGCCATCCCCGGTGCCACCAGCGCCTCGCTGAGCTTGAGCAACGTCCAGGCAACAGACGCGGGGGACTACTCCGTAGTGGTGCAAAACTCGCTCGGCAGCGTGACCAGCGCGACAGCCACTCTGATTGTCATCGTGCCCAATGTGCCGCCTGCCATTAGCCTCACCAATCCGGCCAACAACACCATTTTCAATGCCCCGGCAACGATCGTTCTGGACGCTGCCGCCTCGGACAGCGACGGCACCGTTGCCAGGGTCGAGTTCTTCTCCGGTTCGACGAAACTGGGCGAGGATGCGACTGGGCCGTACAGTTTCACCTAGAGCAACGTGGCGGTCGGAACCTATTCGCTGACGGCCAAGGCGGCTGACAAGCAGGGCGCCGCCACCACCTCGGCCGCCATTTCGGTGACGGTGACGGCGGCCGAGATTGCGCCCGCGATTTCCACCCAGCCGCAAAGCCAGACCGTGGATGCCGGAAAACCGGTCACCTTCACGGTGGTCGCGACGGGCGATCCTTCGCCGACGTATCAGTGGCGCAAGAACGGCGCTGACATTATCGGCGCCACCAGCACCACGCTCACTCTGAGTAGCGTTCAGGCCGCGGACGCGGGTGCCTACACGGTGGTCGTGCGGAACACGGCCGGGAGTGTGACCAGCGCGGCGGTTACTCTGACCGTCAGCGCGGCTCAACCGACCGTGCCGAATGCCACCACCACGGTCTATGGCCGGGTCACCGATCCCATCACCCTGGCGTTCGCACCGGACGGCACGTTGTTCGTCGGGCGGGATGCCAGCGGCTCCGGTGCCGGCGCCGCGGATGCCGTCAAGATCTACCGGGTCGCCC
>CAYHFE010000304.1:0-9338 GCA_964355375.1 uncultured Verrucomicrobiota bacterium
CCGGCCCTCCTCTCGAACATCGATGCGCCCGGTTGACAAACGGTTCATGGAAAGACCGCGTCATTTCGTTCGTGCGGCGAGGATTCGGAGGGGGCATGATGAAGGCACGAGCACCAACCCACGAAAAATTCGTTCATGAAAAAGACTCTCTGGACTCGACGCGCCTGGCTCAAGACCTTGGGTGCCGCCACCGTGCTTTCAGGCAAGACCGCTTCGTTCGCGACGGCGGCGGAAGAGGTGCCCGACCCGATTCGCGAAATCGGTTCGCGGCGTGAATTGTTTGTCGATCACTTCTTGATCGCGCGGGAGAACGGGACGCACCTTCGTCTGCATGAGCCTCAGTTGGCTCCGCCCATGAGCGAACCCGCCGACTCTCTCGAATACGGGACGGTGATCAAGGATGGCGAACTCTTTCGGCTCTACACCCGGGATGGGCGTGGCGCGAAGTTGGACGGCGATGCGATGGAGGTGACTCGTTATTGCGAAAGCCGCGATGGCGTTCACTGGACGAAACCAATCCTGAGCCTTTATGAGATTGGGGGAAGCAAACAGAATAACGTCATCCTCCACGAACCGCCCTTCTGTCACAATTTCTCGCCGTTCCTGGACACCCGCCCCGGTGTGCCGCCCGAAGAGCGGTTCAAGGCGTTGGCTGGCACGGTCAAGTCGTCATTGGTCGCGTTCGCCTCGGGCGATGGCATTCACTGGCGGAAGTGGCGCACCGAGCCGGTCATTCGGTACACCAAGGAATACGCGTTTGATTCGCAGAACGTCTCATTCTGGTCCGAGCTCGAGGGGTGTTACGTCTGTTACTTCCGCCATTTCCTGGACAAGAAGCTGCGTTCCGTTTGCCGAACGACGTCACCGGATTTTCTCAACTGGAGCGAGCCGAAACCGCTCCGACCGAATTTTCCGGGCGAACATCTTTACACGACGCTGACGCATCCCTACTTCCGCGCGCCCCATCTCTACATCGCCCTGCCGACGCGGTTTCACCCGGAGCGGGGCGAAAGCACGGACATCCTTTTCATGACGGCCCGCGGAGATCGCCCCTTTGATCGGACGTTTCGGGAAGCGTTGATCCGGCCCGGCCTCGATCCGGCGCGCTGGGGCAACCGCTCGAACTACGCGGCGCTGAATGTCGTCCCGACCGGTCCGGCCGAGATGTCGATTTACACCACTCCATTCCGTCGTTTTGTCCTGCGAACGGACGGATTCGCTTCGGTCCATGGAGGTGCCGACGCCGGTGAAATGGTCACGCACCCGCTGCGGTTCTCCGGACGCGAACTGACCGTGAACTACTCGACGAGCGCGGGCGGCCATCTGCGCGTGGAAATTCAGAATATCGATGGCAAGGCGATGCCAGGCTTCGGGGGGGACGAGTGTCGCAGTCTGGTCGGCGATGCCCTCGAGCAACGGGTCACGTGGGCCAAGGGAGGCGATGTTTCAGCTCTGATGGGCCGGCCGGTTCGGCTGCGCTTCGTCCTGCAGGAGGCCGACCTCTTTTCCATCCGATTCGGTGCTTGAGCGCTGCGAGAGATGAGTGGGTGGTTTGCGAGACCGAGGTCGCTTGAGGGATGGAAACATTCGAGACGAGAAGGGGGCGGCATTGAATGGAAATGAAAATGAAGCTCGCCGGAATGTCGGCGTCCAATGGTGAAGAAATTATTCGAGCGCATGCCTTTCTTTCTGAGTCGCCTTCTCTCTGGATGCTCCGGCCATGGGAGACGAATGTCCTGCCGCTGTTTCGGACTGGCTTTGGCTTTGCTCTCGGTCGTGAACGGGGCGGCGGCGAGCGCCGCGAAGCTCTCGGCCGATGAGGTTACGCTGGCTGCGGAGGTTCAGGCGAAAGGTTGGATCGCCTTCAGTTCGCGATCCGGACAGGGCACTTGGGAGGTGGCTCTGTGCCGGCCGGATGGTTCGCAACTCCGGTCCGTGACCGAGACGAGCGCATTCCACGAGTTCTCTCCGCTGTTCTCCCGGGACGGACGGAAAATCCTGTATCGCCGCATTCCCCGCCAGGAGACCATCGACAACAACCGGCACGGCGAACAGGGCGAGCTCATCTTGTCCAACCGGGATGGCTCCGAAGTGCAGGTTCTCGGCCAGCCGGGCGAGTTGCCGTGGGCGAGTTGGAGCCCGGACGGACGGCAGATTGCCTCGCTCTCGATCAAAGGAATCTCCATCGTCGATCTGGCGACGCGGGCGGTCGTGCGAACGTTGCCGAGGAAAGGTTTCTTTCAACAAATGGTCTGGTCGCCCGACGGGCGTTGGCTTTGCGGGGTGGCCAATTCGTTCGGCGCGAGCTGGAGCATCGCCAGAATGGAAATTACCACCGGCGAAGCGAGCGCCATCAACAAAATCGATTGTTGCACGCCCGATTGGTTTCCCGACACCCGGAACGTGATTTTTTCCTGGCGGCCACGGGGACAACGGGCGAACAATGGATATGGCTGGACCCAGCTTTGGCGAGCCGATGCCGAAGGTCGGACCCGCCAACTCGTCTATGGTGAGGATGGCCGTCATGTGTACGGCGGACACGTTTCGCCGGATGGGCGCTACGTGCTCTTCACGGGCAATATGCGGGAGGATGGCGATCCAGGAAATGCGGGCGGGCCGATGGGTCTGATGCGTTTAAGCGATGCTCCGATCATTACCGGCGAAAGCAAGGAATTGCGCAGCTTGCATCCCGAAGCCAAGGATGGTCCGGTGCTCACACTGCCTCCGGGCTGGGAGCCTTCCTGGACTTTGGCGGAAGAACCGTCCTCGCCCTCATCTTCCCGGGGCGCGGCCGCGTCGAGTCAATCCGTCGCGGCGTCAAGTCCCCAGGATCCAGCCGACATTCTAGCAGCGGAACTGCACTCGCAAGGATGGCTGGTCTTCAGCGCGAAGACGGATCGAGGCGATTGGGATTTGTTTTTGATGCGTCCCGACGGTTCCGGGCGACGGCCGATTACCCACACCCCCGACTTCAATGAAGCCGGCGCGCGGTTTTCTCCGGATGGCCGGCAGTTGCTTTATTACCGCATGCCCCAGTCCGAGGCGGTGGACAATAACACCTACGGCACCTTCGCCCTCGTCATCGCGAAGGCCGACGGCGCTGATCCGACGGTGTGGGGGCCGGCCTTTCCTTGGGCCTCGTGGTCGGCCGATGGCCGGCAAATTGCCTGTCTGTCCCCGAAAGGAATTCAGGTGGTCGATCTCGCGACTCGGCGCGTCGTGCGTGAGTATCCGCGTCACGGCATGGTCCAACAGCTCGTTGGATCGCCGGACGGGAACTGGTTTGTCGGCACGGCCAACGGGCTGGGTCCTTTCTGGAACATTGGCGTCCTGAATCCGGTGGCGGGCGAAATCACGGCGGTGAGTGAAACCGAGCGCTACAATTGCACGCCGGATTGGGCGCCGGATTCCCAACACGTGGTCTATGCTCGAGGCATCGTTCCGGAAAAAGGCGGGCGCGCTGAACTCTGGTCGGGACGTCGTGACGGACAGGAACGCCGCCGCCTCTATGCCGAGGAAGGACGCCACATCTACGGAGCCTGTTCGTCCCCGGATGGTCGATATGTCGTCTTCACCCGCAGTGAGGAAGATCTCGGCAAAGTGATGTCCACCACTCTGGCCATCATTCGCTGGCCCAAGGCGGACTCGACGACGGGCGGGAATCCGGTGGTGCGGCTTGACCTAGGTCCCGGCTGGGAGCCGCATTGGACGGCGCACCAGATTCCAGCCCCGCCCTGATTATGAGTCGCGGAATGGATCGACAGGAACTTTCCGTGTTCCAACGCGGGCTCCTATTGGCGTCGAGGCTTTCCCTGAACCGTGGCAAGGCAGGGATGCGTGGCGCGCGCGTCCCCGCTCGCTTGGCAGCGGGCGGCGGCAACCGGCAGTCGTCGTTGAGGGACCAACCCATGACGCCGCTGAACGCAGCGCGGACGAGTCAACGGCTCGCCGTCGCCATATTCATGGTCTTCAAGCACGCGCAAAGCGAAAGGAGGCTCGCCATGAAAAAAGTCGCCGATCTCTTGGCGAGGATGGCAGGCACTTGGGTTGCGCGCGTCTGGCGTTCGCGTTCTCCCATGAGTGCTTGGTTGGGCTTGGTCTTCGCGGTTTTCTTGACTGCGTCGTGCGGTCAGAAATCCGGAGGGCCGGCGGGTAACCTCTCGGACCCAGGTCTGCAGACCAATGGCACCATCGAGGTCGTCGCCAAGCTGATCGAAATCCCCGACGGCGCGATCTTCAAGCGCGACCTCTACGATTACGCCACGATCCTGAAATATCAGGTCTTGAAGGTCCAACGCGGCGCAGTCAAGGAGGACGTCCTCTTCGTCGGCCATTACAACCCCTGGAAACCGCGGGGCGAGGCCGCCGACAAGCGGGTGGTTCACCTCGGTGGCACTCTGCGCCGGTTTCAAGCCGGCCAAACCCATCACCTGGCTCTGGAGGTTCCCATCGAGGATTTTTTCATGGGCGGCATGGTCAACAAATACTTCGGCCAAAGCACGAACGCTTTGTATTGGGCGGTGTGGACGAATTTGGAATGACTGATTTCAGTCGTCATCGCCAGGCCATGGTCTTCACCACTCACATTCATGTCGAACGACGGCGGCGCTTTCACTTTCGTCCGAGAGGAACGGCATCGCCGTCCGGGTCTGCTCAGAAACAAGAAAGTGGTGATCTGGGAATTCGTCGAGCGCGATCTTTGTCTCGGCACTGAAGGATGGCAGAAGGCGCCCTTGTCACCACCGATCGCGACGTCGGCAAGGATCAATCCATTGAAAATAAAAAATCGCCAAACTTGGAGCTTTTTATGAAACGACACTTCATCGCCTGGATCATCGGAATTCCTCTCTTGGCCGGGTTGGGTGAAGAGCCCGCCGGTCGGTCGCGCCTCACCGTCTGGCTTTCGTGGGGACATCAAGCTCGCGAGTCGATCCCGTTCTGGATTCAGTTCCGGGCCCATGAGGTCAGTGTGGCCGACTTGAAACCGGTGGGATTCGAGACGGCCGACAGCGTGCAGGACGGGATTTGTCAGACTCGCGCGGGGGCCGGTGACGTGGACACGGTCGGTGTCACGCTGAGTTTTCCGAATCGCCCGGTGGAGGAGATCAAGAACCTGCAACAGATTTGGAGATACCTGCTGGACACGGCCGACGCCGACACGGCTCGCCGATTACGCGAGGATCCGGGCTATCGTCCCGACCCGCGCAAGCTGACCGTGCAAATGAATGAGTCGGGGACGAAGGGATTCAGTTTGACGGTGGATCAGTTGCTCAACCAAAGCGTTTTCTGGGTTCCGGAGTTGGATGTCTTGGTCAACGTCGGCGACCGGCCCGCGGTTCTTGCCGAGCATCTCGCTTCCCTCGAGCGATGGCGAGGTCAGCGCGTGCTGGAGCAGGTGAAGCGCGAGCCCGAACCAGACTACGAGTCCTTCACATCCCGGTGGGAAGACATGGGCAGCCCGAGTTATCGGAATCCCCATTCCGTGGGCCCGGGACACATCGTGGGCCTGACTTGGGACAGCGCCATTCCCAAGTTCGGGGTCGATCGCGGCGCCAACGTCTGGAGTGACTACGGCAATCCCGATCGTTTTTACTTGGGTTGGAGTTTCGGCGATCTGAACCGGGACCTGGCCAAGTCGTGGCGCAGTCAGAAGCTCGACGGTGGCTGGCCGATCATTTTGACGACGTTCGAGAAAGAGGGCGTGCGCTATGAAGTGGAGCAATTCGCTTATCCGTTGAGCGGACCGCCGGACGAGCGCCGCGGCGATCTGGCCATGGTGCTGTTGCAGAAACTCCAGATCACGGAGTTGACGGGGCAGGCGCAAAACGTCGCGCTGGGGCTGATTCATCGGCGCGAGCTGGCCACGAACACTGTTCTGGCGGTTCAGCCAACCAACCACGGTTTCGTCTGGGAAATGTCACCCGACCACAGTGCGCTGCTCACCCTGGAAGGCCATGGGCTGGAGTTGGGCGAATGCGACGTGCAGGGTGCCGGACGATGGAAAACCAACCGCTGCAATCTGACCGTGGCCTTGCCCGCGCGGGGAGCGCGTGAGTTCATCTGGAAATTGCCGTCAGCTCCTGTGCCGCCGACCGAGCTGGGCGTGCTGCGGGCGCTCGAGTACGAAACCGCGCGCGCTCGGACGGTCGATTTCTGGTCCAACTACCTGGCGCGGGGCGCCCAATTTGTCGTCCCAGACGAGGCGGTGAACACCTTGTTCCGAGCCAATCTCTGGCATGCGTTGCGATTGCCGCGCCGGCACGGTGGGGCCGGCTCCGACGTTAAGATCGATTTGCCCTATTCCAATTTTGCCTATGATCAGAAAGGCACGCCGTGGCCAGTCAACCAGGCCATCTACGTCGATTATATGCTCTATGATTTGCGGGGTTACCACGGAATATCTGCCGAGGAATTAGCCGCGATGTTTCGCAATAACCAGGAGCCGAACGGTCATGTCGGCGGTTTTGCCAATTGGGGTGTCTATACGCCCAGCATGCTCTACGCGGTGGCCAAGCATTATCTGTTGTCGGGAGATCGCGCCTCCTTCGAGAATCTGTTGCCTCAATCGTTGAAGGCGTTCGACTGGTGCCTAAGTGAGATTCGGAAGGCGGCGGGACGGGAAGGTCCGACGGCTGGCCTTGTCCTCGCTCCCTTGAATGATCTTTCCCACGATCCGAAGGCGTGGGCTTTCAATCAAGCGTATCTGTTCGCAGGCCCAGATCTGCTGGCCCGAGCTCTGTCGGACATCGGACATCCGCGCGCGGCCGAGGCTCGCGCCGCGGCCCAGACCGTCTTCAACGCAGTGCAACGGGCCTTCGCTCACGCTTCGATGCTGTCGCCGCTCATCCCGTTGCGGGATCACACCTGGATGCCGTACGTCCCTGGCGATGCCCTGACTCCGCGCCGCTTGCTCGAGGTCTGGTATCCGACCGATGTGGACTCGGGCCCTCTGCACCTGTCGCGCCTGCAAGCGCTCGATCCGGTCGGTCCACTCACCACGTATCTGCTCCATGATCATGAGGACAATCTGTTCTATCGGCAGTGGGGGATGGCGAACGAACCGGTTTACAATCAACAGGCCAGCGCTTACCTATGGCGGGACGAGCCCAAGCCTGCCATCCGCGCCTTTTATAGCATGCTGGCCTGCGCTTTCAGCCACGCCGTGTTCGAACCGGTCGAACATCGCTGGGGTTGGGGGCAGTACTTTGGTCCTCCCAGCACGGACGGCGCTTGGTTCGAGCTCTACCGGAACATGCTGCTTCAAGAGCACGACGACGGCTCGTTGCGGTTGGGCCAGGCCATGCCGCGGCGATGGTTGGAGGAGGGAAAGCGCATTCGCGTCGAACGCGCTCCGAGCTACTACGGCCCGATCTCCGTGGAGTGGGTGAGTCGCGCGGCGAGTGGCCAGATCGACGCCGTCGTCAAGGGCGATTGGCGGAAAACTCCCGGATTATTGTGGGTGCGTTTTCGTCATCCCGCAGCCCTGCCCATGCGATCGGTCCGCGTGAATGATCGGCCTTGGGCGGATTTTGATCCGAGCCAGGAACGCGTCCGGATTCCGGAGCCGACCGAACCGCGTTACCATATCCGTGTTCAATACTGAATCATAAACTCTCACATTTTTCCGGAGCGCGGACATTCCTGTCCGCCTTTGGGTTGACAAGAATGTCCGCGCTCCGATGCCCGAGGCTGCCTGGTGCTGGAAAAATGTGAGAGATGCGCGCGCAATTCTTCGGTCGCGGCAAATCTGCTTGCCCCAGCTCATGACCTGGATAGGCTCGCGCTCGAACCACAATCCCCGTTTTCTATGTTGACTCGACGTTCTCTCCTCAAAGGACTCCTGGTGGCGCCGTGGCTGCTTCGAGCGGAAGCGCTCTGCGCTCAGGCCGCCCGCGCGTCCGCGCCGCTCACGATCAAAGACATCCGAGTCATTGCCACGAGTCCGAAGCCCTACCTGCGCTGGGTCTTCATCAAAGTCCAGACGAGCGAAGACGGGCTCTACGGCCTCGGCTCCGCGAACTGCGCCTTTCTTTCCTGGGCCGTTCAGGCGGCCCTCGAAAAACACTTCATCCCAGCCTGGATTGGCAAAGAGGTCGATCGCATCGAAGATTTCTGGCAATGGAATCATGTCCGATCCTACTGGCGAAATGGTCCGCTGACGAACGTCGTGCAGGCAGCCCTCGACTCGGCATTGTGGGACATCAAAGGCAAGCGCGCGGGATTGCCGGTCTATCAACTCCTCGGCGGCAAGGTGCGGGACGCCGTCCCGCTCTACGCTCACACCGGCGGTCCCAGCGTCCAGTCCTGCCTCGAAGGTGTTCAGAAGTACCTGGCTCAAGGGTATCGGCATATCCGGGTGCAGATGGGCGGGTACGGCGGCGGCGGTTTCATCCCGCCGAACCAAGGCAGCCGCCCGGAGGACGGCTTCAAGGGAGCCGCCTTCGACGAGGATCTGTATGTGACCAACATCTCCAAGCTCTTTGGGCAATTGCGGGAGAAGCTCGGCCCTGAACCGAAGCTGCTCCATGATGTCCATGAACATCTCTCCCCCACCGCCGCGCTTTCCCTCGCGAAGCGTCTGGAGCCGGTCAACCTCTTTTTTGTCGAAGACATTCTACCCCCGGAGCAGATCGATTACTTCCAGCAGATCCGCGCCGCGACTACGACGCCGATGGCCATGGGCGAGCTCTTCACCCATCCCCACGAATGGCGCCCCTTGATCGCGAATCGCTGGATTGATTACATCCGCTGCCGGGTGGGCATGATCGGCGGCATCACGCAGGCCAGGAAGATCGCGACCTTGTGCGAGCAATTCGGCGTCCGCACCGCCTGGCAAGAGGGCGCCGATAATGATCCGATCAATCAATTGCTCGCCTATCATGTCGATCTCACCAGTCCCAGCTTCGGCATTCAGGAGGACAACTCATTCCCTGAGGTCGTGCATGAGATGATGCCCGGCGCGGCCCAGATTCGCGGCGGCTACCTTTACGGCTCGGAGAAACCGGGCCTGGGCCTCGATCTCAACGAAGCGATCGCCGCCCGCTTCCCGATGGTGGACGACCCCAGGATTTCCGATTGGACCACGGTGCGCGGCCTGGACGGCTCGATCGTCAAGCCGTAACTCTGGAACCGGAGGCGCGCGCTCGGACTTTCCATGAACCGACCCACCTCTGCACCCCTCCCGGGAGGGGAACTGGCATTCGGTGTCCGCCCCGAAGCTCCCCTCCTTGGAGGGGCTGGGGGTGGGTTCATGGTTCCGATGCATGCGCACAGCGAATGGGGGCTACCCATGAACCGTGGTTGTTTGAATGGGGAGCGCGGCCGTCCCGGCTGCACCG
>CAYHFE010000305.1:0-9324 GCA_964355375.1 uncultured Verrucomicrobiota bacterium
GTTTTTTCCGGGCCGCGCGCACCGAGGATTACTTCCGCAATACCCTCTTTGTCGTCGTGGCTGATCACGGAGCCCGGGTCTATGGCAGCCAAAGCATTCCGATTCATTCCTACGAAATTCCCTGGCTGATCGTGGCCCCGGCGGCGCTTAAAGGTCCCAGCCGGCCCGGCCAACTCGGTTGCTCCCTCGATGTCACCCCCACGATCCTGGGTTTGATTGGCCGTCCTTACAACAGCTTGTTCTTTGGGCGCGATCTCCTCAACAGCCCTCCCGAAGGAGGGCGCGCGCTCCTGAACCACAACCGCGATATTGGTCTCTATCGCGACCAACGATTTGCGGTTCTGGGCCTCAATAAGACCCGCGAGTTCTACGAAGGCGATCCCAAGACCGTCGAAATGCGCCGCCTGCCGGAACCGGGCCCGGCGGAACTGGAGCTGGAGAAAGATGCCACCGCTCTGTTCCAGGTGGCCGATGATCTTTACGTGCATCGGCGCTTTCGCCTCGATCCGTGAGTTAGCCCAACCATGCCGGCTCTTGAGATTATCGGATTGGCCGCCGCCGGGATGGCCGCCGGAGTGATCAACGCCGTGGCCGGAGGGGGCACGTTGGTCACGTTTCCCACGTTGCTGTTTTTCCAAACCCCGCCGATCGTCGCCAACGCGACCAGCACGGTGGCGTTGGTCCTCGGGACGGCGGGCAGTGTCTTCGGCTACCGGCGGCACCTCGTCACCGTGCAACCGTGGCTCTGGCGCTTCGTGCCCGTCAGTGTCGTCGGCGGCCTGATCGGGAGCGCCTGGCTCACCCAGACCACGGACAAGACGTTCTCCAAATTGGTCCCGTTCCTGATTCTCTTCGCCACGATTCTGTTTCTCGGACAAGGCGTGATTCGCCGCTTGGCCGGCCTGGAAAAGCCTGACCCTTCACGCCACGCGCATCAGACGATCTGGGGCGCGATCCTCTTTCAATTCGCGGTCGCGATTTACGGCGGCTATTTTGGCGCCGGCATCGGGATTCTGATGCTGGCCTCCCTGGGCTTCATCGGCCTGAGCAACATCCATGAGATGAACACGCTCAAGACTGTGCTCGGCTTGCTCATCAATCTGGTGGCGGCGGTCTGGTTCATCGGCGCGGGCCTGATTCATTGGCCGAAGGCGGCCATCATGACCCTGGGCGCGCTGGCCGGATATTACCTGGGATCGCATTACTCTCAGCGCATCCCGCAGAAGCGGATTCGCCAAATCATCACCGGGGTCGGCTTTGTCCTGACTGCGGTGACGTTCTACAAGGAGTTCGTCCGCTGAAAGTGCCCTGAGTCCGGAGGGCTGAATTCTGCCGCGTTCTCCACGAAACCAGTATTTGCCGGTGTTTCGTGGTTTGAAGCCGGTTCGCGAACGATCCATTCCTGCTTGGTCAGGCGCGGGTCTCATGGTTCAATTCCCGCCATGATTGAAGCCGAGATTCTGTCCCCGTCCACGCCCGACGTTTATCGAGTGCAGACGAAAGCCGCCGGACCGAGCGGCCGCTTGCCCCTCACCGAAGAGATGCTGCTCCAACGTCCGAGCGGAGACGTCTTCGGCTGGAGCCAGAACGCGGGGATGGGTTGGGATCCGCGCGAACTGGGGCGCAAGCAGTTCTTGATTCTCAGCACCCAAGGCGGAGTCCGCGCGCCCGACGGCCAACCGATCGCGCTCGGGTACCACACGGGTCATTGGGAAGTGGGATTGCTGGTGGAGGCGGCGGCGCTGGAATTGCGCGCGCGGAAAGCGATTCCCTTCGCCGCGTTTTGTTCGGATCCCTGCGATGGGCGCACGCAGGGGACGCCGGGCATGTTCGACAGCCTGCCCTATCGCAACGACGCCGCGCAGGTTTTTCGCCGGCTCATTCGCTCGCTGCCCACGCGGTCCGGAGTCATCGGTGTGGCGACCTGCGACAAAGGACTGCCCGCGATGATGATGGCTTTGGCGGGAATGCGCGACCTTCCCTGTGTGCTGGTGCCGGGCGGAGTGACGCTCCCTCCCGCGGTCGGGGAAGACGCCGGGACCATCCAATCGATCGGCGCGCGTTTTGCCCATGGAATCCTTTCGCTCGAGGAAGCCTCCGATTTGGGCTGTCGCACATGCGCGTCCCCGGGAGGCGGGTGCCAGTTTCTCGGGACCGCCGCCACGTCGCAGGTGATCGGCGAGGCCCTGGGATTGTCGCTGCCGCATTCGGCTTTGGCGCCCTCGGGTCAACCAGTGTGGCGCGACCTGGCTGTGCGCTCCGCCCGAGCCGTTTGCGGGCTCGAGACCCGCGGATTGCGCATGCGGGACATCCTGACCGATGCGAGCATTCGCAACGCCATGGCGGTTCATGCGGCGGTCGGTGGATCGACCAACCTGCTTCTGCACATCCCGGCCATCGCCCATGCCGCCGGCTTGCGGCGTCCGACGGTGGATGATTGGATCGAGATCAACCGCCGAGTTCCGCGCATCGTCGATGTGCTGCCCAACGGCCCCCAGCATCATCCGACCGTGCGGTTCTTCCTCGCCGGCGGGGTGCCCGAAGTCATGCTGCATCTGCGCCGCCTGGGGGTTCTGGCCACCGAGGTGTTGACGGTCACGGGAAGCACGCTGGGAGAAAATCTGGATTGGTGGGAACGCTCCGAGCCGCGCGCGCGCTTCCGGCAAATCTTGCGGGAGCAGGACGGCGTGGCCGCCGATGACGTCATCATGTCGCCGGAGCAGGCGCGTCAACGAGGCCTCACCAGCACGATCACGTTTCCGCGGGGCAACCTGGCTCCGGAGGGCGCCGTCATCAAGAGCACGGCCATCGATCCGACGGTCGTGGATGCCGACGGCGTTTATCGGAAGGAAGCCCCCGCCAAAGTGTTCGTCACGGAACGCGCCGCCATGGCCGCGATCAAAGAGGGGCGCATTCAATCCGGGGACGTGCTCGTGCTGATGGGCTGTGGCCCGCTGGGCACGGGAATGGAAGAGACCTATCAATTGACGTCGGCCCTGAAACATCTGCCCTTTGGCAAGCACGTCGCCTTGGTGACGGACGCCCGTTTCTCCGGGGTCTCGACCGGCGCGTGCCTTGGGCATGTTGGACCGGAAGCGCTGGCGGGCGGTCCGATCGGCAAACTCCGCGATGGCGATCGCATCCGCATCGTCATTGATCGAGGCCGCCTCGAGGGGAGCCTCGATTTCGTCGGCGAAGGGGATCGACGGTTCAATCCCGAAGTGGGATCCGCCATCCTGAGCGCGCGTCCTTCTCATCCGCAACTCGCGCCCAACCCAGCGTTGCCGGACGACACCCGACTTTGGGCCGCTCTCCAACAAGTCGGCGGGGGCACGTGGGGCGGATGCGTCTTTGATGTGAATGGGATCCTCGAACGCTTGGCGGGCGGCGGACGTCCGGATTGAAGAAAGATCGACCGCCTCCAACAGGCGGAGAGACCACGCGGCCTTTGGCAAACCTCGAATCTCTCGGGTCGAATCTCTCGTTGACTCCGCGAGTCGGTTTGCTACGTTTCCGCGAGCGCAAAGAACGAGCAGTGCCGGTGTCAGTATGACAGATTGTCAGTGAACCATCTTGGGTGACTTTCAGCGATTCGTGCGAGTGCAGAATCTCCCCACTGGGTTTTTTGAGCGGAAAAGCCAACCAAATCCATCATGAATCAATCCAGACTCTTCGTCGGTAATCTTTCTTACCAGACGATGGAAAACGACTTGCAGGAGCATTTCTCACAAGCGGGTGTTGTGACCTCTGTGAATCTGATGCTCGATAAATTCACAGGGAAATCGCGAGGTTTCGCATTCATTGAAATGTCCACGGCGGAGGAAGCCACTAAGGCCGTGGAAATGTTCCACAGCAAGGACCTCCAGGGCCGCACTCTGACGGTTAATATCGCCCGCCCGAAAGAAGAGCGCGCGCCGCGCAGCGGTGGCGGTGGCGGTGGCGGTGGTGGTGGCGGAGGTTATCGAGGTGGCCGCGATGGCGGTGACCGCGAGAGCGGACGACGCGAGCGCTATTGATTTCCAGCGGCTTATTTTTGAGCGCCGCCGGCTGCGCGGAGAGCGGCCGGCGTTTCTTTCTTGGAATAACGATTTGACACTATCCGACGCCACTTCTACGTTGATCCCACACAATTCTTATGTCAGAAAATACTCCCAGTCCCGCACCTGGCGCGCTTCCCCCGAAGCCCTCCGAAGCCGCGAAAGTGCAGCCCAAGAAGGAGACGGTTCGGATTAATTTGCCGCCCAAGCCGACGGCGGCACCCACGATCAAGATACCAGCGCCCGGTGCCGTGGCGGCGGCGACGCCCGCCCCTGCCGCTCCCTTGGCCGGCTCGGCCCTGGCCGTCACCGCTCCGCCTCTCCCGACCGCTTCCACCTCGGCTCCGGCTCCCACCTCCGCCCCGCGCAGCGCGGCCAGTCGGCGGGCCGCGCCCCGACCCGCTGCCGCACCCTCCGGGGTGAGTGGAGTGGACGTTGGCTTGGCCAGTGTGGCCGCACTGATCGCGATCGCCGTCGTGGTCCGAGTATTTCTCGTGTCCCAGTAGCTCTCTCCCATTGGGCAGGCCAGGATTGCCCGCCAATTTCAGATCAACTTTAAGACAAGGATATGGCCGACCCCAATATTGTCACTTTGACCGAAGCCAATTTCAGCGAAGAGGTGCTTCGCTCGTCCACCCCCGTGCTGGTGGATTTCTGGGCTGAATGGTGCGGGCCCTGCAAGATGATCGCACCGATCCTAGCCGAAATCGCCAGTGAGTACGACGGCAAAGTGAAGATCGGCAAAGTCAATATTGACGATCAACAAGGCTTGGCCTCGCAGCACGGCATTCGGGCCATTCCCACCCTGCTGCTCTTCAAGAATGGCGAAGTGGCAGAACAGATTGTCGGCCTGCGCAGCAAGCGCGACCTGAAAGCGAATTTGGATCGGGTCGTCGCGTAATCACTCGCGGGCTGCGGAGCACCATGCAGCTCATCGTCACCGCGAGGCAGCTCAGCTTGCGTGGCGAGTTTTATCATCAGCTCGGGGCGATGATGTCGGCGGGGTTGACCCTGCCCTACGCTCTCGAGTCTCTTCAGAAAAACCCGCCGATCCGTTCCTATCGCAAGCCGATTGGCCAGATGATGGCCGACCTGGAACAAGGATTCACTTTCAGCGAGGCGATGGTTCGGTCGGGAAAGATGCTGCCCGAGTTCGATGTGGCTCTCTTGCAGGCCGGCGAACAAAGCGGACGTCTGGACACCTGCTTCAAGTCCCTGGCCGTCTATTACCAACAGCGGGCTCAACTTCTCCGGCAGGTTCTGCAGGGGTTGTACTATCCTTTGTTCGTCGTTCATGCCGCGATCTTCCTGGCTCCCTTTCCCCAGGTATTTCAGACCGGCGATTTCATCGCCTATTTCACGCAAACCTTGGGAATTCTGGCGCCAATCTATGGGGTCGCCTTTCTTCTGGCCCTGGCTTGTCAAGGGCGGCACGGCGAAGTGTGGCGTTCCCTGGTGGAACAGGCCGGCCGCTTCGTTCCGTTTCTGGGAAAGGCCCGACGGGAACTGGCCTTGTCCCGCCTCTCCGCCGCCCTGGAAGCGCTCCTTAATGCCGGCGTCTCGATCATCCATGCCTGGGAGCTGGCCGCCGCGGCCAGCGGCTCGCCCGGGCTGCGCCGAGCCGTCTGCACCTGGCGCCCGCGGATCGAGGAAGACGGACAACCCCCTTCCGAAACTCTCGGCGAGTCCGGGGAGTTTCCCGAACTCTACGTCAACCTCTATCGCACCGGCGAGATCAGTGGCACCCTCGATGACACGCTGCGGCGGCTGGAGCGATATTATCACGAAGAAGGGCTGCGCAAGATGAAGCTGCTTTCGGAGTGGCTGCCCCGGCTCGTCTATTTCGGGATCATGCTGATCATTGCCCGCCAGGTGGTGTCATTCTGGGTGAATTACTACAACGGCATCGTCGATGCCTTCTGATTGGCTTGGCTTTGAATCTCACCGTCACCGACATCCTGGCCGATGAAGAGCTTCGCCGCCGTGAATTCCCGGTGACGCGGGACCAGGTTTTCTTGGCCCACGCCGGCGTTTGCCCTCTTCCTCACCGGGTCACGGAAGCGATCCGGAAATACTCCGAACTGTGCTCGACGGGTGATCAGGAATCTGTCTGGCCCGCCGCGCAGATCTCCCAAGCGCGCGCCGCCATCGCCCGCTTGCTCAACGCCCAGCCCGACGAAATCGCGTTGGTCGGCCCAACCTCCTTGGCCTTGAGCTTCGTGGCCGCGGGCCTGCCCGTGAAGAAGAACGATAACATCCTGATCTACTTCGATGATTACCCATCCAACGTTTATCCGTGGCTGGCCCTGTCGGAGCGGGGTGTCGAGGTGCGTCTCCTTAACGTGCGGGAGTTTGGCCGCATCCGCCCCATCGATGTGCTCGGACAGGCCGACGAACGAACGCGCTTGGTCGCACTGGCCTCGTGCCATTTTCTCTCCGGCTATCGCATCGATCTTCAAGCCATCGGCTCGGCCTTGCGCAAGAGAAACATCTGGTTTTGCGTGGATGCCATTCAAACGCTCGGCGCGTTCCCCACGACCGTCGAGCACGTTGATTTCCTCGCGGCCGATGCCCACAAATGGCTCCTGGGTCCGTGCGCGGCCGGAATCCTTTATGTCCGGCGCGCCCTCCAGAATCTCTTGCCGCCGGTGGTCTATGGGTGGAACAACGTCCACTGTCCCGACTTCGTTGCTCAGGAAGAAATCGTCTTTCGGACGGACGCTCGACGCTACGAAGCGGGCACGCATAATCTTCTTGGCCTGGCCGGACTTCATGCCGGGCTCGAACTCTTGCTGGAAGTGGGGATCGGACCGATCGCGGCGGAGCTGCTGCGCAAACGAGCCTGGCTCGGGCCCGCGCTCCAGGCCAAAGGCTACACCGTTTTGCAGGCGGATGCCCCTCCGGAGAACGCCAGCGGAATCGTGACTTTCTTCCGATCCGATCTCGACCTGGCGGCGCTGCACCAGCGCCTGGCCGCGGCGCGAGTGGTGACGTCGCTGCGCGCGGACCGTTCCGGCCGCCGATTCATCCGGATTTCACCGCACTTCTACAACACGGACGAGGAACTGCATCGGCTCCTGGAACTGATTTGAACACTCCCGGCCTATTCACTTCAATTCCTGGACCCGCACTCCCTTCTTCTCCCGGCACTCTTCGACACTTTTGCGAAGTCCTTCCCGCAGATCACGAGCCCCTTTGACGGCCTGAATTTCGAGGTTGGGAGTGGAGGCGTCGTTGGTGGTGACCTGGATCGACCCGACGGAGAGGACCCGCTCCAGGAGAGACTCGATGAGGGTCAGGTCTTTGACCCGGTAGAGCTCAAGTTCGTCCGTCCGGCGGGTGAAAATGCCGGTGGTGACACGGATCCTCTCGGAAGTGACTTCATACACGCGGCAGCGATTCAGAAACCAGTGGATCGCCATGTAAGCGAGCGCCAGGCCGGCGCCGAAGAGAAACCAAATCGACTTCATGAAGGCGGCGACCAGGGAAGCGACCAGAACGATTCCGCCAAAAGCGAAAGTCCCCATCTTCACAATCAGTGAGGATGAGCCTTGGAACAGAGTCTTTTCGTCGTTCATAGAATCCGATTCGTGGCGGCCCGCACCGCGCGGACCGAAACTCATGGTCCCTTATGTCAAGGAACGGATCGGGCCGCAAACGGATTCTTCCGCTGGCCGCGTCCTGAATTGGCGAGGCGTCGAGATTCTTGTCTTGACCGACCATACCTGCTAAACCGCAGCAAATTCAACCGTGACGCCGACCGTGATCAGCAATTCTCATTTTGGCCCAGGACACGGTCCGTGCGCCGTTGGCAGTCCCGGCTTGAGCCGGCTTCTGCCTGTCGATTGGCTGGAGATGGGACTCCTGATCCAGAAGGAAGACTAGGTGAGACTTCCGGCCCCAAGATTGGTTTCATCGCCTCCATACCGATCATGTCCACGCCCACCATTACGCTCTACACCAAGCCCAATTGTTCCCTGTGCGACCAGGCCCTTGAACAAATCGAATGGGCCCGCCGCGAATGCGCGTTCGAACTATTGGAGATCAACATCCTGAGCGACCCGGCACTCTACGAGCGCTACAAGCACGAGATCCCCGTGGTGCTTCTCAACGGTCAAGAGGTGTTCCGCCATCGTTTGACGTGCGAAGGGCTTCTGGAAAAGTTGCGTGAAGTACTGCAGGCCAAGGGCGCGTCGCGCAGCGTCGAGTAAAGAACCCCGGAGCAAGCTCCGGGGCATTGACAATATGATTTCACAATTCAAAACAAAGTCGAAGCAAGCTTCGAGGTATCAGACCCAATAGGAATGAAACACCGGTGGGGCGAGACTCTGTCGAGCTCTGGAATCTGTGTTGGCAGAAATGTCAGAGCTCGACGGAGTCTCGCTCCACCCCAGGTTTATGGAAATGGGAAAGGCCACGCCCAACTGAATTGACGCGGCTGAGGCCGGCGCTTGGTCTCCACCAACAAACCGTCAGCGGCAACTCGCCAGAATCGCTTCGGCGGCTTGCCGCGGATTCGGCGCCGCGTAGATCGGTCTTCCAATGACCAGCCAATTGGCGCCGACGGCCAAAGCGTCGCGGGCGCTCAGGGTTCGCTTTTGATCGGCCATGGGATCAGCCGTCCCTCGAATGCCCGGCGTGACCAATTGAATTCCCGAGGGCAAGATCCGCCGCAACGCGGTCACTTCCAACGGCGAGCAGACGAGCCCGCGCAGGCCCGCGGCCACGGCCAGATTGGCCAGCCGTTCGACCTGCCCGCCGACCTCACCAGGACAGCCAATCTCATTCAGGGCGGGGCCATCGAAACTGGTCAGGACGGTCACGCCGAGCACCAGCGGGGCCGGGCGGCCGAGTTCCCGCGCGGTTTCGTCGGCAGCGGTTGCGGCCGCGCGGAGCATGGCGATGCCGCCGCTGGCGTGGACGGTCAACATTTGCACATCCATTTGCACCGCCGCCGCCACGGCCTTGGCCACGGTATGGGGAATATCATGGAACTTAAGGTCGAGGAACACGGCCGCGCCATGGGCCCGGACTCGGCGGATCAGCTCTGGGCCCGCCGTCGTGAACAGTTCGCTGCCAATCTTGAAGGCGCCTACGACCGGCGCGAGCTCCTCGATCAACCGCCAGGCCATTGCCACTTGCGGCACATCCAACGCCACAATGATCGGATTTTGCATGCCGCCAATCTAGTCCGATTTCCCGGGCGGTGTCATCCCTAGAGCGTGTTTCGAAAGCAGTTCTCATTTTGGCAAGTATGTAGTCCCGGCTTCAGCCGGTCGCCACGTGA
>CAYHFE010000306.1:0-9319 GCA_964355375.1 uncultured Verrucomicrobiota bacterium
GCACACGCCTCCGAAGAAAGCCGACTCCGGCGCCCACAAGCTGGCCTGGCTCGAAACGATGCGGTTGCTCAAGCATCCGTTCGTCCTGGTGCTCTGGCTGGTCACGTTCATGGACGCCTTCGTCCACAACTGCTACTTCAACTGGACCGGCACGTTTCTCGGAGCCTCGGTTCAGTCGGGCGGCGTGGGCATTCCGGGCAACTGGATCATGCCGGTGATGAGCATTGGCCAAGTGGCGGAGATTCTCACCATGTTCATCCTGGGCGCGACGCTCAAGAAACTCGGCTGGCGGTCCACGATGATCATCGGCGTCCTCGGACACGCGGCGCGCTTCGCGGTCTATGCGTTCTTCCCGCAACACAAGGAATGGATCATCCTCGTGCAGGTGCTTCACGGCATCTGCTACGCGTTTTTCTTCGCCACGGTCTATATCTTCGTGGATGCCTATTTCCCCAAGGACGCCCGCTCCAGCGCGCAGGGCTTGTTTAACGTCATGATTCTCGGCATCGGCGCCCTGGTGGCGAACTCCCTGTGCCCCTACCTCATGCAAAAAGTCTTCACGAACCCGGCGACGAGCGTGACGGATTTCCGGAGCTTGTTCCTCGTGCCGCTCGCCGCTGCGTCTCTCGCGGCCTTGGCGCTGGCGTTGTTCTTCCGTCCGCCAGCGACTCCCGCCGAGGGTGGCGCGGCTGCGACGCCTCACTAACCGGAAAGCCCTTCATGAAGAATCCGCGACCGTCCGGGCCAGCCAAGCACTTCTGGAAATGATCCGTTCGGAACTCAGCTAACCCCCGTCCGATCGAAACAGCGCCCGCTCTCTTCTCCGAGCAGGCTCTCAGAGTGTGCGGGGGGCCGTCGTCGCCGGTTCATCACGAACCGTGCCCGACATCCGGAAGATCGGGTCCGGGCGCAGCGGCGACGGATTTGACACACGGCTCCAAGAAGAGAACTGTAACAAATGACCGAGGATCCCGCTCTTTAAGCTGTGTGCGTGGATCGGATTCGTCATTAACCAGATATCTTTGCCATCTATGGAAACCATCCTGAGCCTTTGCGTCGGAATTGGCCTGAGCGCGGCCTGCGGATTTCGCGTCTTCGTGCCGCTGCTCGTTATGAGCATCGCCGCTTACTCCGGGCACTTGACGCTCGCGTCCGGATTTCAGTGGATCGGTTCGGAGGCCGCGTTGATCGCCTTTTCCATCGCCACCGCCTTGGAGATCGCCGGCTATTTCATTCCGTGGTTCGATCATTTCCTCGATGTGGTGGCCACACCCGCGGCCATCGTCGCGGGAACCGTTGTGACCGCCTCCATGGTCACCGAGATGAGCCCGTTTCTGCGATGGACCCTGGCGGTCATCGCCGGGGGCGGTGCCGCCGGTTTGATTCAAGCGGGCACGGTGGCGTTGCGCGGCGTCTCACTGGTGGGAACGGGCGGTCTGGGCAACCCCGCGGTGGCCACCGCCGAACTCGGAGGTTCTCTTCTCACATCGATCGTGGCGCTGTTTTCGCCTTGGTTCGCGATCGCGCTCATCGGCCTGTTGGGCTTCTTTCTTGTCCGGCGCTTGATCGCGATCAAGCCACCCAAGCTGGCCGGTCAAACCCGGGGCCTCGCTGCAAAACCGTTCGAGTGATCTTGGGCGGTGGGTCCGAGACGGCGATCCACCCCCAGGCGGTGGCCAGCCCGGCGGTTCGTTCATCGCTCTTTCTTGCGAAAGACGATCAAGTGCTGCCAAGGGAGAGTGCCGATCGTCTCCACCCATTCCAGGGGATGAGCCGCCGCTTCCTTCTTCACCTGCGCCTCGGTCATCTTGTGAACGCTCTTGATCGGAACATTTGGATCCTCGGCTCGAAACTCGACAAACACGACCCGCCCGCCCGGTTTGAGGGACGCGCAGATTGAATGCATCATTTCAAACGGATGGGAGAACTCGTGATAGACATCGACCATGATCGCGAGATCGATCCCATGGGTCGGGAGGCGAGTCTCGGTCACGGCTCCGAGCACGGGAATGATATTGGTCATCCCGCGCTCGGCCGATTTCTTGGACAAGAGATCCAGCATCTCCTGCTGAATATCGACGCCATAAACCCGGCCCTTTCCCCCGACCCTTTGTGCCATCCGCCAACTCAGATAGCCCGTGCCTGCCCCGATGTCTGCCACCACATCGCCAGCCTTGAGTTTAAGGGCTTCGACCATCAAACTCGTTTTCTCTTCATCCTCGCGCTCCGGCCGCTCCAGCCAGTCCGCTCCCTGATGCCCCATGACGCGGGCAATCTCCCGGCCAAAATAGAACTTGCCGAGGCCATTGGGGTCGTGATCGCGCCGGGTTTCGTAACGGGCTGGGGCAACTTCATTCGCGCTTTCGACTTGGGCCAAAGCCAACCGGATCGTTCCAAGAACCAGCAGCCCGCCAAAGCCAGCCTGCAATACGCCCCGGACGAAGCTGGCCCATCGTGCCCATGAATCCATCCTCCGGTGGGGCGAGACTCCGTCGAGCCCTGGAATCTTGGTCGGCAAAAAAGTCAGGGCTCGAGAGAGTCTCACCCCACCCAAGTTCACGGGGAGAGAACGGTCCCTCGACGACTGCAGAGCCGTCGTCACGCGCCCCGCTCCCCTACCCGAATGAACGCTAATAGACGCCCTCCACGATTTTCTTCTCCATGGCGCCGAACGGACGGACATCGGCCACACCATCCCAGGCGTAAGGTTCGCGGGGCAGGCGGCGCAGGGCTTCGTCGCGTTCGAGAAATCGGGGCATGAAGAACTCCTTGGTCAGCGTCGTCAATTCGACCCGACCCCATTCGCCATAGTTCTTGAGCTGGTCCGTCTGGTTTGGATCGACGACCCGGAGGACGGCGCGCGGCTGGGGGGAGTAATACGTGACCGAGAAATTGTCCTCCGGCTTCAAAGGAACGCTGGCGGCGAGGCCCATCAGGGTGTTGCCGTAGGTTGGATAGAAGCCAAGGCGGTTCTCCAGGACTTCCTCGATCAGGAATCGGACATACTGGGGGGACATTGAAGTGCCGCCACAGAATACCCCGCGAATTCCAGCGTCGTGAAGGTTGATCTTTTCCGAAAGCGCCTCGAGCAGTTTGGGCGTCGTGAACAGACCGCTCACTTTGCGGTGTCGCAAGATGGTGACCGCCTGGTCCACCACATGTTCCATGTAGGCTTTGGCCTGGTCCGGCTGTTTGTTGGTGATCACTTTCTTCACCCAGCGGGGATCCAGATCCACAAAGTAACACGAACTGCCGCGGAAGTTAGCCAGGTGCTCAATGGCCAGCCGCAGCCGCCGCGGGCCGGTCGGACCCACCATCAACCAGGCGCCGCCACGCGGGAAATGAGCGTCCGCAATCTTCCCGGAGAACTCCTCATAATCGACTTTGTAGTCATCCCAGCCGATGCGTTGCTTGGGCATGCCGGTGGTGCCGCCGGTTTCAAAGATGTTGAAAGGGCGGCCCTGGTACTTCTTAGGCACCCAGACTTCGGGCTGCAGGTCGCGCAACCATTCGTCCTGGAAATGGGGGAAACGCTGCAGATCGGCAAATCCTTTGACCTCCGTTGCCGGGTTCCAGCCCGCGTTCTTGGCCCAATCAAGCCAGAAGGAGCCACCGGTGTCCGGCGAGAAATGCCACTGGATGATCTCGCGCGTGTGCGCATCGAGTTTTTCTTGAGCCGCCTTGATCGCGGCAGGGTCAACAGACATACAATTTAAGGTTTCTTGAGGTCGAGGTCGAGGCGGGCGGGCTGATCCTTCTCCGCGGCGCTCCGGGCCGCATCGTGGAACGCGTAGAGATGCGTGTTCGAAGTCACGTAAATCACGCCGTTGGCCACCACCGGCGTGGAATAGATCGGCGATCCCAGATTGGTTTCACTGAGCGGCTTCTGTTTCTCCTTGGTGGCGGCGAGCACGACGAAATCGCCATCCTCATCCCCGGCGTAAAGCTTGCCATCAGCCACCATGGTCGAGCCCCAAAGGTGGGCTTTCATGTCGTGGGACCAGTAAAGCTGGCCCGTCTCCGCGTCCAAACAATGAATGAAACCGGAGAAGTCGCCGATGAAGAGCAAGCCGGTGTTGGGATCGATCGAAACCGTGGAGATGCTCCGGTGAATGCCTTTGAAACTCCAGATGGCGCCCGACTTGGTGATGTCGCCGGTCTGGGTGGCATCGAGGCAAAGCAGGTGCCCCACTCCTTCGCCGTGCTCCGGATCCTGGCCGGTGGCGACGTAAATGCGATTCTTGTAGAGGACGGGGGTGCCGTTGATTTCGCTCGGTCCTTCCGCCGCCGGATATTTGATCGGTTTCCCGTCCTTGACCTTGTACTCCGGCGGATTGCAGTCGTATTTCCAGGCGGTCTTCAACAGACTGGTATCACCGCTCTTGACCGGCACGGCGTCAAAGGCGTAACACCAGCCATCTCCGCCTCCGAAAAAGATCAACTTCTTGCCGTTGACCAGGCCGGCGGAGGGCGAACTCCACTGACCGTGGAAGATGCGTCGGCTGATGCCAGCGTCATCCTCCCCGAGAAACTCCCCGGTCTTTCGGTTCAAGGCGATGAAACTGGGGGAGAGAGGCGAGGGGATATTGGAATGGGTCCAATCCTGTCCGTTGGACGTGCCGGCGTAAACAATCTCATCCACCACGATCACGGAACAGTTGGAGGCGTTATGCGGGAATACCCCGAGCTCGTCCATCATGTCGTACTTCCAAATGATGTCGGCGTCGCGCGGCCCGGGCGCCACTTTCGGTTTGCCGGGTCCGGCCAAATATTGAGCCTCGTCCTGGAACGGACCGTCATTGCCGTTGGCCAGGCCATTCACGTCCAGGCAAATCACTTCACAGCGGCTCGTCACGAGGAAGATGCGGTCGCCCTCGACGGTGGGTGACGAAAGCAAGCCGAGGTTTTCCCAATCGTTGACCTTGCCCGAGGCCAATTTAGGAACGACGAGTTGCCAGAGGAATTCTCCGGTCTTCTCGTCAAAGACCATCAGGATGCTCCGGTCGCCTTGGTGCTTCGGATCGCGCGGGGAGTCATTATTCGTCCCGACGAAGACCTTGCCCCCGGCGATCGTGACATTGCCATAGCTTTGCGAGCCGAGCTTGACCGCCCATTTCACATTCTTGGTCGTCTTCAGGTCCACCTCTTCGGTGCCGGGCTTGAACTTGCCGGGCTCAAATCGATCGGGCAGACCCTTGGCCGGCGAGAACATATTGCGGCCCGGGCTCGGGCCGCCCCATTGGGGCCAGTCATCGGCTCGAGACGGTGCGACAATGGCGAAGGCGACGCTCGCCCAAACGAGAGGAAGTATTTTCATGATGTTGGATTTTCGGTCAAAGCGAGAGCCCCAGTGCCAAACCGGCCGACCACCGAACTCACGGCTGGGGGTTGTTTCAGCGGACGAGAAGCGCAGCGCAGTTTGCTTGGGACGGCCTTCGGCATGATCGGTTCTTCAATTCGCGGTCACCTGGACATTGTCAATGAACACCCGCATCTCTTGGGGCGCGAAACCAAACAGCCCCGGCGAACCGCTCGGGTGCGCCGTCTTGTGTGGAACCTCGATCGTCCAGGCGGCCGGCTCGGGTTCGTCCCGTTTCCAGGCCTTGGCGCGAACCACGCCGGAGCCGTCCGGGGCGTTATCGACCCGGGCCTTGAGCCGGTACCAGACGTTGGGCGACCACTTGATGTTGGACGCTTCCTCAGAGGCCGGGACTCGCAGCCGCTCCTGGTTGGAATTGACCTCGAGCTTCTGTTCGTTGCCCTTGAGGACGATCAAGTACCGCTGGTTGATCAAGCCCACGTCGGACATCTTCCGTCGGTTCCCCTCGCTCATGACGTCGGCTTGAATCGTATAGTTTCTCATCTCGGGCTCGCCGATAAAAACAAAGGCCCGTTGAAAAAACTTGTTGTCGATCGTTTTAGTCAGCGCCTTGGTCCCGTCTTTGTCGCGCACCTCGAACTTGAATCGCGCTCCAATCCAGGGAAGAGGCGGATAAGCGAAGGCCGTGGGCGTTTCAAATGCGTTGGTCGTTGTCTCCGACAACTGGAGCGTCTCGAAATCCGCCTGCAAAGGCAGACCCGGCAGAACCCGTCCGCGAATGTAGCCCTTTAACCCGTCGAGCGTCGCTTCGAATGCGCCCGCCGAAGGGGTCGGGTCGGACGCCGCGATCGCGTTGCCGTCGGCATTGAAGTTGATCTTCAGAGTGGACCGAACACGCGCCGTGGGTGGGACGTAGGAAGCCCAGCGAATCGCCTTCATGTCCTTGATCTCGGAAACCGTGAATCCGTTCGCATCCAACTTGCGGGCGCGAAACGAGGCGGCTTGGCCCGGCTTCACCAGAATTTCCGAGGGAATGATCTGAAGCTGGGTGGCCGGTCCGGGAGCCGGCCACGCTTCGGGAGCGGGCTCCGGCGCCAAACCGGGATTGTTTCCCTTCCGGCCAAAACAATAGACCTTCTTGGTCGTTTGCAGATAAACCTTGCCGTTGTAGGCTGCGGGAGTTCCAAAACACTTCCCCTCCAGGGCAATGTGGGCCAGGATCGTGCCCTGTTTATCGTCGGGTCGAATGACGTAAAACGCGCCCTTGGTGCCCGCTTCACTCGACCCGTCGCCTTTGCTGGCCGGGTCATCCAGCATCGGCACATAAAGTTTGCCGTCGGCATAGAGCAGGCAGGCATTGCGCTGTTCGATCCCGATTTTCAGCCGCCAGAGGATCTTGCCATTGCTCACGTCCACCGAGCACAGATCTCCCTTTTCGCTTACCACGTAGATGCGATCGCCCACGAGGATGGGCGAGCTGGTGGAGGTGGAGAGCTCGTTGCTCCAGAGCTCGAGCTGGGAGCGTTCGATCACGACCGGCCCGGCCACGGCATTGGTGGGAGCGACGTGCGGAATCTTCAACGCCACCATCTGGCCCGGCTCGTAGGGCGTCCCGTAAATCGCGATCACTTTGTCGTTATTGTGGACCAGCACGGTTGCGTTGATGCCAGCCTTGAAAAGCGGCACGCGCCAGAGCGGATCGCCGGTGCGGGTGTTGACACAAACGACGCTGCCATCGCCCGTCGCCGAGTAAAACACCCGGCGTCCATCGAGCCAGCCGAGATAGGGATGAGAGAAGGAATTGTCGCGGGGACGATCGCCGGGAGTCGATACCCAGACCAGTTCACCGTTTTTCTTGTCAAAGGCGTAGAACCGATCGCCGGCCGCGCCTTGCCCTCCCCAATTGGCCGTGATCCCCCGGGTGATGACCAGATCGCGATCGATCACCGGCGACGCGGTGCGGCTGTTGGGAAAGGTCAGACGTCCATACAGCTCCATCATCGAGTGTTTCCACAGAGGCTTCCCGTCCTCCGTGAACGCCGCGAGCAAACCTTGCGTTCCCTGCAAATAGACATTCCCCGTCTCCGGATCAATGGCCGGGCTCGAAGTGGCGTAGCGCAGGTAAATCGTGTCGCTGAGAAAATCGTTGTAACGCTGCTCCCACAGCTTCCGGCCGGTCTCGGCGTCGAAACAAGCCACTCCCTCCCGAAGATCCGGGCCTTCGTCGATGTAGCCGACGATATAAACCTTGCCATTGGCGATGACCGGGGTGGATTGGCCGGGAAAATCCGCCGACCACAGCGCGTCCTGAGTGGCGAACACATCGGGCAGTCCGCGTTCGCCGGAGGTTCCGTTCTGTTGCGGTCCTCGCCAGCTCAGCCACCCGCGCGCCGGCGCGGCCTGAAGAGAAGGCGTCGGGCTCTGGGCCCAGCCCAGCCCCAAACCAACCGCCGCCAACCAAGCCAAAGGTGTTCTTCTCATGACGAACCTTTCCAAATAATTCAACGCTCCGACCCGAACCCGTCAAGACTCAGCCCAAACTAATTGCTTCCCAGATCGGCCCCACTATTCTACACCACCGGAAAACGCGCAACCGAAATACTACTTACACGTACCAATTGTCAAATCGCAATACCATTGAGCCAACAGTTCTCATTTTGACTCAGGACACGGTCCGTTCCACGCATGTAGTTCCGGCTTGAGCCGGTTTTCACGTGGCGACCGGCTGAAGCCGGGACTACATACTTGTCAAAATGAGAACTGCTACCATTGAGCTCAGCCAGGGGCTGGACGGCCCGGCGGCGGCCGCGATTGACTCGCCCTCGCGCCGGCGTTTGCCGCTCTTGTTGCGGCGTGCCTGGTACGGACTCAACCAAGCCTTCCGCCGCCGCATTTCCCACACCCGGGTCACCCCGGATCAGTTCACCGTCATGCGAACCCTCCTGGAGGGCGCGCCGGTCGGAATGACCCAGCGCGAGCTGACGGACGCGATGGCCAGCGATCCCAACACCGTCGCCTCCCTGCTCGAACGGATGGAGTCCGCCGGCTGGTTGAAACGGCAGCCGCACGAGCGTGACCGGCGAGCCCATCGCATTCGCCTGCTCCCGACGGGAAAACGGAAATTCACCGAGGTCCGGGAACTCGCCCTCGCCCTCCAGAGCGAAGTTCTCTCTGTCCTGCCCGAAGCCCAGCGGGAAGAGTTTCTGGAACACCTCGCGGTCGTCGCTGAGGCCTGTCGCAAACTCGCCGACGAGTATCCGAGAAGGGGCAAGCCAAGCCGGGACGCCAAGTGATCGGCACGACTCCGGCCGCATCGCCCGGCGCGGTCTGGCCGCTCTTACTCGAGCTCGCGGATCCGCGCGTTGCGGATCTCCACGGGTCCGCCGCCGCGACTTAATTCCTGAAAGCCGAGGTGGCCGCGACGCGGTCGATTCTTCAGCGGCGGCGCCTCCGAATTGTCGGCGCGCTTCGGTTTCTTGGTTTCCTGATCAAGGTTCACATCGAGGATGAGCTGCCCGTTCAACACCACCTTGATCCAGGCTCCCTCGCAGGCGATTTCATACTTGTTCCAATCAGTTGGTTTTAAGACTTGAACCTGCGGGGCGACGGCTCGGTAAAGGCTGCCGGTCAATTCAGCGGGCTGACTTGGGGTGCTGCCATAATAGCGCGGATCGACCATCTGAAGCTCGAGTCCCTCGAAGGCCGGATCGCCCTGCATGGGAAAACGGAGTCCACAGCCGCTCTGGCCCTGCTCGCCCAGTTTGAATTCGAACTCCAGAATGAAATCGCCGTATTCGCGCTCGCTCACCAGCCAGGTGCCGCCGGGCGTGCTGCCATGCAAGACGCCCTTTTCCACTTTCCAGACGGCCCCTTCCGGGGGCGGATTTTTGACATCGGCCCCATGCCGCACGACCCAACCTTGGGGAACGCCCTCCTGGGAAAAGAGTGGCACGGCCGGTTTTTCCTGGGGGAGATGACGGCAACCGAGGCCCAGCATGA
>CAYHFE010000307.1:0-2842 GCA_964355375.1 uncultured Verrucomicrobiota bacterium
CCGCAGCCAAAATCCCTCGCCGCAGGACCCTTTTCAATTTTAAAACAGGCTCTAATGGTCTCAACTCATCAAACTCTCTAAAAATAAGGGTCATCTCGACGTCGCTACTATCTCATTCATTCCCTCTTTAGCTTGAAAAATGGCAGATAGTATCAGATGCCAGTATCAGATTTGGAGAGCCGATGCGGACCGGCAGAAATCGATTCTGGGCCGCTCGAATCGTGGCTTAGGAAGCTCGTTCCGTCCCGTTCACAAGGGCAGTTCGCAGGCTGGGGGCATAGTTTAGAATCGGGAGTGTTCGGAATCGAAAGACCGGGGGTGGAGCAGACCACGCGCACGCATCTGTTACCCGGAGGTGGGCTCAACTACCTCCAAGTCGCGGACATGACGGAACTCCCGCGCGTTGAACGTGGCGACGGCCCAACGCCTCTGCAGGGCCGTCGCGGCAACGATCAGGTCGTGCGGTCCAATCATCTTGCCGGAGGCAGTGAGTTTGGCCCAGATTCTGGCATGAACGCGTGCGATGCGGGGATCCACGGGGATGACTTCCAGGCGGCGGAAGATCTTCTCGATCCACCGGCGGCGGCGCCGGGCGCGGCTGGCATCCTCTTCCACCTCGATTCCAAACCACAACTCGCTGAAGGTGATGACGCTGACTGCGACCGGCTCCGGGGGGCGCGCCCGCAGCCAAACCGACAGATCGAAACCTTGGCGTTCGTCCGCAATCAGCAATGAACTATCAAGGATCAACCCCACGGATTCTTGAGCGGCTTCAGCGTGTCGCGGCCCTTGCGTGCGGCTGCCGCTACGGCTCGCTTGTCCTCTGCACTCAGGCTGGCGTTGGCCAGATCGTCGGCTAGCTCATGGCTGTTGGAGCCTCCCCCAGGCGCGGGTACCAGAAGAGCGTAGGGAACGCCGAGCTTGACGATGGCAAAGGACTCTTTCCGGGAATAGACCCGGTTGACGCAGTCGGAGAAGCTCTTGGAGGCTTTCGTCACACTCAACGTTTTCATGGGAGCACTCTATCTCCGGCTCCCGCCGCGTCAAGGACATGACGGTGGGTGCGGCCATGCGCCGAACCGCCCGGGGAGAAGCCAGACGCGACATCAAAGTGACTTTGAATCGCTTCGCAGTGCGGAGATCCGAATTCGGGAAAAGGACGAGGACAACCTCACCGCGCCGGGTCTTCATCGTAGATTGCGGCTTCGGGCCGATCCCAGTCTTCGGCGAAGGTCTGAAGTCTTGCGCGGAGGTCGGCTGTCTGAGCTGCGTCGATGCCCCGTGCCTGGAGGTCGATTGTTCGTGCCTCGAGGAAGGTGACCAGCACCTTCGCCTCCGTGATTTGAGCGGGCTTCTCGGCCAATTCCACTTTGCCGTCCCGGTAAATGCCTTCCAAAGTCAGCACGCACGGGAGCTTACCATCTCCTCTCCGTTTTGAAAAAGCGGAATCTGGAGTTTGTGGCTTGTTCTGCTTCCGAGAGAGGCAATCGCGGTGCGCCGTGCGGCGCCGGAGCAAAAATGGCAGATTCCTGAGAAAGGGACCCTCCGCGCCATCTCGGTCGAATGCTGATCGCGCAAGTGGCCGTAAACCCGCATCGCCAGGGCACCTCCGTCCTTGTGGCCAAGCCAGCGTGAGACGGTTGGGATGTCCACCCCGCTCTCGATGCAACGGGTCGCGAAGAGATGCCGCGAGTCGTGATGCGCTGTTTTAGGATTTTCCAAATCAGCTTGCCGCTCACTCGGAAGCGGGCATAGTAAGAGCTCGGTTGGGGGCGATTGGCGCAGGGGTTAGCGCGTCTGCTTTACACGCAGTAGGTCGGGGGTTCAAATCCCTCATCGCCCACCATCGTCTTCGCCAGTCAGGGAACGATGCCTATCCCGAGGCGGAGATGGTCTTCAGATCGGCGCGGACGGATTCGTAGCTCGTTGAGTAGGCCAGCACTTCCGGATCGGGTTCGGTTCCCCATTGTTGGCAGGCGGCGCGATAGACGTCGGGCCACCAGTTGCGATGTTGGGTCAAGCCTTGATTCCGCCAGTCGCTCCAGCCCATCAGAACTCGCGACCAGCAGTCATCGCCGAAGCGCGTGGCTTCGGCTGGATTCTTGAATTCGGTCAGATACCAATCGCGCCCGATTTTGGCGTGAAGCACTTCGTCGGCCCAGTCGTAGTCCTGGAACAAGGCGGCGAGCGGGTTGCCCGAAGCCAAACCCACCTCCCATTCGAATCGCTTGCCGTTCCGCGGCATCAAGCCTTGTTCAATGAAGTAAAGGACGGCGTGGCGTTCGATCGGTTTGAGCTGGGTGTTGAGGGCCAGCGACCAGGTGAAGTTGATCATGACCTGGCGCCAATCGACACCCAGATGGACGAAGCCAACTTCTCCCATCATGGCGTGACGGGCCTCGTCCCAAAGCTGGCGGGTCAGGTCGCGATAGTAGTCCCAGGGCTTGTCCGTTGTTTCCGTGATGATGCTGGCCATCATTTCCGGGACGTCGATTTCGCGCAGCCGCTTGTAATACATCATGAGGGTTTTGGGTGGCGGCGGAAACTTGGGTTCGTACAGGAACACTTCGGCATTGACCCCCATGTTGTAGGGATCGGGGAATCGTTCGTCGCGCCGAGGCGTGCCATCGTAGCGATACGGCGCCGCGGAATGGAGTCTTTGGATTGTCTTGGTGACGGGTTCCTTGGTGCCATCGATTCCGCCGGCCGCCGCCAAACAGTCATCTAGCAAGGCCAGTCCAGCGCGGGCTTGGTCACGACCGGCGATGGAGACCAAGGCCTCGATGGTCTTCTGTCCAAACGCCAGCAGATCGTCCAGCTCGAGGAGCGCAAAACGACAGAG
>CAYHFE010000307.1:2942-9317 GCA_964355375.1 uncultured Verrucomicrobiota bacterium
TGGGCGTGAAGGCTGAAGGCCATCTTCAGTTCGTAAATCGGCTCGGCGGTGAGGCGCGCGATGAAGATCTGGTGGAGCCTTTTCAGGGCGTAATGATGGCGTTTGAGCCGGGTGACGCATTGCTCGACTGAAAGCCCCGGTTTCATGGCCTCGGACATCGGGCAGATGCCGGCCAGAGCGGGCAGATTGCGGAAGGAAGGGTATTGGGTCATGGTCATCGATGGATTCTTGCGCGTCATCATTCGGGAAGCGGGAGAGTAGCGTCCGCCGGGCTTCTTGCCTAGCCTGGTCTGACCAACGGGTCTGACCGCCCGCCTGGGCCGTTTCCATGAAATCAGACCGCGAGCGCTCGCGCCCACTGCCGTTGAATTATGCAATCTGAGGAAGCAAATCACCGTGCCTCTTGTCCCTCTCTTCCCTTCCGAAGAGAGGCGAGGGTCGAGGAGAAGAGGGGCCGTCTTTCCGGATCCTGCATCGGCCGCATGCAGCACAGTGTGTCGCGTGGGCCGGCCTCGAACCCTTCGGCGAGGGCGCCGACGGGAACACGCGGGGGCGCGTGTGCTCCCCGACTTCGGTGGCAGAGATGCGGATCCGGAAGGGCGAATCGCCTTGACCCTCGGGCGGGCTTTTCATGAGATGCGCCCGGTAGTTCGGACTCATCCATCAAATCCATGCGTGTCGCGACTCTCGACCTCATGAAAGCGGCCTACGGGCACTGTGCCTTGGGCGCCTTCAACGTTTCGAACTTGGAGCAGATTCACGGTTTGTTTCGCGGAGCGGCGGCGGCGGGCGCGCCCATGATCGTGCAGTTCAGCCGGGTCATGCGGAGCTACGCGCATCCGCGGATGCTGGAGGAGTTGCTGCGCGGCGCCGAGTCGATCTACCCGGAGGTCCTTTTCGGGGTCCATCTCGACCACGGGGATGAAGCCAGTTGCGACGAGGCCGTGAGCTCCGGCCATTACAGTTCGGTCATGATCGACGCCTCCCATCACCCGTTCGCCGAGAATGTGGCGATCACGCGGCGGGTTGTGGAGAAGGCGCACGCGCGCGGCCTCGCGGTCGAGGCGGAGCTGGGTTTGCTGAGAGGAATTGAGGACGATATGGCGGTGAGCGCGCAGGACGCGATTCTGACCGACCCCGCCCAGGCCGAGGAATTCGTCCAGCGGACGGGCTGCGACAGCCTGGCGGTGGCCATCGGGACGAGCCATGGCGCTTACAAGTTCGCCGGAAAGCAGCGGCTGCACTTTGACCGATTGAGTGAGATTCAGAAGCGGTTGCCGGGATTCCCACTCGTCTTGCATGGCGGGTCGGCCGTTCCCGCCGCGGAGGTGGCGCGAATCAATGCGGCCGGCGGGAGGTTGGTGGAGGGCGCGAGCGGGGTTTCCGAAAGTGAGCTGGTGCAGGCGATTGCTCTGGGCGTGACCAAGGTCAACATTGGCACGGACGGGCGGCTGATCTGGACCCGGGTTCATCGGGAATTCTTCCAGGAGCGTCCGACAGAATTTGATTTCATGACGCCGGGGAAGATTTACATGGAGGCTTTCGCGGCGTTCGTCGCGGATAAGTGTGAGAAACTTCGGGCTTCGGGGCGAGCGGCGGCCGGGCTCGACGGGTGAGTTGCCGGTTCACCTGGGGAGCCGGGAATGCGCGTTCATCACGGCGTTCCTAAAACGGAACGACGCCGTCCTGAGGTCGGGCAAAACATGGTGAGGCTCCGCCAAGAAAAGGGGAGCGTTCCGGCACAGACTTTGCGTAGCCTGCAGCTTGAAGCAGGATCCGGTGGCCGGCGGCAGTCGAAGCAGTGGTGCCTCGATGGCCTCGAGTGTCAACCCGGGTTGAGCTTCAACCGGGCAGCGTATCTAAGTTCAGTCCTACGTTTCGTGGATCTTGTCGCGACGAATATATCGCATCATTTCAATGACCTTCCCCGCCACCCAGCTCGGGGGAAATATGAATGACCATTCACATCGGAATCGGGAGAACACAGCTAGACCCATCACAGAAGCTTTATGAAATCAACTTCGCCATCTGTAGTTCGGACAAAGTGTCTTTCTCGAAGCCGCCGGACACGGCGCAGGGGGAACGTCTGGTGGATGACCCTGCTGGCAGGGTGGCTGGGCGCATGCGTCTGGACCCAGGCCCAAACCTATGTCAATCGCGTCGGTCCCAACGCCGCCATTCAGGACGTCTCATTGGACTCGGCGCAATGGACACTCGGCAGCGGTCCTTACGTCATCGAAGCTCAAGTCACCGTAAAAGCCGGCGCCACCCTGAAGATGGACCAAGGCACCGTCGTGAAAATGAACCCGAAATGCGGCATCTCGGTGGACGGCACGCTGCAAGCCACCGGGGCGACCTTCAGCCGCAATGGTAACGCCGCCTGGCGTGGATTCTATTTCTCCCCGACTTCGAAGGGATCCATTCTGAGCGGCTGCACTCTGCAAGGAGCCGGCTCGAATATCGGCTACATCGACTGGGCCGATCGGCTGGCCACGATGTACGTTAACCGCTGTCCTCTCACCGTCGATAACTGCCGGATCCAGGACACCGCAGGGCATGGCATCGAACTGTTCAGCAGCAATGCGACGATCAAGAACACGGCCTTTCAGAACGTCGGCGACGGATACTATGCCGTGGCGCTCAACGCCGTCGATGTCCTGCCGTCGCTGGCGGATAATTCCGCCTCCGGCACGGGCTTTGCCGGGGTGGCCTTGCCCGGGAACTGGGATTTCGGAGACAAGCTGGTCCTCAACCGGCCCGGCGCGAATCTGCCGTACTTTGTGAACGGTGAACTCCGAGTGCCTGAAGGCCGCACCGTCACGGTGGACCCCGGAGTGGTTTTCAAAACCGACGGCCAGCGGATCATGGTTTATGGCAAGCTTCTGGCCAATGGCACGGAAGCGCAGCGGGTGGTGTTTACCAGCCGAAAGGCCACACCTGCTCCCGGTGATTGGAAGGGCGTCTATCTAGGCTCGGGCGCTGGTGCTTCCATTCTCGGTTATGTCACGATCGAGTACGCCGGCCAGTCCACGCTGGGCTACATCCATTGGGCCGACCGCAACGTGGCGTTGATGGTGGATTACTCGAGTCCCAAGTTGGACCACGTCACGATCACCAAGAGCCAGAATCATGGTCTCTGGCTGTTCGGATCAACCAACCTGATCACCGGTTGCGAGTTCTCCCAATGCGGCGGCCACGCCATCGTGGCCGAGGAAAACAGCCGACCGTCGATTTCCCAAACTCGCTTTATCGCCAATGGGACGCTGGCCGGTGGCACTCCCACCCTCGCGATGGACGCCACCTGTGTTCCCGTCCCGAGCGCTCTGACGTTTCAGGACAACATCGTCTCAGCCGTCAATATCTGGGGCGGCACCCTCGCCTCCTCGGCCGAATGGAAGAATTGGGCGTCCAACGCGCCCTACCTGATCAGCGGCGATGTCACCGTCACCGAACCGACGACTCTGACCATCGAAGCGGGCACGACGGTGAAATTCAAGAAAGCCCGGCTCTGGATGGATGGCACGCTCAAGGCCATCGGCGCGGCTGCTCCAATCCAGTTCACCTCCTGGCACGATGACAGCGTGGGTGGCAATACCGACGCCGCCAACGACGCGCCCGCCGTCGGCGATTGGAAGGGCATTTACCTCGGGCTCAAGTCGGGAGCCTCCGTCCTGGAGAAATGCCAGTTCCGCTACTCGGGACAGAATCTGGGTTACATCAATTGGGCCGATCGGTTCTGCTTTGTCTATGTCAACCAGAGCTCCCCGCGCATCACGGGCTGCACGTTCGCGAAGAACGGTGGCCACGGCCTCTACCTCTACTCCAGCACCGCGGAAGTCCGGGACAACACGTTCACCGACATGGCGGCGGGCTCCTACGCGATCGTCCTGGATACGATTGATCGATTTCCAAGAATGTCCGGCAATCAGTCGAGCGGGACCGGCTTCCCGGGTCTGGCCGTCCCGGGAGGTGGCCTCGGCGACGCGATTGTCTGGGACAAACCGGGACCCCAATTCTTCTACTTCATGAATGGTGAATTGTCGCTGCCAGCCAATACGACGAATACCATATCATCTGGCGTAGCTGTAAAAACCGCGGGCCAGAAGATGAACATCTCCGGCACCCTGTTCGTTCAAGGCACCGAGGCCGAGCCGGTTCTTTTCACCAGCCGCAATGACACTCGCAAGCCCGGAGACTGGCGAGGACTCTACTTCGGTCCCGCAGCCGGCAAGTCCGTCCTGAGTTACCTGACGATCGAATACGGTGGAGATAACCTCGGATATATCAATTGGGGAGATCGCTTCACCGGCATCTACCTCGACCAGAGCAGCCCGCGGTTCGACCATCTGACCATTCGCAACAGCCTCTGGCATGGCCTCTGGTTGTTCGGCTCCGCTTCGGTCGTGAGCGATTATACCGTCAACGACTGCGCCGGCCATGGCCTCATCGCCGAACAAGGCAGCCGCCCCTTGATCGCCAATGCCCTCTTCAAAGGCAACGGCAAGGGCGGCGAGGGTTACTACGCCGTCGCCATGCACGGAGAGTCGGTGCCCGATCCAGTCAACGTCCGATTCGAAGGCAACCGTTTTCAGGGGATTCAAGTGGCGGGCGAAAACCTGGCCACGAACGGCCTGTGGAAGCGCTGGGCGACCAATGCGCCCTACGTCATCACGGCCGATGTCACGATCGACGCCAACGTCACGCTCACGATCGAGCCGGGCACGGTCGTCAAGTTGAAGAGGAGCGGCCTTTACTGCAATGGCGTCATCAAGGCCGTCGGAAACACCAGCCCCATCACCTTCACTTCCTACCGGGACGATACCATCGCGGGACCCAGCAACGACACCAACTCCGTGCCGGCCGCGCCCGACTGGAAAGGCATTTACCTGTCGCCCGCATCCAGCGCCTCGGAATTCGCCAACTGCATGGTCCGTTACCCCGGCTCGAATCTGGGGTATCTGAATTGGGGCGATCGCTTCGCCGCGTTCTACGTCAACCAATCTTCGCCCTCGTTCAGGAAGTGCGTCATCGGCCCCAGCTCGGGTCACGGCATCGAAGTGTTTTCGTCGTCCGGCACGGTGACGGACACCGCCTTTGAAGCGGTGGGCAAAGACAATTACGCGATCGTTTTCGACACCGTCGATACCTTCCCGACTCTGTCCGGCAACACCGCCTCGGGCGAAGGCAACCTGGGCATTTACGTCCCCGGCGGCGGCGTCGGGGACGGGACGCGCTGGACCAACCCGGGCCAGAACCTCGCTTACTTCCTGGGCGGCGAGTTGGGCGTGCCGGAAGGCCGGACGTTCACGATCGATTCCGGCGTCGTGGTCAAGTCGGCCGGCCAAAGAATGGTTGTGGATGGCACCTTGCGGGCGATCGGCACCGCCGCCGACCCGATTGTGTTTACTTCCCGGAACAAAACGCCTGCGCGTGCGGACTGGAAGGGCATTTATTTTGGGCCACGGGCGGGTAACTCCGTTCTCGCCCAAGCCCGTCTTTCCTACACCGGCTCCAATCAGGGTTACATCAACTGGGCTGACCGGTTCACCGCGATTTATGTGAACCAAAGCAACCCGCAGTTTCACAACCTTATCGTCTCGCACAATGGCGGCCAGGGCCTGGAGCTTTTCGCCTCCAGCGCGGTCATCCAGAGTTCGCTCATTTACTCGAACGCTGCCAACGGCATCCTCCTCACCGAGGGTGGCTCGCCCCAATTGATCAACAACACCATCGCCTTCAGTGAAGACAACGGGCTCTATTGCCTCAAGAGCTCGCCGAAAGTCGCCAACAATATCATCGCTTTCAACCGGAACGCGGGCTTCCGCTTCGACACCGGGACTCCCGCCCTGAACAACAACTGCATTTACAGCAATACCAAGTCCAATTACTTCAACTTCACCCAGTCGGCCACGGACTTCTCCGTCAACCCTCAGTTCGTCGATCCGGCCACCTTCGACTTCCATCTGAAGGCCGGATCCGGATGCATCAACCGCGGCGACGCCACCGCGCTTCTTCCCGCGTGGACCGATCTGGATGGTCAACCACGAATCGTCGGCCCGGCGGTGGACGTAGGTGCGTACAAATTCGGCTCCCAAACGCCGCAGCATGACATCGACCTCGCGATTCGGAACAGCGGGGACACGAGCTATACCGGAGATGGAATCTACTCGCCTTCTCCACAAACGCGGAGCCAGATTAAACTCGCCGGAGAGGTCGCCACGTATCTGATCAAAGTCGCCAACCGGGGCAACCTCCCGGATGACATCCAGCTCACCGCGACCTCTCTCACCGGCGGCTGGCGGGCCCGGTTCTACGACGCCGCCACCGGCGGCAAGGACATCACCGACCTGATCACGGCGTCGGCTGGCTATGTTG
>CAYHFE010000308.1:0-9310 GCA_964355375.1 uncultured Verrucomicrobiota bacterium
GGCGGGCCTCGCCGATCCGGCCTTTCCCAGCGATCGGCCTTCTGTTAGACCATCGCCATGGATCCAACCAAATTGACCGCGCTGGACACTCGGGCGATGCCGTGGGAGGAGAATTTCAACCAGCACATTGGTCGGGCCTTGTTTCGCAAGGAGCTTTACGCCGACCCCGAAACCGGCGCCCTCATTCGCTTGGTGCGCTATCCCGCCGGCGTGATCAACCCCAGGCACACGCACCCCTGCGGTCATGGCATGTACGTCTTGGAGGGCCGCTTGGTCACGCACGCGGGCACTTACGAGCCGGGCACGTTCGTCTGGTTTCCCGAGGGCGAAGTCATGGAGCACGGCGCGAGCGAAGAGGGAGATGTCACGGTGCTCTTCGTGACGAATAAAGCCTTTCGCATCGATTACGTCACCCCGCCGCCGGGCTAAGGCGCGTTTTGAGAAATGGGTGGAACGGCCAACCTGGCCGTTCTCGGCGGCAACTTGCCGCCGAGTCTGGCACGGCAATTGAACTCACAATTCAGTTTGAATTCTGGCAGCAGATCCTGTGGGCTGGGAGCCCACAGGAACGGGCAAGTTGCCCGTTCCACCCGGAATCCACTGCAAGAAGCAGAATGCAAATGATGAACCTGAATATTTCCACTATCCTCCCGCCGACTGCGCTCGCCCTGCTGCTCCTCGCATCGGGCCTTCACGCCGATCCCGTGCCGACGCAGGGAAATGACTCGAATCGTCCTCCGAACAAAGCCGCGATCACCTTCGCGTCGGGCCCCGGCCTGCGAGTGGAACGGGTCTTTGGCCCCGAAATCAAGACCGGCGACTACAAGCATCCGGCCTGCATCGAGGAGCTGCGCAATGGCGATCTTTACCTCGTTTACTATGGCGGGGAAGGTGAGTATGCGGACGGCACGGCCGTGTTCGGTTCCCGGCTGATCCAGGGCGCCAAGGCATGGTCCCGGCCGGTCCCGATCGCGAGCCAGCCCTTCCTTTCGCTGGGCAACGGCGTGGTCTGGCAGGCGCCGGACGGCTGGGTCTGGCTGTTTTACGTCACGCGCTACGGAGACACGTGGTCCTCTTCCCGCATCGCCGCCAAGATCTCAAAAGATGGAGCCACGACATGGTCGGATTCGTTCATGATCACGTTTGAAGAAGGGACGATGGTGCGCGGTCATCCCATCGTCTTGAACGACGGCGATTATCTGCTTCCCATCTATCACGAGACGGGGCGCAACACCGAATGGGTCGGGCCGGACACGACTTCGTTGTTTCTCCGGTTCAATCCGCGGGCCAAACGCTGGACGGAGACGAATCGAATTCGTTCGCGACAAGGGAATCTGCAACCGGCCGTGGTGCAGATTTCCGACGATCGTTTGATCGCCTTCTGCCGGCGGGGCGGAAACTACGAACCGGTGAAAGACGGTTACCTGATCCGGTCCGAATCGAAGGACGGCGGCCGGACCTGGAGCGAAGGCCACAACGCGGAGTTCCCCAACCCGAACGCGGCGGTCGATTTCATCAAATTGCGGAACGGTCACTTGGTCCTGGTCTTTAACGACAGCATGAACGATCGGAGCCCTCTGACCGTGGCGATTTCCACCGATGGAGGCCAATCGTTCCCGCATCGGCGGAACCTGGCGGAAGGCCCCGGTGATTTTGGGTATCCCACCGCCATCCAGACACAGGACGGGCAGATTCACATCACGTTCACATCCGACCAGCGCACCGTCGTCCGCCACGCCGTGTTCGAGGAGAACGCGATCATCGGAGCGAGATAACCGACGGCCTTTCCTACTTGCCAGACGGACGCGCGGGCGGCGTCAGGAATCCCTGATACCTCAGCCAGTGAGCGCAGGACGTCGTCCAAGTCGCGTAGGGATGGTCGCTCGCGCGCACGCCGAAGTCATGCGTGGCCGTGGCATAGACGTGCAATTCCGCGGGAACGCCGGCCCGCTTGAGGGCGAGATACATGAGGACGCTGTGTTCCGGCGGGCTGACGATATCGTCGCCGCCATGGACGAGAAAGACCGGGGGCGTGCCGGTCGGGATGCGCAAACCCGGGGCGAGTTCATCCTTGTCCTTGGCTTTGAGGTAACCGGAATAGACCGGAATGGCGAAGTCGGGTCGGCAACTGATCGTGTCGATGTCATCTATTGGCGGATAGCTGCGTCGATCGAAATTCGTCGCGGTGGCCAGGGCGAGATGGCCGCCCGCCGAGAACCCGATCATCCCGATTCGTTGAGGATGGAGGCCCCACTCCTGGGCCTTGCTTCGAACCAGGCTGACCGCGCGCTGAGCGTCTTGAAGTGGGCGTCGGGCCGGCTCGCCTTTGGGTTCATCGGGGCGCCGCGGCACTCTGTATTTAACGATGATGCCGGTCACGCCCAGCGAGTTCAGCCAGACGGCGACCTCCTCTCCCTCCAACTCCCAGTAAAGGTTCCAGTAACCGCCGCCCGGGCAGATCAGGATCGCCGCGCCGGTGTCTTTTTCCGGCGCCGGCCGATAGATCGTGAGCGTCGGCTTCGTGACATTGGACAGCATTCTCGTCGGCTCGGTCACTTCCACCTGCTTCCGCTCGAGCTTCGGTGACATGACGACTTTCTCCTCGCCGATCGGGGCATTTTCCTCCGGGGCGGCGCCGGGCCAAAGCTCGATGACTTGTGGGGCGGCAATGATGGAACTGGTCGCGGACAGCCAGATCATCAGGGCTGGGATGAGGGAGGAGCGGCGGATCGAGAAGGGGGGGAAGGCCTCTGGTAATGGGGCGGATGTGGTCATGGCGGCACGGTATGGGGCGACCCTTTTTCCGGCAAGCGCTTTTCCCCGGCCTCCGAATTGTCGCACTCGCGGGGCCGCGGCCGGTCGTCGGGGGCGCGTCTTTGAATGAGGAGAGCCGCCGCACCGCATTGGTTCTCCTCCATCCGATGGCGGGAAGGGAGTGGTTTGAACGTGTCCTCATTCACCGATGCGCCGTTCGTCGGTCCCCGCCAATCGGCCCGTTGACTTGAGCGGTTGCGGAAATATACTGCCGTCATGCCGCAGGCCGAGAAAATGTCGTCGAAGCAGAAATTCATCGAGTTTTTGGCCCGAAAAAACCTGCGGATCACTTCCCAGCGGCAGGCGATCATTGAGACGGTCTTCAGCACGGATCAACATTTCACGGCTGAACAGCTCCTGGGGTGGTCACGCGTGCGGGACAAGTCGGTCTCGCGGGCGACCGTTTATCGCACGCTGCCATTGCTGACGGAGAGCGGATTGGTGCGGGAGATGGATTTCGGCAAGGACTACAAGTTTTACGATCCGAATTACGCCGAGCATCCCAACCACAACCACATTATATGTCAGGACTGTGAGAAGATCGTCGAGTTTGAGAGCGACAAGATCGCCAAATTGGAGGATGAGATCACGCACCAGTTGGGCTTCTCGATCAAGACCCAACGGCTCCAAATCACCGGAGCTTGCGAAGAACTGAAGAAACTGGGAGCCTGTAAGAACAAGGCCGGTTGAGGCCGCCGGCATCGATGAACCGGCGGACCGCCTGTTTCCGAGATTGCCAAACAGGGTGGGAAACGGCTACTAAGGAGGCAATGCCGAGTGTTGCCGAACAGTTGCGTCTGGCCCGTGAGAAAAAAAACCTGACGGTCTATGACGTGGCTGAGGCCACGAAGATTCGCACGGATCACGTGCGAGCTTTGGAGGAGGGAAAATACGAGATGTTCCCCGCACCGGTTTATATCCGGGGCTTTGTCCGGACTTATGCGACTCTCGTGCGACTTGACGTGGCGGCGGTGTTGCGGGATTTGGAGGGGGAACTAGGGGCGACCAAGCAGTTTGGCCAACCTCCCGGGCTCACGCCGTCGCGGCCGGGTGCGATGGATTATGTCATGCTGCAGATCTCCCGCCTGAATTGGCAATGGGTGGGGCTGATCGCGGCGGGGGGATTGGTCCTGGCGCTGGCGCTGGTCGGATATCGCATGTGGGACCATTATCGGACGGCCGATCCCCTGGCCAGTTTGAGTTCGGGTGTCTATGAGCCCCCGGCGACGAATGTGGGAGAGGTGCTGCCGTTGCCGGTGAGTCGTCCCGACTGAGCTGTGACGATTCAGTTGAGATGAGGAGCGCACGCGCCCTCGAGTGCGGCGGTCGGCGCCCTCGCCGACCACACCGGCGCCTGCGAGCGAGTCAGCGTTTGGTGACTGTTTTGGGCCTTCGTGCCGCCCGGCGAGGCGCCGGGCGGAACACGCGAGGGCGCGTATGCTCTCCAATTCGAACTGCATATACTACAGATGAAAGCGGACGAATCCACGGCCGCGACATGGGAGCGGAGTGGCGCCGATGCTGTTTTTCTTTGCTTTGGCAGGGAGGTCCCGCTTAATTTGCCGCCAGCTTGAAGATCAATAGACCGAAACAGCGACCGATTCGGGTCGGACTGATTTCCCTGGGCTGCGCGAAGAATCTGGTGGACGCCGAAGTCATGCTGGGCTCGCTCCTCAAAGAGGGCGTCGAGATCACCAACCACGCCGCAAGCGCGGATGTGGTGATCGTCAATACCTGCTCCTTCATTGACGCGGCGCAGGAGGAAAGCGTCGATGCGGTGTTGGAATCGGCGGCGCTGCGGGAAGCCCGGAACCGCGGCCAGGGATTGATCGTGTCGGGATGCCTGTCGCAGCGGTTTCGCGACGACTTGCCGAAGCTCCTCCCGGAAGTGGACGCGTTCATGGGGATCGACCAAGTGGCGCAGGTTGGAGCGATTGTTCGAGAAGCGATGAGCCGGCGCGCGTCTCGCTTGGGGAAGGGGGTCGATGCGCCCAGCCGGCGTCCCGGTTCCCAGCGCAAGATTGTGGAGAAATTGGCCGAACTGGACGGACAAGGTTCGAAAGCTCGACTCGCATCCAAGGCCTGGGAAGCGCCCGAGGAGAGCCCGGTGGTGCGGGTGAGTCTGCGCCCCAGCTACGTTCCCGATTACGCGACGCCGCGGTTTCGTTTGACCCCAAAGCACTTCGCCTATCTCAAGATTGCCGAAGGATGCAATCACCCGTGCAGCTTCTGCACGATTCCCCGGATGCGCGGCTCGCATCGGAGCCGGCCCCAGGCCGACATCGTCAAGGAAGCGAAGCGGTTGATCGCGGAAGGGGTCAAAGAGCTGAACCTGATTTCGCAGGATTCGACCTACTACGGCTTGGATCTGCGTTCAGGACGGACGGGGTCGATTGCCTCACCGGAGAGATTTGGCGCGGCGGCGCGGGCTCTCCCCAAAGACGCGACCACGCTCGGTTCCTTGTTGCGCGCGTTGAATGAGCTCAAGGGAGACTTTTGGATCCGGCTGCTCTACACTCATCCCGCGCACTGGACCGATGAGCTCATCGAGACCATCGCCGATTGTCCGAAGGTGGCGCGTTATGTGGATATGCCGCTGCAGCACATTCACCCGAATATGCTCGAGCGGATGCGGCGCGAAACCTCCCGAGAGCATATTGAGAACTTGATTCAGCGTTTGCGGGCGCGGATTCCCGGAATGGCCATTCGCACGACTTTCATCGTGGGGTTCCCCGGTGAGACGGATGCTTGCTTTAACAGCCTGGTGGAATTCATCCGGGACACGAAATTTGAGCGCCTCGGTGTGTTTACCTATTCCCGCGAGGAGGGAACCCGAGCCGCCAAGATGTTGAACCAAGTTCCTTCCGCCACGAAGAAGAGGCGTCGGGAGGTGGCCATGGCGGAACAGCTCCAGGTCGCCCGACAGGTCGCGCAGTCTTTCGTCGGTCGGGAGATCCGCGTCTTGGTCGAGAAGGAGGCGAATGCCACCGAATTGGCCAAGGCCCAAGTCAGCTCGTGGGAGCATGGGTTGCTCCGCGGATCCGATCGGTCTGGCGCGAAACTCCGAGGCCGGTATTGGGTGGCTCGGGGCGAGGCGGACGCGCCCGATATCGACGGGCGCGTGTTTCTTCGCGGCCCGGCCACGGCCGGCCGGTTCGCCCGAGTCGAAGTGATCGGGCACACGGACTATGATCTCGTGGCCCGGTCGGTTTCGGCCCCATGATGAGCGGCGACGCGGGATGCGCGAGGTTCAGCCCCCGGGCCTCGCGGGGCGGGGCCTGATCGGCTCACCCCATCGGTCGGATTGACGGGGAATTGGCGCGGAGCCAACGATGCAGTGGACTGGATGAATCTGCCCAACAAATTAACCGTCTCCCGGCTCGGGTTGACCGCGGCGTTTCTCGTCGCGGTGTTCGTCGCATTTCCCTTTTCCGATACCCTGGCTCTCTTTCTTTTTTCCGCGGCCAGTTTGACGGATTACTTTGATGGCGAGATCGCGCGCCGAGATCATTTGATCACGGATTTCGGGACTTTGATGGATCCGTTGGCCGACAAGATCCTGACCTGTTCGGCGTTCATCGCGTTCGTCGGACGAGACCAAATGCCGGCTTGGATGGCGGTCATCATCGTCGCTCGGGAATTGGCCATTACGGGATTGCGCCTGCTGGCGGCTTCCAAACAGGTGGTCCTGGCCGCGGAACGTTATGGCAAGCACAAGACGATTTCCCAGATTGTCTCGATCCTGGCGATCCTGGTCCTGGGGAGCTATCCGGAATGGGGCTCGTGGGCCAAGCCGGTTTTCGCCTGGTGGGTTCCGACGTTCACCGAAATCTCGAAATGGGTCACCGTCGCCTTGACCCTGATTTCCGGAGCGTTTTATCTTTCGCGCAATCGCAGCCTTTTCCTGCAAGACCTGTGATTGCGAGGGGGCGTCTATCGCTTTGGCTGGCCCAGGGGTTTGGAGTGGGACGGATTCCCGTGGCACCGGGGACTTTTGGTTCGGTGGTGGGTTTGGCCTGGTTCGCCCTTCTTTTGACAGTTCCCAACGGGCTTCTTTTTGCTGGCGGGATCCTTGGCGGAATCGTGCTCTCCATCGCGGTCGGGGGCCCGGCGGAGCGACTGCTGGGAGCAAAGGATCCGGGTTCGGTGGTTCTGGATGAGATCGTCGCGATGCCCGTATGTTTTCTCAGTTGGATCGCGATTCTGTTTTGGGAGCGGGGCGTCTGGCCGTCTGTCGAGTCCTTCTTCGGACGTTCCTCCTGGATCGAGACCGCCGGAGTTTTTTTGGCCTTTCGGTTTTTCGATATCGTGAAACCGTGGCCCGTGCGACAAAGCCAATCCTGGCCCGGCGGATGGGGCATTACCGTGGATGACCTCATGGCCGCGGCCTATGTCAATTTATGCGTCCTGGCCGTTTTTTGCGTGAAGCTAGTCGCTGGAAGTAAAGGGTTGTTCTCACTCGAGGATCGGCTGGGGAACGGCCCTCTCTGAGTCATCTTCACGCATAATGCGTGGAAATGGCGACGGCTTCGCCGGGCGAAAGATTGGAGGTCGATTGCCGGAGGCACGCTTGGGCATGGCACCGACCCTGCTGAACGATTTTTTCCAATGAAAATACGTTGACACTCGAAATGGTTTTATTAGAGTGCGGCGACCGTAACCCAAAAATAACCGAAAGAAACTATGAACCGCGTTTTTCGTAAATACAAAGTCGGGGCTTTCACGCTCATCGAGCTGTTAGTCGTCATTGCCATCATCGCCATTCTCGCTGGAATGCTCTTGCCCGCCCTCGCCAAAGCCAAAGCCAAAGCCCAACGGATCAAGTGCGTGAACAATCTCAAAAACGTCGGATTGGCCTTCCGTATTTTCGCCACCGACAACGGCGATCGTTTCCCCATGTCGCTGAGCACGAACGAAGGCGGTTCATCGGAATACACCACCGCGGCGAATGCGGCTTTCACCTACATGCATTACGTGACGATGTCGAACGAATTGAGCACGCCAAAGATTATTGTTTGCCCGAGCGACGGCAACAAGACTGAGGCGACGAACTGGACGACGCACATGAACGTGCTGAAGAATAAAGCCACCAGCTATTTCGTCGGTCTGGATGCGGATGAAACCCGCCCGCAGTCCGTTGTCTCCGGCGATCGCAATATCACCAACGATCTGCCCCTCCATAGCGATATTAACAAGTCCGAAATCATCAAGATGGGCACGAATCACACGGCCGTCAAAGGCGCCGGTTACACGAAGGATCTGCATCAGAGCCAAGGCGACGTGGCCCTCGGCGACGGCAGCGTTCAGCAGGTCACCACGTCTCGCTTGAAAGAGCTTCTCAAGGCGGCAGACGGGGACAACCTCCTCGCCTTCCCAGGCAACTAAGATTCGATTTCCCTTTTCACACAACGAAGGGCATCCGTCACCGGATGCCTTTTTTGTTTTTAGAGGGCCGCGGCGGTTAATCGAATGATTTCTTCGAGCGGAGTGGTGGGACGATACTGCGTGGCCCGGAAGAGCTTTTCCACGATCGGCTTTCTCCGCATCATGTCTTCAAATCCGATCTCATAGGCATCGCTGTAGGGAACGAACTGCAAGGGCGATCGAGATTCGAGGGTTCGAATGACCAACTCGGCCAGCGCCCGGATGCTGATCTCGTCCGTGCCTCCGATATTGAACACTTCTCCGTCAGCGGCGGGACAATCTCGCAGGCGGATCAGCGCCTCGACCGTGTCCTGCACGTAGCAGAAACAGCGCGTCTGGCTGCCATCCCCGTGAACCCTGAGCGGAAGCCCGGCTTGGGCGGCGCTGATGAATCTCGGCAAGACCATGCCATACTGGCCGGTTTGCCTCGGTCCGACGGTGTTGAAAAGGCGGACGATGGTAACGCTTAAGCCTTTCTCCTTGGCGTAGGCCATGGCCAGGAACTCGTCCATGAGCTTGGAACAGGCGTAACTCCATCGCCCCAGGTGCGGCGGGCCGATCAGAAGGTCGTCCTCTTCACCAAAGGCCGGTTTCTGGCTCTTGCCATAAACCTCGGAAGTCGAAGTCATCAGGACCGGGACACCGCATTCTCCGGCCTGCTTCAGAATGGCCTCGGTTTCATGGAGGTTTGTTTCGATAGTCCGAACCGGTGACCGAACCACCAGCTCCACGCCCACCGCCGCCGCCAAGTGATAGACGAACGAGGATTGGCCGACCACCTCGCGCAGATGAGGGTACTCGGAAATCTTGCCTCGAATGACTTTCAGATGCGTGTGGTCAGTGACCGACCGCAAATTGTCGAAGGTTCCGGTCGAACCATCATCGATGACCGTCACGGTGGCGCCGGTGCCCAGCAGGCGCTCCACCAAATGGGAGCCGATGAAACCGGCTCCGCCGGTGACGAGAATCTGGGGCGATTTGTTTTCAGGAGGCACACTCATACTATTGCGGCACCGCCGAGCTCAGCCGTGTTCATGTTCACGTTTTTGAAAGGACAGCTTTCCATGAACCG
>CAYHFE010000309.1:0-9293 GCA_964355375.1 uncultured Verrucomicrobiota bacterium
TCGGTGAGTATCGGGACGACATGGTGCTGGTGGGCGGATGGATTCCCGAGTTGCTGATCCCGCAGAGCCAGGAGCGGCACGTCGGCAGCATTGACGTGGATCTGGCCCTGAACCACAAGAAGCTGACGGAGGCGGGTTACCGGATGATCGGCGAGATCCTGGGCCAGCACGGCTACGTCCAGGACAAGCAGCAGCCGTTCATCTTTCGCAAGACCGTGCGGGGGCAAGTGGTGCAGGTGGATTTCCTGGCGGGCGAGTATAGCGGCACCGGCAAGAGCCGCCGCACCCAGAAGGCGCTGGACATGCAGCCGCGCAAGGCGCGGGGGTGCGATCTGGCGTTCCAGATCGAGCCAGCCAGGGTGAGCGTTAAGGGCAAGCTGCCGGACGGCGCGACGGACGAAGTGCAGGTGCAGGTCGCCTCGGTGGTGCCGTTCCTGGTCATGAAGGGCATGGCCCTGGAAGATCGGCGCAAGGGCAAGGACGCTTACGACATCTACTTCGTGCTGCACAACTACCCAGGCGGCGTCGAGGCGGTCGTGAAGGCGTTCAAGCCCCATCTCAAGCTGGCGTTGGTCAAGGAGGGCCTGAAGAAGATCGGGGGCAAGTTCGTCACACCGAATCACGTCGGCCCGAAAGACGTGGCGGAGTTCGACGAAACCCTGGACGAGGAGGAGCGCAGCATCCGCCAGCGGGACGCCTTCGAGCGAGTGCAATATCTCCTGGCAAGGCTGAAGGATGAATTATGAAGTATGAAGAAATGCAGGGAGAGGCAATGGTGCTCAACGATGCGGAACGGCGCGACTTGCGGGAGCGCACGAAGGAATACGCACTCGGCATCATCCGGTTGTATGCCTCTCTGCCACGCGAAACGGTGGCTCAAGTTCTGGGAAAACAGATGCTTCGCTCGGGGACATCTGTGGGAGCCAATTACAGGGAAGCATTCCGCTCGCGCTCCTCGGCAGAGTTCGCCTCGAAGCTTGGCGATTGCCTCAAGGAACTCGAAGAATCGGCTTACTGGCTTGAACTGCTCCGGGACGGCACCGGGCAACGCGGAGAAACCGTTGCACGTCTGGTGGATGAAACTGACCAACTGCTCGCGATCTTCACGACGATCGCTAAAAAGGTCAAAAGCCAATTATGAAGAGTGAGCCATGAATTACGAAACAACGCTACCGCCATTTCATCCCTCAACTTTCATAATTCATCCTTCTCTTTTCATCCTTCTCTTTTCATCCCTCATAATTCATCCCTCATCCCTTTCTTCAAATGAACCAGAAACTCAAAGATGTTTTCAAGGGCAAGGTCGTCAACAAGGCCCTGACCATCAATACCGGCGTGGACGAGTTCCCGCGCTACGTGGTTGAATACCTAATCGACAACTACTGCTCAGAGGAGACGTTCCACGCCGATATGGAGAAGGTGGTGCGGCGGTTGAAGGAGAACTTCGTCCACGGTGCCGAAGCCGAGAAGATCCGACATTACATCCGCGAGAACCGGAACCACTCGATCATCGCCAGCCTGGAGGCCCGGCTGGTGGAGACGGAGGACAAATACTGGGGGGCGATTTCGGCCATCAACGAGAACTTCGTCAACATTTCCGAGAGCATCGTGAACCAGTATCCGATGCTGCTCTCCGGTGGCATGTGGGGCACCCTCGAGCTGACCTACGACGAGTCCGAGATTCACAGCAAGAAGATCCGCCCATTCAAGCTGGTGTCGTTCACGCCATTTCAGATCAGCGTCATCAACCTGAACGAGTTCATCGAGAAGCGGTCGCAGTTCACCACCGACGAGTGGATCGACATCCTGGTCAACTCGTGCGGTCTCGATCCCGAGCCGTTGAGCCGGAGGCAGAAGCTACTCTACATCTGCCGTTGCGTGCCGCTGGCGGAGAACAACGTCAACCAGATCGAGTTGGCCCCCAGGGAGACGGGCAAGACCTACCTGTATCGGAACATCAGCTACTACGCCCATGTGCTCTCGGGCGGCAAGGCGACCCCGGCGCAGCTTTTCATCAATCTGAACACCGGGAAGATAGGCGAGGTCGGAACGCGGGACGCGGTGGTCTTCGATGAAATCGCCAACACGGATTTCACCGATCCAAAGACGATGGTCAGTATCATGCAGGGCTACATGCAAGATGCGAAGTTTAGCCGGGGCAAAAAGGAGATGCTGGCCTTTGCGAGCCTGGTCATGGTGGGGAACATCGACGTGCAGGGCAACATGCCGCACGAGAAGTATTACCACCTGTTCGAGCCGCTGCCGGACTACCTGCAAGTGATCGCCTTCCTGGATCGGATTCACGGGTTTCTGCCCGGCTGGTCGATTCCAAAGTTGCGACCGAACAGCTACTCGAAGGACTACGGATTCATCACGGATTTTTTCTGCGAGATCCTGCACGAACTGCGGCGGATGGATCTGCTGGCTGGTATCCGCTCCCGCTTCAAGATCGTGGACACGGCGAAGACGGCTCAGGGCGTGACGTAGCCAGGCACTATCTCGTATTCGGGAATGATGATGTGCAGAAGGATCGCTTCCTTCGGTTGATTGCGGATCTCGAACAAGTCCGGACCAAAAGTCGGGTGGCTCACCCGGAGTTGCGACGTATTGCTCGCATCAAAACCGGTCCAGACCACTCGACGGACATCGGCCCGTCCATCGCCATCGGTGTCTTTCAAGTAAACGATTCATCGAGCCACCTTTCATTTGCGGAGAGCCGCGTTTCGATCTGCCCAATCGGATGATCCGGTGGGAACCGGGACCATCAGTTCCGTCGTCCGCGAATGTTTCAGGGTCATAACGCCGCGAGCGGCGGCGCTGACGAGAACCAGAGTTCCACCGGCCAACGCCCACGGTTGAGGGCGTTCGCCGAGGAACAGGAGGACCCATAACGGATTCAAGATCGGTTCAATCATGCAGATCAAGGACGCCTCCAGCGCCCGGACCTCCTTGAGGGCCGTGGCGTACATCCAATAAGGAATGCCTAACTGAAAGACCCCGAGCACGATCAAACCCAGCCAACTTGTCGCGCTCGGCCAGGCCATCGCGGTGAACGGCAGACACAGCACCGCGGTCAGGATGTTTCCGGCGAGAACGTTTTCAACCGGCGAGCCGTCCTTGTCTTTGCGCAAGACCATGGTCACGCCGGCATAAGCGACACCACTGGCCAGGGCGCAAAGGTTGCCCCACCATCCCCCGAAAGTGAGGCGATCAAGAAAAAACAAGCCGATTCCGATCTGGGTCAGAACGATCAAGACCCAATCCAAACGGGTCGGGCGCTCGCCCAGCCAGGCGGCGCCAAAGAGCGCGATGTAAATCGGCGCGGTGTACTGCAGAAAAATCGCGTTGGCCGCCGTGGTCAGGCGGTTGGCCACGACAAAAAGCACGACCACCGCGACATAGATCAATCCGCTCGCCCAATGAATCGGTCGAAACCTGAGCCGCCGGCGCGGCATCAGCAGGTAGATGGTCACCGCCGCAATGGCACTGCGGCTTCCCGCCAAAACCAACGCGTCGCATTCCACGGTCTTGATCAACAAGCCTCCGGTGCTCCAGAGGATCGCGCTGAGCAGGAGAAAAAAGACCGGTTTTTGCACAGAATCGGAAGAATGAAATCACGACGTTCGGAACCCGGCGTCTCCGAGCCGTCGTCCGGCGGCGAACGAAGGGAAACGAGCGGCACCCTCCCCGCGTCCAGCATGCCGCATTCCTCCGGCGGGCGATGGGGTGTTTCGCATGGGCGGATATTAGCCACACCCCGAGGCCGATAAGCAAGTGCCCGATCACGCCGCACCGCTATTCTCAATCGGTCATGGGCGAAAGGCTGCGCGAACAGCCATTCTCATTTTGACTCAGGACACTGTCCGTTCCCCGCATGTAGTCCCGGCTTCAGCCGGTTTTCACGTGGCGACCGGCTGAAGCCGGGACTACATACTGGTCAAAATGAGAACTGCTGCCGCGGGAATTGCTGCGCTTGACTCCGGCGCTGCAACCTTGGATCGTTCTCCTGAACTTCCGCCAAACAAATGAAATTTCTTTCCCTGTTCGATTTCCTCCGTCCCGTGGCGCTGGCCATCGTGGCCCTGGTCTCAGGCTCGGATCTTCTTAGCCAGGCCGAGGTGGCGACCGGACGGCGCGGCATCGTGGCCACCGTTCATCCGATCGCGACCAGCGCCGCCATCAACGCCTTTCGAGAGGGCGGCAATGCCATCGACGCCGCCGTGGCCGCGGCTCTGACTCTCGGAGTGGTGGACGGGCACAATTCTGGCATCGGGGGCGGATGCTTGATCTTGATCCGCCTGGCGAACGGCCGGCTCATCGCGATCGACGGACGGGAGGCTGCGCCCTTAGCGGCGTCGCGCGACATGTATTTGCGGAACGGACAAGCCGATCCCGATCTGAGTCTCGTCGGTCCCCTGGCCTGCGGCGTCCCCGGAGCCCTCATGGCCTACGATCACGCCCTGCGCAACTTTGGCCGATTGAAGCTGCGCGACCTGCTGCTCCCCGCTGCTCGCATCGCCGAAAGCGGCTTCGTCATCACTCCCGAATATGGAGAGCGTTTGAAGACCGAAGCCAAGGCGCTCCATCGGTTCGAGGCCACTCGCGCCATTTTTCTGCATGCCGACGGAACGCCCAAGGAACCTGGAGAAACCTTGCGGCAAGCCGACTTGGGGCAAACCTATCGCGCGATCGCCGCCCAGGGCATCGGCTGGTTCTATGACGGTCCGTTCGCGCACGCGACGGGAGAGTGGATGTCCCAGCACGGCGGCCTCCTGAGCGCGGCTGACTTGGCGCTGTATCGCATTGCCCTGCGCGAACCGCTCGTCACCACCTATCGCGGACTCACGGTCGTGGGCTTCCCTCCGCCGAGTTCTGGGGGAGTCCATCTGGCCCAAATCCTCAATATCCTGGAACACTTTGATCTCAGGGCCATGGGCCAGAATTCAGCCGAGATGATTCACGTCGTCGCCGAAGCCATGAAACTTGCTTTTGCCGACCGCGCGCACTGGCTGGGTGATCCTGATCACGTCCGCGTTCCGGTGGGCCTTGTTTCCAAGAGTTATGCCGACGGTTTGCACCAGTTGATCAAGTCCGATCGAGTGACCGCCGTGCCCGCTCATGGTCTCCCGCCCGACGCGACGGAGAATTACTTTGGCAAGCACACGACCCATTTCTCGACCGCCGATGCTCAAGGCAATTGGGTGGCCTGCACGGCCACCATCAACACGAGCTTTGGCTCCAAGGTGGTCATTCCGGGAACGGGCGTCGTGCTCAACAATGAGATGGACGATTTCTCGATTCAGCCCGGAGTGACCAATTACTTCGGTTTGCCCGGTGCGGAAGCCAACGCCATCGCACCGCGGAAGCGCCCTCTCTCGAGCATGAGTCCGACCCTCCTCCTCAAGCGTGGCCAGCCGTTCCTGGCTCTGGGCGCGGCGGGCGGCCCCACCATCATCAGCCAGACTCTGTTGGCCCTTCTTCACACCATCGACTTCGGCGCGGACCTGGAATCCGCCCTGACCCAAGCCCGCTTTCACCAACAATGGATCCCGGACGAATTGCGGATCGAGCGAAAGGCGGGAGAGAAACTGCTCGGCGAACTGCGGCAGCGCGGACACAAGGTGATCCCCGTCGGGTCGATCGGAGCGGCCCAAGCGGTCGGGATCAACCCATTGGGTGGAGGCTTTGTCGGAGTCCACGATCCGCGCGTCCGCGGTCAAGCCAAAGGCTGGTGAAGGCGATCGATCTTCGGAGTGGTTCGATTCCGCTGCTCCGTCCAGGTGGACCAAAGTTGGGTCAATGTCCGGGCATTGAGCATCTTTTCCGCCAGCGGGAAGACCAAACGCTCCTCTTTATCGAAGTGTTTGCGAGAGGCGACCACCGCCCCGAGGAGCGCGGTGCGCGCCTGTTGAAGACTGCGGGTGGATTGAGCCCGCCTCACGCTTTCGTCGATTTCCTCGTGCTCCTGGTGGAACGTATCCCGCTGCCCGAGTTGCTCAAGACAATGTTCAAGCGGTTGAATGAGCAATTCCTCCTCGACATCCGAATGCGCCTTGAGCAGATCCTCGAGGAGCCGGGCGAGCAGCCGGATTTGGCTGAGCGTTCTCAACTTCGGAGCGGACCTTTCGATGTGATCGAAGAGATTGTGGAAGACGACGTGTTCGGCCCGCAGCGCATCGGTAATTTTCATGGCGAGTCTTGATTGTGTTGTTGAACGGATCTTCCCTTACCATCCGCCGCGCCTGATCTCCAACCAATTATTGGCCGGCTTTCGCGTCCTGCTGAGCGCGGGAACGTCGCCCTAATCCTGGAAGGCCTCCATTCCCACGCAGGTGCAAACGGGATGGCGGTCGCCGAACACGTTGTCAATCCGCCCCACCGCCGGCCAAAACTTGTGCTCATGCAGCCAGGGGGCCGGGAAGGCCGCCTGCATCCGGGAATAGGGGTGATCCCATTTTTCCACCGCGATTTGATCGGCCGTGTGGGGCGCGTTCTTCAGCGGATTGTTTTCGGCATCCATTTGACCGGACTCGACGGACCGGATTTCCGCGTGAATCAGGATCATGGCCTCACAAAACCGATCCAGTTCCGCCTTCGACTCGCTCTCGGTCGGCTCGACCATCAAGGTGCCGGCCACGGGCCAGGAAAGAGTCGGCGCATGAAATCCGAAATCCATCAATCGTTTGGCGACGTCTTCCGCCGTCACCATTTTGAAGTGACGAAGATCGAGAATGCACTCATGCGCCACCAGCCCTCCGTGACCCCGGTAAAGAATGGGATAGAAGGGTTCCAGCCGCTGGGCCATGTAGTTGGCATTGAGAATGGCGACCTGACTCGCCTGGGTCAAACCAGCCCCGCCCATGGCCGCGATATAGACCCAGGAAATGGCCAGAATGCTGGCGCTGCCCCACGGCGCCGCGGCCACCGCGCCAATGGGATTTTTCCCTCCCAGATTGACCACGGGATGATCGGGCAGGAAATCCACCAAATGTTCCGCGACCCCAATCGGTCCCACCCCGGGTCCGCCCCCGCCATGCGGAATACAGAATGTCTTGTGCAAATTCAGATGGCAGACGTCGGCCCCGATATCGGCCGGACGACACAGACCCACTTGGGCATTCATGTTCGCTCCATCCATGTAAACCAATCCTCCGAACTCGTGGATGATCCGGCAAATCTCCTCAATCCCCTCCTCGAAGACACCGTGAGTGGACGGATACGTGACCATCAGACACGACAAATCCCCCGGATGCGCCTCGACCTTGGCCCGGAGATCCGCGAGGTCGATGTTTCCCTCGCGGTCACACGTCACTGGCACCACCTTCAGCCCCGCCATGACGGCGCTGGCCGGGTTCGTCCCGTGCGCGGAATTGGGGATCAGACAAACATCGCGATGCGCTTGGCCGCGGCTTTCGTGATATTTTCGAATGACCAAGAGTCCCGCGTATTCTCCTTGAGAGCCCGCATTCGGCTGAAGCGAAATCGCCGGGAAACCCGTGATCTCGGCCAGCCATCCTTCGAGCTGCTGGAAAAGCAACTGATAACCGGGGGCCTGGCCAAGAGGCACAAACGGGTGAAGGCGACTGAATTCAGGCCAACTCACGGGCAGCATCTCGCAGGTGGCATTCAGCTTCATCGTGCACGAGCCGAGCGGAATCATCGACGTCGTCAGCGAGAGATCCCGCGATTCGAGCCGCCTCAAGTACCGGAGCATCTCGGTCTCCGAATGATATCGATTGAAGACCGGGTGCGTCAGAAACAAGCTCTGGCGGGCGAACCACTCCGGAATGCTGGTATCCACGCTCCCGGCCAAGCCGCCGAGCGTGAAATCGGGCGCGCGACCACCATTGAAAATCGCCAGCAAGTCCGCCAGATCGTTTTCGGTGACCGTTTCATCGAGAGTGACGCCGACGGTCTGCGCATCCATCAAACGCAGGTTGACCCGATGAGACTCCGCGATCTTGACCAGGTCCGAGCTGCGTTTCGCGCCCAGCTCCACCCGAATCGTGTCGAAGAAGAAACCACTGCCGAGCTGATACCCGAGCTTCTCCAAACCGGCGGCCAGGAGACGGGTCGCCCCATGCACTCGTCGGCCGATTTGCCGGAGTCCCTCGGGTCCATGGTAAACCGCGTAGGCGGCCGCCATGTTGGCCAGCAACGCCTGGGCCGTGCAGATGTTGCTGGTCGCTTTGTCCCGCCGAATGTGTTGTTCGCGGGTCCCCAGGGAAAGACGCAAGGCCGGACGTCCGCGTGAATCCTTCGAGACGCCGACCAGGCGCCCCGGCATCTGCCGCTTGAACGCATCGCGGGTGGCGAAGAAAGCGGCGTGCGGCCCGCCGTAGCCCAGGGGCACGCCAAATCGCTGCGCGCTGCCCAGCGCGATATCCGCGCCGCATTCGCCGGGCGGCTTGAGCAGGGTCAGACTCAAGAGATCCGCCGCCACGACGACCAAGGCGCCGGCGGCATGGACCTTCCCGACAAACTCGCGGTAGTCACCGACCACGCCAAAGGTGTCGGGGAACTGGAGCAGAGCTCCGAAAATTCGCCCGTCGATTTCGGCCGTCGCAACGTCCCCGAGAATGGTTTCGACACCCAAGGCCTGAGCTCGGGTTTTAACCACCGCAATCGTCTGCGGATGACAACGGTCCGAAACGAAAAACGCCGGCCGGCCGGGGGCATGCTTCAAGCGATGGCACATCATCATGGCTTCGGCCGCCGCCGTCGCCTCATCCAACAACGATGCGTTGGCGATCTCCAGCCCGGTGAGATCACAAACCATGGTCTGGAAGTTGAGCAACCCCTCGAGTCGGCCCTGGGATATCTCGGCCTGGTAGGGCGTGTACTGGGTGTACCAGCCGGGATTCTCCAGAATGTTCCTTTGGATGACAGCCGGGATAACGCAATCATGATAGCCCAGGCCGATGTAGGAGCGGAACACCTGATTCTGGAGGGCGAAGGAGCGCAGTTCATTCAAAACTCCGAATTCGCTCCGTCCGTTCGGCAAATTGAGGGCTTTCTTGAGACGAATATTGGCCGGCACAGCCGTATCGCTGAGTTCGTCAAGGCTATTGAACCCGAGCAATTTCAACATCTCTTGGAGATCGTCCGGACGCGGACCGATATGCCGGTGAACGAAACGATCGGGATGCCTAAACAGTGAATCCGCTGAAGCACTGAGCGGGGACGCTGGCGCGCCTGAACTCACGAGCGGCGGCGCCATGACACTTTGCGTTTCTAGCATCGGAGGAAACTAAAGACCGGCGAAGGCAAATCAAGAGAGTTCTGGAAAATGG
>CAYHFE010000310.1:0-9284 GCA_964355375.1 uncultured Verrucomicrobiota bacterium
CGCACCGCGCTGATTCCGGTCGGCGAGACGCCGACCGGTGCAGCCGGGACGGCCGTGCTCCCCATTCAAACAACCACGGTTCGTGGGTAGGGAACACCTCCAACGATTGGACGTGAATCGGGGCCATGAACCCATCCAACGGTGGGGCGAGACTCCGTCGAGCCCTGGAATATGGACCGACAGAACAATCAGGGTTCGACGGAGTCTCACCCCACCCAAGTTCATGGGTAGCTCCGACGTCAGATTCGGCACGCCTTGGGACTATGAACCGCCTATTCTTTCGTAGGAGACGACGTCAGGAGACTCTGAATTTCGGCCCCAAATAGTGAGTTTCGTTCCCTCGTCTCCTACAGGTCCATAGAAAACCTCCATTTGTTACGCCCACGCCCTGGGCCGATGAACCAAACGGTGCCCGATGGAACGCGCCAGCGTCTTGGAGTGCGACGGCCCTCCGGCGCTTTGGCCAGTTCCTGAGAAAGCGGCCGAGGACTGCCACACTCCAAAACCTGGCGGTTCATCGAACGGCGGCTTCATCTCGATGAGCGCCTCATCTCGGCTTCGTCTGCCCGGTCGATCCCGTCGTCTTGAAAATACCTCGTGAGATAGGTTGACGACCAAACCCGAAACGCTACACTTTGGGCCGGCTCCGGGATAACCGTGTTCCACCAAGTGTCGAGCATTCCCGCAAGCCGTGATGACGGTTATTACGTCATCGGTTCATTGACGTGGAGCAATATCGTTTCGGCCGTGTTGGGTAACCTCCAACTCCCGCGCTCTCTGCGCGAAAAGCGCGCATCAGTCCGGACTCGAGAAGCAGGTTGGGTGTCCCTCGTGGTGACGACGTGAGAAACAACTTGACAGAAACCGCTGCGAAGGAGCACTTATCACGGGAGAAGTTCAGCCTTGGGCAAGGATGCCAGCCGCTTCGTGGCCTGATCCCAGTTACTGGCTTGAGATATGCTAGATTGAAGCTAGGTGCGGATCGGGAAGCATAAGACGAGCCGTATCATCAATATGAAGCAAATCAGAAAGTGGGTCCTGAAGGAACCGTTGAGGGTGCGAACCTGCGAAAACTCATCCAATAAGTCTGCAATGTGAGCCTATTAGGAAGTTTCCAGAATCGCTCCTCGTTTGTGAATAAGGTGTGAATAACTATTTTTTTAGCACTTTTTTTCTTGCATGAAAAATGAAAAAACTCTATCTCTTTGGCCAATGCACATAAAACACGTCCATGCTCCGACCGATATGCGAATGACAAGTCACCCAAAAAACACCATGAATAGCCACTATATTAACCTTCCCGGGAAACGCCATGGCACCGCCGGGCTATGGGCTTTGTTTCTTGTTTTGTGTACACTCGGCTTCGGCATTTCCGCCAACGCCGGTACTACGTTCGAGGCGATATCCAAAGTCTTGGACACGGCTCAAGAGTCCTGCCCGAACGGCGCGATCGACCCCGGCGAAACCAACGTGGTGACGTTCACATTCAAGAACAAGTCGGGCGCGGAAATCAAAGACGTCAAAGTGGCCCTCAGAAGTCAGATCAACAACGTCGGCTTCGCTCTAGACGGAAAAAAGACGGTGGGGACCGTCGCAAACGACGCTACGTTTGCGGTAAGCTTCAAGTTCCGTGCCGACGGCACCTGCGCAGGCACGCTTCAACCGCGCTTCGCGATCGAGGGGACTCAAGGTGGGGTCGCATTTAGTGATACTGACGTCACCACGACTCCTGAAAAATTCGACTTCCAGCTCGGGCCGACGCTCTCGACGGATTACAGTTTCGCCAACACGGCTTCGATCACGATCAATGACTTCAAGGCTACGAGCCTCGCAGATAAGGCCAAAGATAACGGACGAGCCAGCACCTATCCGTCCACCATCGCTGTCGCCGGTGTGCCAAATGCCATCGGCCGAACTGGCGAGCGCGTCCGAAATGTCACTGTGACTTTGAACAATGTGACTCACGGTTACAGTCCCGACATCGGCGCTGTATTGGTCGGTCCGAAGGGGCATACCATTACTTTGATGCGAAACACGGGTGGCCGGGTCTCGGGTGGCAATGCGTCCATCAGCGGCGTTAACCTGACCTTTGACTCCAATGCCTCCGCCAATCTTTCTCTCGCCGGTCAATTGACCACTGGAACCTACAAGCCGACCGACAACGCGACGGGTCTCCTCATTGCTCTTGGCGGTGATCAGGCTCCGACCGGTGCATACGGAACCGACCTCGCCGTCGTAAGGGGTCCTGCAGTCGGTGCTGCCGCCGTGCAAGGCGATGTGGACGCGATCAACCCGAATGGTGATTGGAAGTTGTACATTGTGGACGGTTCCCAAGGTGACGCGGGTGTGGTTGCGGACGGCTGGAGTCTCAAGTTCACCACAACCAAAGTGGTCTGCTGCAACGCGGGTGCGACGTCCCCGACTCTTACTCAAGGTTCCGGTGCCGCGGCCATTCCTTCCATGTCTGATGTGACGATTAACGAAGATAACGTTTTTCAAACCGATGCTGTGGACACAAACAAACAAAACAGCAATGGTCACAATCACTCGAAAATCGGGACCAACACTGATGGCACGAGTGGATTGACCGGATCTCTGCCGAGTGTTCGCTTGGCGGATTTGGAAAGCACGGGTGACGCATTGGCCACGGGTTTCAGTAGGGTCTCCGGAAACGAAAGCCTGATCAAAAGCAGTAACATCAAGCTGATCAAGGGCACGACCAATACTGATGGAACGGATAGCCAGCGGAAATTTGTTGACTATACGCTCGATTTCAAGCCCGAGCCGAATGCCAATGGAACGACGACGGTTACTTTGACGGTTACAGACGGCAACGGTCTCTCCAGTTCCTTGGCGTTCAATCTCATCGTCAAGTCAGTTAACGATGTTCCCACGATGCCGACCTTCCCGCGCAATCAAGCGGTGAATCGTGGAACGGCGACTCCTGACCTTCCGATCACGCTTGGGGATTTGGATCACTCGGTCGATGGTCTGGTCGTCACGGGCGTGGCATTAGACCTGAATAGTGACGGAACCGAGGCGGCCACGAAGAGCGTCGTCCCAGACTCGAATATCTTTTTCACCGGCACCGGCGCGAATCGAACGGTCCGAGTTGTTCCCGCAGTCTTGGGGACGAGCGGGTCCAACGGCAAAGCCGTCGTGAAAGTTACCGCCACCGATGGAAGCAACTCAACGACTAAGAACTTCACGATCGATTTCAGCGCTGGGCCTAACGATCCGACCATGTCGCCGATCAGTGCCTTGACGATCGAAGAAGATAAGAATGCCACTGGAATTGGCTTCACTCTCCGATCGGGCACTTCGACGCCTCCTGATTCCCTTCAATTGGCGGTTTCTATCCAGACTTCCAGTGCGTGGTCAAGCACGCCAGGCAATGCCCCGACCGCCAAGAGTGGATCGGATTTGTTCCCGGGTGGAAGCGTCGTTTTCAGTGGCACAGGAACGGAACGAACCATGTCGGTGACTCCAGCGGCCGGGATGTACGGAACGGCCACGATTCGCGTCACGGTGACGGACAACGGTGTTTCGCCGGCGAAAACCTTCTTAAATGATTTCGCGGTGTCGGTGACGGAAATCAATCAAGCACCGACCTTCTCGGCGATCAGTGCGGTCAATATTGATGAAAACTCCGCGACTTCGGCCCTGACCTTCACCCTTGGCGATCGTGAAACTCCGACGGTAAACTTCTCCAATCAGGCGGGCAATCCAAGCATCACCGCTACCTCCTCGAATACGGGCTTAGTACCGGACACGGTTTCGAATGGAACGACCCCTGGCATCTTGGTGGCGGGAACCGGTGCCAGTCGAACGGTCAAAGTGGTTCCAACCGCGAATGGCGTCGGTAAAGCGACGATCACATTGACTGCGACGGACTCGGGCACTCTCGGAATGACGGTCGGCGGGCCGATCGCCGGGGCGACAGTCGCGGCGGGGACGTCCCAATTCATCGTGACGGTCAACGGGATCAACAACGCTCCGACCATCGCACAGGTTCAATCGACCGTCGATGGTGTGACAACAACAACTGCGTTCGGCGCGGCTGATGCGGTTATCACGGCGGTAACTATTCCTGAAGGGACTGCGACGGCCGGCGGATCTTCTGTACAACCCACCCCCAATAACACTTCGGTCATACGTGTTGTTGAACAGGTCATTCTTCTCGACCAGATCGGGCCGGGCTTCTCGAACGAATATGATCAGTCTGTGACTGTGACTGTGGCCTCCGACAATCAGACTTTGCTGCCGAATGGCAATATTCGTGTTGGGAACACCACCGGAAACACGGACACCAATCCGACGGTTGGATTCAGTGTTGGCACTGTTACGGCAACCCGTAATTTCTACTATCGTCCCGTCCTCAATCAACACGGGGAAGCGGTCATCACGATGACGTTGACGGACAACGGTGGCGCCGATCGCGGTGGAGTTGCTACGACGGTTCGGAAATTCAAGATCGTGGTTTCTCCGATCAATGATTTCCCGTCGCTGTCCGCGATAACTGGACCGGCTGGAATTCAGTCAAACAAGCAGGGTGTCTCTGTGGCGATCGCGGCTACGGACAAGGAAACATCCACTCCGCGATTGATCGTCACCGCCACGAGCGATAGTCAAGCCATTGTGGCCAATTCGAAGCTCACTCCAGATGCTTCTAATACTCGCATCGCCGTGGTTCCTGAGGCGAATGCCGCCGGAACGGCGACCATTACGGTAGTTGTGACGGATCGTGGTCCGAGCGACAACGACACCGCAAGCGGAGCCGATAACACGACAACCTCGGTGCTGGCTCGTCATTCGGACACTAAAACCTTCACAGTCACGTTCGGCAATGTCACAGTTAATAACGCTCCGGTTATCGTTGATATCAATGGCTTGGCCACGGCATCGACGGTCATCATTTCTGAGGAAGGTGTAGCGACGGCGACAATTACACTGTCTCAGGCTGACTCTAACGGAGGCATCGGCACGGCTGATGGAACTCCTGTCCTTGGTGTAACGACGGTTCCCGTTCTGAATAACCTCACGTTGCGAGCCACCTCGGATAACACGAGCGTTGTTCCCAATGCGAACATCCTGTTTGGCGGCACTGGTGCCAATCGAACGGTGGCCGTCATTCCTGCGAAAGAGGGATTCGGCAACGTGAATATTTCGATCACGGCCCAGGACTCGAGCGGATTGGCTTCGGTCTCCAAGACCTTGCCCATCTCGATCCGGTTTGTTCAGAACGCTCCAACGATCTCTGTGACGAAGGCCGATAATAGCGGGACGGATGCAAACAAAGGTTGGAATGGTGCGCTCACAACCCTCACGGCGAACGAGAACACGACAGTCGATGATCCTAAGACGGGTTCGAAGAAGATCGAAATCAAGGTTCGCGACGCCTTTTTGGAAACGCCGTCCGCGCAAGTCACAGTTACGGCAACATCGAGCGACACGGGTTTGCTGCCGAATGCGAACATTGTCATCGCTGCATTGGATACACCGACCGATCCCTATGGCGAACAGACCCGCACCTTGACGATCACGCCTGTGGCGAGCAAGAACGGGCTGACGACCATCACCTTGACCCCAAAGGATAGCGACAATACGAGTGGGACGGCGGTAACGTTTATTCTGAATATCCAACAGGTAAATGATGTTCCCACGATCACTCAAGTCTCGAACATGACCATCTCCCAGGATGCGGGCGCCCAAACGATCAGCCTCTCTGGAATCGGGAAGGGACCTGAGGAAGGATCTCAAGCCATCACGGAGGTTTCCGCGATCGAGCACAAGGCTGGAATCACCGCCGACTTCGCCACCACATCCAGTGGAATTCTTCAGAATGTGAGCATTGTTCCGGTGGTCAGCGGGGCTGCTCCTCTGGCTGGAACGACGGCGACACTGACGTTCGGAACGGTCAGCAACAAGTTCGGTACCGCAACCATCCGAGTCACGGTCAAAGATGACGGTGGAACGTCGCGCGGTGGTGTTGATACGAAGGTTATGTCGTTCAACGTCACGGTGAATCAGATCAACGCCACGCCGACGATCAACCCCATCACGGATCAAACAATCAATCCGCAGACTGCATCGACGGTCGGACCAATCGCGGTCACGATTAGCGATACGGAGACAGCCGCCTCGCAGTTGGTCCTTTCCTTCGCGACGGACAACACAGTCCTCCTCCCGGCCGGAACCATTACGGAACTCACGAGCGGTGTCTCGGGTGGACCCAATCGCGGTCTCGTCCTGACTCCGGCGAAACTGGCTCCGGGTTCAACCAACACGGTGGCCAATATTACGGTGACTGTCACCGACAAAGGCAACTCGAGCGGTGGTGATATCAAGACTGCGTTTCGCACGTTCAAGCTGACGGTGATTCCAACGTTGGTTCCGACGATCTCGCCTATGACCTACAATGGCGCGGAGGTCAATCCGACGGTCGGCATCTCGAGTCGTGTGAACACCGATACTGACATCATCTCCTTCGGTGTTGCGGATACGCAAACGAGCCCCGCGAGCCTTATTACGGTGACCGCGACCTCGGACAATCAGACGGTATTGCCGAACGGCGGCTTCCAGTTCGCCCCGGTGGATTCTGCGAATCCTTCGTTGCGCCGGTTGATCATCACTCCGGCATCGAATCAATCCGGCAGCGCCAACGTCACCATCACCGCGACCGACAAGGATACGCAGTTTGGTGCGACCGCGAACAACTCGGCGACGACGGTGTTCAAAGTCACGGTGCTCGGTGAATTGCCGACCATCACCTCCATCGCCGCCCAGACAGTTCCCTTGGGTGGCAAGGCTGGACCGCTGGCCTTCACGGTGGATTCGAGGCAAACCCGACCTGGCTTCTTGACGGTCACGGCGAGCTCGTCGGATAAGACGTTCCTCCCGGATGCAGCCGTGGTTCTCGGCGGAAGCGGGAATAACCGCACGATCACGGTCGGTCCTGTGGCCAACACGAACGGCAACTCGACAGTCACCGTTACGGTCGCGGATCTCCAAAGTCAGAGCAGCACGACCACGTTCCTGGTGACGACACCGGTGGTCGCCAACGACGCTCCCACGATCACGGCGATCGCCAATCAATCGACGGATGTGAACAAAGCGACGACGATCATCTCGTTCACCATCGCCGACAAAGAGACAGCGGCTGATCAGTTAACTGTCTCGGCGGCCGCCTCGAATACAACTCTGGTTCCTGCCGGGAACATCTTCCTCGGTGGCACGGGTGCAAACCGGACCATCTTCGTGAATCCTGGGACTGATAAAGAGGGCACCTCGATCATTACGATCAAGATCACCGATGGCGGAACCCAAGGCAGTGCGGCCAAGTCTGCCGAAACCTCGTTCACGTTGACGGTGCAAGCCAATCAGGCCCCGACGATCACAAGCGTCACGTCCCAGACAGTGGAGAAGAACAATGCGGCGACGGTTTCTGTCACCATAAGCGATATGGAAACGGCAGTCGCTTCCTTGAATGTGGCTGGTTCGTCAGGAAACACGACATTGGTGCCGAATGCCAATATCGCGCTGAGCGGAACAGGTGCTACACGCACGGTGACAGTCTCGCCCGCGGCGAATCAGGTTGGAACAGCGAGCATCACGTTGACTGTGACGGATGGCGGCGGCAAGACGGCGACGACGAGCTTCAGCCTGACGGTGCGGCAGAGTGGTGGCGTACGAGGTGACTTCTCCGGCGACGGAAAGCCTGACCTGATCTTCCAAGATCCTGATGGTTTCCTCGCGGCCTGGGTAATGAATGGAACCAGCCTCGACTCCGCTGGATTCACCGTTCCGAGCAACGTGGGTGACACCAATTACCGAATCGTCGGCAGCGGTGACTTCAACGGCGATGGCAGCGAAGACATCTTGTTCCAACACACGGACGGAACATTGGCTGTCTGGTATATGAATGGCACAAGCCAGATTGACGCAGTGCTGATTAATCCGAGCAACCCTGGCGATCGCAACTGGCGAGTAGCCGCCGTGGGCGACATCAATAAGGATGGCAAGGTCGATCTCGTCTTCCAACACACGAATGGAGACTTGGCGGTCTGGTACATGAACGGCTTGAATCTGAGCTCCGGAGCTTTGCTGAATCCGAGCAACCCAGGCGACAGCAAGTGGAGAGTGGTTGGACTGGGTGATTTGAATGCCGATGGGAAGCTGGATCTCATCTTCCAACACACGGATGGCACATTGGCTACCTGGTACCTCGATGGCATCAAGATGACTTCAGCGGCGGTTCTGGATCCGTCCACACCGGGCGATGCCAAATGGCGCGTGGTGGCGACCGCTCAGTTGTCCGCTCCGTTTAGTGCGACCCTGAGTGGCGCGGCCGAGCGGCCAACCCCGGTGACGACGGCGGCGACTGGATCAGCGAAGTTGTCCTTGCTTGGCACCAGTCTGACCTACACGGTGACTTATTCGGGTCTCTCGGGTTCGGCAGTGGCGGGTCACATCCATTCGCCTGCGACCAGCGAACAGGCCGCAGGAGTAAGCATACCGTTCAGCAACGTCACGGGTGTTTCGGGCACTCTGACTGGGACAGTGGGTATCACGGAGGCGCAAGCGGCCAACATTCGTGACGGATTGAGCTATGTGAATATCCACACTGCGGCGAATCCGGGTGGTGAGATTCGCGGACAGATTGTTAAGGACGCGTCTCTCGCTGGGAAGGTCGATCTGATCTTCCAGCACACGGATGGCACATTGGCCGTCTGGTTCCTCAATGGCGTGAAGTTGAGCTCGGCTCAGCTTCTGAGCCCTTCGAACTCGGGTGCGACATGGCGTGTCGTTGCTCCTAAGTAGGCTAGGGCAAAAGCCAAATTGACTTAGAAACACAGGCCATCCTCCGACTGCAAGGTCGGAGGATGGTTTTGTTTTGTACCCGGACTAACCACTTTGAGAAGTCATCGACGCTCGGTTTGACGCGCAAAGGGACGATAAAGCTGGTGGGACCGAGCCGCCGAATCGTCGCAGCTACGTTCAGCGACACGAGCAGGGGCTCGCGAGCCGCATCTCCCTGCCATGCGATGGTTCATGGAGAAGTCACCATCGTTTGGCGCATGTATGGGAACCACGAACCGAATGGAGTGGATTCTGTCGCGCCAGCGTCGAGGAGTTGGGCATTGCCCACAACTCGGGAACGGGAATTTGCGAATCCCAACGGGATTCCGCCCCAAGGCCGAGGATTGGCGCATTGCGCCTACCCTGGGAAGACATCGCCATACGGACCAACCCCACGGGGGTTGCGTCAAGACCCAGTGCGCGTC
>CAYHFE010000311.1:0-9221 GCA_964355375.1 uncultured Verrucomicrobiota bacterium
CAGCGGCACCCGCTGGATTCGCTCCCGGGCCGGGAGATCCGCGGTTGGGGACCAGGGGGGGGCAGGGGGCGTGTTGAGGGAGAGCACTCCGGGCGGGACCGCCGCGGAGGCTCCACCCAAAAGCGCGCTGAGCCCGCGGCCTAAACCTGGTTTCGCCATGGCGTGAGAGTGTCCAACGGTCCGGGAGTTGTCAACGGCGCGGCGTGTTGGAGCGGCCATTTCTCATTTTGACTCAGGACACAGTTCGCTCCACGCACGTAGTCCCGGCTTGAGCCGGTTTGCACGTGGCGACCGGCTGAAGCCGGGACTACATACATGCCAAAACAAGAATGGTTGCTCGGTCGGCCAGCGGGGTGGACTTCCCTGGTGGGCCTTCGTATGGTCGGAGGATGAATCGAGATAATCGAGTTAGCTCTGAGTGTCTCCGGCTGAATCGCGGGCACTCTCCGTCGGTTTTCGGGACAGTCTTGGTGGCGTGCAGTCTGGCTCTGTCGGGTTGCGGGAAGAAACCAATGGAAAGTCCTCCTGTGTCGTCGAAGCTCTCCGTTCCCGGGGCCTCGAGCAATGCTCCGGTGGACGAAGCTTCGGTCAAACGGACGCCGATCACTCCCGCGCAACTTCACGAAGCGCTCAAGCAAGCCAATCCCGAGTATAACGGCCAAGCCAAGTCCGAGTCCGATGGTCAGGTCATGGTCGTGGATCTGTCGGGAACGAGCGTGGTCGATCTCTCGCCGTTGAAAGACCTGCCGATTGCGGCGCTCGATCTTCGCGGGTTGCCGGTCACGGATCTCCGCCCGCTTCAAGGGCTGCCGCTGCAGGAGCTTTATCTGGAGGGAAGTCGCGTCCGGGACCTCAGCCCGCTGCGCGGTCTGAAGCTGGTGAAATTGTACGCCAGTCAATGTCCAATCCAGGATCTCTCGCCACTCCAGGGAATGCCCCTCGTTGAACTGAACTTGGTGGCCTGCGCGGTGGAAGATCTCAAACCGTTGAGTGGCCTGCCGCTGCAGATGCTCTGGTTGAATGAGACACCGGTGGCCAACATCGCGCCGCTGGCCAATTGCCCCCTCGTCAGCCTGACCCTGCATCGGACTCAAGTGAGGGATCTCACCCCGCTCGCCGGAAGCCGACTCGAACGGTTGCATATCGGGGAAACCCCCGTGACCGATTTGACGCCGCTCAAAGGCCTGGCCCTGACGCGCTTGATCTTCACCCCGTCCCGGATCAAGACTGGCATGGAAGTGGCCCGCACCATGAGTTCCCTCCGCGAAATCGGGACCGAATTGGAGGGGAAAATATCGCCCGCAGAATTCTGGGAGCAACTGGCTCAGGGCAGAATCAAATAGCCCAAGGGGTCAGTCCTCAACTTTTACACTAGATCCCACTCACCCTTTCGACGAGTGAAGTGCTTGTGTCAATAGTGAGAACTGACCCCAGGGATGATTTGCTCGCGGAGTTGGTTCTATTGGGTCGTGTCGCGGTGCGGTTGCTGCGGGCCGAGGAGCGGCCTGGGTTTGATCGACTCCTCCAGTAAGAGCATTACAGCCGCGTTAGAGCTGCCGCGTTAGAGTTTGATTGATTTGGAGCAGGGGTCAGTCTCTGACTTTGACACCTCCTGCCCGCTCGCCCTTTCGAGAGGCGGAGTGCTTGTGTTAAGTGACTGTGGGCTGAACTGACTCCGGGCGCGCAGGATTTGCGACGATTGGCGCAAATGATCACATGACTCGGAAAGTGACTCTCACAGCGGTGGCCAGGGGGGCAGGCGTCAGCCCGTCCACGGCCTTTCGCGTTCTCTCCGGGCAAGGCTCGCGGTTTCCAATTGCCCCGCCAGCTTCATTAACGAGGGGGACATGCCGAACCGTCACGAGTTCAAGCCGCTCCAACTGCTCCGGGCGGCGCAGCCTTTGCGCGAACGTCTCGACGAAGCCGGGCTGCACGGTGTGTGGGTCATGCCCTGCACCGCCAGCAGTCTGAGCCGCGTCCACCTAGATTGGGCCAAGAAAGACGTGGATCCGTTGAACGAACTGATTGCCTTGCTGGAAGAAAACGGTCGTGAATATGCACCCTTCATGGACATCCTCGCCGGGCACGGTTCCCGGAGTGAACCGCCCATCGAACATCGACTGCCGCACACCCGGCTCTGGCGGGCGTCCGGCGATTTCAACGAGCACTGGACCGAATGCCCTTGCTTGGGCGGAGTGGCAAACTCGATGAACTCGGAGAATCAATCCGCATGAATCCGCTCCTGACCTGCTCACTCCTTCTCTGCGCGGTGGGTCCGACGCTGCAGACCGATCCACCGGCGGACCGCCTCTTGTTTGACTTTGAATCCGGCACCTTTGCCGGTTGGACGGTGGCGGGCAAGGCCTTCGGCGACGCTCCGTTCGCCGTGGCCAAGGCGCAAGAGTGGCGCGAAGACCGGCGTCCGTTCGGCATGCAAGGCCAGTTTTTTGTGAAGGCGGGCGAGACGCGCCACGAGATCACTCCGGACAGTTCCCTGACCAGCGAGGTGTTCGAAATAACCCATGACTACCTGAAGTTCCTGCTCGCCGGTGAGGTGCATCCGCGGGTGCGCGTCGTGTTGCTGGCCGATGGCCAGGAGCGGCGCGTGGCCTATGGAAACAACGCCTACGATCTTCGCCTGCGGGGCTGGGATGTGCTAGACCTCCGGGGCCGAAAGGCGCGCCTGGTCATCGAGGAGGGCGCCAACGTGGATTCGCTCATCCGCGTGGATTATTTCCATCTTTCCGACACGCCGCCGCCGGACCTCGGCAGCTTTGGCGACCAGCGGCTGCAGGAGTCGGACGTGGTGCGCTGCGGTGAAATACGACTGTTGTATCAGATCGAAGGTCGGGGCTTCATCAGGCGCAGTTCACTCGTGTTCGGCCCGGACAAGCGGTGGCATTTGTTTGGCGCGGTCAGCTCAGGAAAATGGGAGGAAGCGACGGTGCTGTTTCACGCTGTTGCATCGGCCCTGATCGACACTTTCAAGACGGCCCGCGCCGAGGCGATGAAGGCGGATCCGGCCTTTGGCGAGCGGTGGATTCGTGAACCGTTCGTGCCTGTTTGAGAATCCTTTCTCTCGTAGGAATCGAAGTGACGAGACTCTGATTTTCGATCAAATCCGCTGCCTTCACCCGGAGAGAAGTGAGTCTCCTTACGTCGTTTCCGACAGAGGAAGGGTGATTCGCGGTTCTAATGCGCGCCAATCTTGGCGTGGCGCCTACCCATGAACTTGGGTGGGGTGAGACTCCGTCGAACCCTGATTGTTCTGTCGGTCCATATTCCAGGGCTCGACGGAGTCTCGCCCCACCGTTGGATGGGTTCATGGCCCCGATTCACGTCCAATCGTTGGAGGTGTTCCCTTCCCATGAATCCCCCATCCCTTTGTGGGATACCACTTCGCATGAAAATAACGGGCATTGGTACACAACGACTTGCTCCTACTTTCGGGGTAACCGTGGTTGCTTGAGTGGGGAGCGCGGCCGTCCCGGCTGCACCGGTCGGCGGCGCGAGGAGACAGGGCCCTCCCGAGGTCAGAGAAATGCCAGACCGCCGGTGACCGCCGCCAACGCCCAGATCAGAAGCACGGCCTGCGCGCGACTGAATCCGTGACGAACCAATCGGTGAGACAGGTGATTGTTATCCCCGATGTAGAATGGCCGTCCATTTCGCCAGCGCCACCCCACGACCCAGGCCATGTCCGCCAGCGGCACTGCCAGGATGAGCAACGGACTGAGAACCGCCCAGGCCTGCTGGTTCACCTGGGTGTAGAAATGCGGAAGGATGGCTAGAACCGCCAGGAGAAAACCTACGAGATGGCTTCCGGAATCGCCCAAAAAGGAAGTGGCTTTGGGAAAGTTGTAGGGGATGAACCCGAGGAGCGCTCCCGACCCCAGGAAGGCCAGCAACGCCACGAGATACTGACCGTGGAGCGCGGCGCTCAGGGCGAAGTACCACGCACTGATCGCTCCCAACCCCGAGCAAAGACCGTTCATGTTGTCCATGAAATTGAAGGCGTTGGTCACCGTCACGATCCATAGAATCGTGATCGCGTAGCTGAAAAGCAGACTGTCCACGAAGAGGGTGATCCGAACCCCCGCCGCTGCCACCAGGGCGGCGATGAGAAATTGGCCGCTGAATTTGGCCGCGGCCCGAAGCTCATGCTTGTCGTCCCACCAGCCGAGAAAGACCATCCCCACCGCCCCGAGAAGGATCGCGGCCAGTTGCGCGCCGCGCCGGTTTAATCCGTAGCCCAGAAGATGGGAGACGTCGCCGCCGAGCACGGACCAATCCCCGGAGATCTCCGGTGATCCCGGAGCCGCGGCGAGGGGCGGAGTCGAGGACGACGTCATCAAGACCACGATTCCAGCCAGCAGCGGCCCGATCAGGCCGGTTAACACCGCCAGGCCGCCGGCCAGAGCGATGGGGGTGTCGTGGATTTTTCGATGACCCGGATCGTCCACCAAGCCGGTGCGCTCGCACCATCGACGCCAGAAGGGCAGGGCCAGCCACGTCGTCACCACGGCGGAAGAAAACGCCGCGGCGTAGAGGGTGAAGGGGAAACTCATGGGGCGAGTAGTTTCAAATAGAGCCGGTGCTGGGCGTCCACCATCTGCTCGACTCCGAATTCCGCGCGGACCAAGTCGCGGCCGCGATTGCCGAGGCGGGCGCGTTGAGAGGCATCACAGGCCAACTCCAGCACCCGCCGTTGCAAGCCCGCCCGATCGCCGGGCGTGACCAGGAATCCGGTTTCTCCATCCCGGCAGATTTCCCGGGCTCCATCGCAGTCGTAGGCGATGACCGGCCGTCCGGCGGCCAGGGCTTGGGGCAAAGCGCGGGCCAAGCCTTCCCGGCGCGAGAGATGCACCAGGATATCCATGATGCCCACGAGCGGAGGCACCTCTTCTGGCGGGACCAAGCCGGTGAAGATGAAATGCCTGGTCAGTCCCGAAGCCCGAGCCAATTCCTCGAACCGTTTCCGCCAGGCGCCGTCTCCCACCAGGAGAAACTTGATTCTCGGACAGGCTTGCACCAGGTCCGGAGCCGCCGCGAACAGATCATCGTGTCCTTTCAATTTGAAGAGGCGGGCAATCTTTCCCACGACCATATCATCGGGCTCGATTCCCCAGCGCTGACGCAGGGCCGGATCAGGGCTCGCGGTCAGGAAGGGCTCCAGGTTGAAGCCGCTGAAGATGCGGGTGTACTGGTTCGGGGAACCGATTCCGGCGGCCAGATACTGGTCGGCCATCGCTTGTGCGACGGTGATGAAATGAGTGGTCATCCGGCCGGCCCAACGCTCGGCTCCGAGAAAGAGCTGGTTGGCCCAGAAGCCCTGGAATGGGCCGAATGACGGGCCGTGAATTCCGTGGATGATCACGGGGACGCCGGCGCGCCGGGCGGCCAGACGGCCCAGGATTCCCGCTTTGCCGCTGTGGGTATGAACAATGTGGGGACGGTGGGCGCGGAAGATCCTGAGCAGGCTGCGCCAGGCCAGACCATCCTTCCACGGATGAATCGAACGGATCAACTCCGGCACGAGGGTCAGAACGCCCGGAATGCTGGCCACACGGTGTTCGAGAGAGCCCTCCGGTCCGGTGGTGGGTCCCGAGATGAGATTGACCTGCACGTCCGGTTTCGCGCGTAATCCGAGGACGGAGGCGATGGTATTTTCTTGGGCGCCGCCGACGATCAAGCGGGTGATGACGTGCGTGACGCGCATCGCTCGTTCAGGGGCGAGCGGTCTTCAGTTCTTTCAAGCGCTCGGTGACGATTTTCTTTTCCTCGGCCATTTCAGGGGAGTCCACATTGGGCACGTGCTTGAGATAGAGCTCGTAGAACATGATGGCGTGGGCGATGTCTTTGTTGCGGTAGGCGATCTCACCCAATCCGTAGTAGGCGATGTAGTATCGGGGCAATTGCCGGCGCAACTTCTCGTAGTCGTCCTGGGCCTCGCTCAGCTTTCCGCGCTGCAAATTGGCGATGGCCCGGTTGCGCAGGGCTTTCCAATTGCTTGGCTGCTGCTTGAGCAGCCGGTTCAGGGAAGTGACGGCCTCAGCGTAGTTCTTCGTTTCAATGGCAATCGCCCCTTTGTAGAGCAGGCCCTCCGGGTGGTCGGGTTCGAGCTCCAACACACGGTCCACATCCTCCAGGGCTTTCTTATAGTTCTTCGATTCCGAATTCATGAAGACCCGGTAGAGCAGGGCGGGGATATTTTTCGCATCCTTCTGCAACACTCGATCCAACGAGCTGATGGCCTGAGTGTAATTGGTATGATTGAAGTGGAGCGTGGCCTGGTTGATCAGGGCCTGGGGGTTCTCGGGCGACAATTTGAGGATTTTGGCGATGGTTTCGAACGCGTTCGTCAGCCGCTGGGTTTTCCCGTAAAACATGACCAGGGCGTCGAGGACGCTGATGCGATCCGGATACTTGGCCTGGGCCGCGAGCAGCGCTGTTTCCGCGGCGGCGTAATTGGTGCGGGTGAAATGCGCGGCCGCTTCCAGTCGAACGACCTCTAATTCGGTGTCGGCTGGCATCGGGTCCGCCGGCTTGAGGGCGCGGATGGCGGCGACGGTGGCCAGGGTGTTTTCCGGCTGCCGGGCTTGGAGGTAAACATTGGCCAAGGCCAGGCGGGCCACGAGGTTGGTCGGTTCGAGGGATTGCGCCCGGTCGAACTGAAGCGCCGCCTCGCGGAGAAGATTCTGTTGGGCGAAGATATCTCCAAGGAGGAGACAGAAGTCCGGATGATCGAAGGGACCGTTCTTTTGGAGAATGTCCTCCCAACTGCGGTAGAGGCCAAACTTCTCTTCAATGGATTTGAGCGTCTCGCGTTGGCGGGGTGTTTGGGTTTGCAGGTTCTGGTTGAACTCGAGATTGACGAAAGCGGGGCGATTGTTCGTGCTCAGCTCGGTGGCGGTCTTGAACCATTGGCCGGCCTCCGCCAGACGCTGGTTCTTTTGCAGCGTCACCCCCCAATCATTCAGAGCGCGCGAGTAAAACTGTGCCACGAACGCCCGATCCGACAGGTTCTCGAGGAGCTCGCGTCTGCCGGAGGGCGGCAAAGTGCTGAGCCGGGTTTGCTGGCTCTTCCAGAACGATTGATTGGCCTCGAATTGCGCGGCGGCCAGCGCGGGCGGGAAGACTTGGTTGGTCGCGTAGGGCGAGAGCTGGAAGACGAGCCCGCGCGGTTCGGCGTAGAAGTGTTCAAAATAGAATCCGAAACTCGGGTGGAGATAATAAATCGGATTGGCGCGGCCCAGATCCATCATCATTCGGAGGAGGGCCGAATCATCCACGACTTCACCTTCCGGAATATCGCTGACGATGTTGGGCCAGCGCCCGGGATAGCGTTTGATGAGTTGCAGGTGATAATCGGGCACGGGCAGCGATCGGCTGTGGATCAGGATCTGTTTGGAGGGTGACCCGTTGCCGCTGAGATGGGCTTCCACGAGAACGAGCGCGCGCAGGTCATCGCTCAGAACGACGGCTCCCTCGGGCGGCAGCGGTTTGGCCAGTTGCTCGGCGATCTCGCGCAGGGCGGTGCCGTTGTTGGTCCGCACCCAGGGCAGGTTCTTGTAGATCAGTCCCGCGGGAATGGCCAGGAAGGCCAGCCAAAGAACCCCGGTCATGACGCGCTCGATCAGGATTTCCGCGTCCGATGGACGCCGCCACGACTTGGATTTGGTTCGAGCCGCGCCGAAGACGAGCAGCCCGTATCCGCTAAAATAGCCGATGCTCAGGGCGCCAAGGTAATAGAACGTCAGAAAGGAAAGCCCGAAATTGCTCGTGACGAGGGCGCGGGGACTGAACCGCTGATCGAAGAACACCCAGAGGCAAGCGGCCAGAAAGGCCAGATGAATCACGCGAAACATCAGGTTGGTCAGGGCGGCGCCGGCGGCGCTGGTATCGCCGAAACTGGATGGCCAGCGAATGCCGAGAATGAAGACGGGGAGGATGGAGGTCAGGGAAAGAATGACCACCCGATTGCGCAAGGCCGGAATATCCAGGAGGAAACCTTTTTGGTTGGCCAATTCGGCGTGGAGAGCTTGCCCGAAGTTGACATTGGTCAGGTCGGACCAGGCCCACACCAAGGGCAGAAGCAGGTAGAGCAGGAGTCCAATCACGCCAAACCCCAGCATGCGCAGGATGAAACCGAACTGCAAAAACTCCCAGCCTCGGATCCAGATCAGCGCGACCAAGAAGCAGGGAAAGAAACCGATCATGGCCCAGTTATTGGCCGCGCCCAACCCGTAAACCAGGGCCATTCGGCACAACCAGGATTCCCTTTGGCTGACCCGGAATTCCAGCAGACAGCGGATGGCATAGGCGAAAACGAGGAGATCCAGAGCCTCGTTGGTCCCGGCGACCGCGTGTTCCCAAAAAGTCAATTGCAGACCGCAGACGAGCACGGCGAAGAGCGGTGGCAACCACGCCGCTGGAATGCTCAAAAGCGAAAACTCGCTTCGTTCGCGCTGCCGCTGCGCCACGGTGCGATCATGCGGCAGAAGCGCCACCGAGCGAGCCAGGAGGGCGAGCGTCAGCGCCGCACACACCGCCGAAAACGCATTGAGGGCGAGCGGTTGCCAACTGCCTGGCAGCCATCGCACCGGGTAGGTCAGAGCAAAGAAGAGGGGTGCCTGCAACGGGAGCGACCAATCCCAGCCCGTCACTCTCGCAATCCACGGCAGGCTATTGAGGGTGACCCAATGATTCAGCGTCAGGAGATAGACCAGCAACGCTCCGCCGGCGACGAACCAGGGGAGGACCGATTGCGCAAAGCTCAACGGTGCATGTTGTTTGTCTTGCATAGACTGAGGTGAAGTCAGTTGAAACCATGTTCTGGTTCTTGGCAAGATCACATTGGCTAAAATGCGATTGAGCTGTTGGGATATCGGGATAAGCGAAGATCTCAGCGGTGAGATTCAAGAGCGCCGCGCCCGTTCTGGGAACACCCGGGATCGGCTCATCGGCAGTGCCGGTGAGGACGGTCGGGAAGTTGCCGATCTCGGCCCCGGAGGCTCCGGGTTGAATCAAGTCAAGAAACAAGCAGCCCTGTTGGGGCATGAATTGGGCTCAGGAACCTCGAAATGCGAAGGTCGTTGATTGGTTGGGCAGGCATTTTCAGGGAGTGGCCGGCGTTGGTTTGTCAGCAGTTCTCATTTTGACAAGCATGTAGTCCCGGCTTCAGCCGGTCGCCACGTGAAAACCGGCTGAAGCCGGGACTA
>CAYHFE010000312.1:0-9206 GCA_964355375.1 uncultured Verrucomicrobiota bacterium
GCGACCTCCACTTGGGGATAGGAGCTCACGTCCGCTGTATCGGGAAAGGCCGGAAGGAACGTTGCACGCCATTGACCAAACAAACGGTCACGGTGTTGAAAACGTGGATGCAAGAATCAGCCCCGGGGGCCGAGGATTGGATCTTCTCCACTACGCGCGGTGGCCGCCTGAGCCCCGACGCGGTGCAAGATCTGCTGGACAAGCATCGGAGTGTAGCGGCTCGGGCTTGTCCTTCTCTCGAAAAGAAACGCGTGACCCCCCATGTCCTTAGACACACCCTGGCCATGGAGTTATTGCAGGCCGGAGTGGATCGGTCAGTGATCGCGTTATGGCTGGGGCACGAGTCTGTCGAGACTACCCAGATCTACCTCGACGCCAATCTGGCGTTGAAGGAACAAGTCCTGGCCAAGGTGAGCACCCGAGACAGTCAAACCTACCGCAGATTCAAAGCCGAAGACTCCTTGCTCGCCTTTCTCAAGGGTCTATGAATCCAGCAGGACTATGCCGGGCGGAAGATGTCGAAAAGCCCGTAAAATCAGGGGCAAACCGTTCCACCCGGCATATTCCGGAACCCGGCATACTGACGGCTATTCCGGGAACGGCATAGCCGTCATACCACCGCCATGCATCTGCTTCAGGCCGGTGTCGACATCGTCGTCATTGCCCTCCTGCTGGGGCACGAGTCCCCCTCGACCACCCACCAATACATCGAGCTCGATGCGACGATGAAGGAGCGTTGCCTGCGCAAACTACAATCGCCAAAGGTCAAGGCCGGACGCTTCAAGCCCAGCGACCGCCTGTTAGCCTTCCTCGAAGGCCTCTAAATTATGTGGACATCCACTGCAACAAGGCTCAATAAAACCGGGCCTTTTGAAACCCATGTCCACATAATCCGAATGTCCGCATAAGCTCCCTTATGTGGACGTCCACATAAGGGAGCATACCCGCCAGCGGTCTGTGACCGAGGAGCAACGAAGCCCAGCGGCCTTTTCCGCGAAAACCCTCCGGGCGGCGGGTCTTTTGCCTGCGGCCAGCGTTGGCTCGACCGTCACAGCCCGCTGCGGGGATGCTCCGGTCTCGCCGCCTTGGCCGCAGCCAAAATCCCTCGCCGCAGGACCCTTTTCAATTTTAAAACAGGCTCTTAAGAGAGCGGGACCCGACGCCGCGCCAGCGAAAACCTTTGGGCAAGTTCGTGTTCACCGGCCAATGGGGACAACCGTCACCGCTCGCGCTGAAACGGGACATCTGATAGGGTTGACCGCCGTGAACAACACGCGGAACTCATTCGATTTCGACGTCGCCGTTCTGGGCGGCGGCAGCGCCGGCTATGCGGCGGCACGCACGGCGGCGGCGGCAGGTTTGCGAACCGTGGTGATCGAGGGGGGCGAGAATGTCGGCGGGCTCTGCATCCTGCGCGGATGCATGCCCACCAAGGCGCTTCTCTACGCCGCCGAGGTTCTGCACCTCGCCAGTCATGCCGAGCCGTGGGGCATCCGTGTCGAGAAAGTCGGGTTTGATTTTGCAAAAGTGATGGCGCGAAAGAACACGCTCATCAATGATTTTGCATCCTATCGGCGCGAACAACTCACCGGCGGCTCATTTCACTTCATCCGAGCCAACGCCAGATTTGTCGATCCGCACACGGTCGCTCTAGACCACGCCGATCCCATCACCGCCGCGCACTTTGTGATCAGCACCGGTTCTGTCGTCGCGCCGCCTCCCCTCCCCCAGCTTCATGAAGTCGGCTATCTCACCAGCGATGACGTTTTGAATCTGACCCAACTCCCCCGATCCCTGATCATCATCGGCGGCGGCGCGGTGGCGGTGGAGTTCGCTCAGTTCTTCGCGCGGTTCGGTGTCCAAGTCACGCTCCTCCAACGCAGCCAGCAGATCCTTCGCGGGTTCGACGCCGATGCGGCTCGGGAAATTGAAAATGTCCTCCGGCGGGAGGGCATCAAAATCTTCACAGAAACAAAACTGACGGGTGCACGACGCGACGGTCCGCTCAAAACAGTTTCGTTCCTACACCATGACCAGCCCGCGTCTGTCTCCGCCGAAGAAATCCTGTTCGCGCTGGGTCGAGTCCCGAACACGGCTTCGCTTGACCTTGACAAAGCCGGGGTCACCACAGAACGCGGGCGCATCGTCGCCAACGAATTCATGCAGACGAGCGCGTCGCACATTTACACCGCCGGCGATTGTACCGGGCCGCACGAGATCGTGCATCTCGCCGTGCAGCAGGGCGAGATTGCCGCGCGCAATCTTGCGCATCCGAGCGCACCGCGGCGCATGGATTACCGGCTCTTGATCGCAGTGGTGTTTACCGAGCCGCAAGTGGCATTCGTCGGGCTGACCGAGAAGGAGGCGCAGGCGCGAGGCGTTCCGTGCCTCGCTGCCAGTTACTCATTTGGCGATCACGGCAAATCGCTCATCATGGACGCGAGGGATGGATTCGTGAAACTCCTGGCCGATCCGAAGTCGGGTGAAATTCTCGGCGGCGCGTGCGTGGGGCCGGCCGGCGGCGAGCTGATCCACGAAATCGTCTCGTCGATGGCCAAGCGGATGACCGCGCGCGAACTCGCGGCCCTGCCGCATTACCACCCCACCCTGGCGGAAATCTGGACTTACCCGGCGGAAGAATTGGCGGAGCGAATCTCGACCTAACCGGCGATTCAGGTGTGCCCCAAAACGAGCTCGATCTGATGAAAAAGCATCCGCTCCGAATCCTTTTCGCTTGTTGTCTGGCCGTTACGGCCGCGCCCTTTGCTTGGGCGGGGGGAGGATTTTCATTTTTTGAGCCCATCCAACCTCCGCGACCGTTCCAGGTCATGGTGCATCGGGGCGCGGCCATGACCAACCCGAGACTGTCAGTGACCTCCAGGCCGTTTCTGCGGATTGCTTGAGTGGCTGGAACGAAGCGCAAATTCCGAGTGTTCGATCCTCTGGATTTCTCGAGGGGATGGGAGCGAGCACATTGCCGATTAGGGGAAGCCTCTGGATCACTACTACAGATGGCAGAGCCGCGGTTGAGCCTTCGACTCGCACTTTCCCTGAATGACAAAACACCCACACGCTACTCAACTGTTGGGTTTGCGAAGTTGGCATCGAAGTCGGATCCAAACCGTTCCGAAACGCCTCGGAGTTCCACTTCAGTCGGAATTACTCGATCGGATTCCAAGGCCCTGACGACGGTAACTGGAACTCCCAGGTGTTGAGCAAGTTGGCGCTGAGTAAGGCCGGCTCAAGCCGTTTGACTTGGATGTAGTCACCGAGTGTTCTGAGTGTTGAAGGAAACGGTTTCCTCGGATTACGGTTGGCAGAAATGCCCGCCCGTGACGCAACGATATGCCGCTGGCCAATTGCCAACAGTCGTACCCCTCCGAGGGGCGAGGGAGTGCCTGTGGGCGCACACCGCCATTTCTCCACCGCCTCAAAAAGCCATTGGCGTCCGTAGAAGCCTTTGCTCAACAACTGGCAGATACGGGCCTCGGACTTGATGGGTTTGAGATGGCCGTTGAGCGTTTCGATCTCACCGGCAAAGCGGCGGCTTTCATCGCTCTCCACCACCCGGACGATCTCGGCGAGTTTGGCCTGATACCATTGCTCCCACGCCGCCTCGCCCGGGGCGCGTCGCTCTTTCCAGTCGCGCATGTCTAGCCACTGGATGTGGCCGATGTTCACCGGCGGCTGCACGTCCTGCTCACTCTCGACGAGGATGGTCTGGATGTTGCCGCCTTTCACGCCGATGGCGATGGCGATCTCATCGCGGCAGACGCCGGGGTCGCGGGTGGAATGTTTCGAAAGGAAGGACAACACGCGCTTGCTCTGCAAAATGCCGTCGATGATGGCACGCCGCCACTGGTTCCTTTCGGACAGATCTTCTTGCCGACACTGGCCAGCAAGGTCGGAATCGCGCGCACGGCAATGCGATCATATTCTTTGACGGCTTCGGAGAGCATCTCCCCATCGGCGAGGTTCGGATTCTCGCGGTGGGGAATGTTTTTCTGCGGCGCGTAGGTCCACCTCGGCGGCCATTGCTTCTTGGGCAACACCGGCGCGAGCAACCAACTCATATCCAACGCAAAATTGTGGACGCGGCGAAGATAGACGTTGGTAGAGACTGTGCCGAGTTCCAGGACTTTCAGGAAATGATGAGACTGCGTTTCGAAGAGCGGCAGACTTTTGATCACGTCGAACGATGTGTCCGACGCCGCCCGAATCCATCGGTCAGCAGTATTGTCGCGTTTCGTTTTGATAATCTCGTCAAAAACCTGCAGCCATGTGCGCTTAACCATTTCAGGATTTGTCGCGGAAAGATACGTCCGGGCGAGTTGGAGATTGAGTATCGGTTGTTCGTGCGCGGCGTTCTGTGCGTGCAAAAGCCGCTGAGCAACGATCCTGACCGTTGTCTCAAGACTTTTGCGCTTTCCAGTCTGATTGTCGTGGAGATAAAACACGCCGCCAGCCCGTTGAAGAATGCGGAATCGTTGCTTCATAGACATTCTCTTGGGCAGAGAATATCCCGAATCCGGCCAGCGATGTTACTGAGTTCTGAGCGGCTTTGTGCTGCAAATAAGAGTCAAGTGCCTGCTTCATAAAATCGGTAACAAATTTGGTAACAGATACCGCCTCAGCGCACCTAAACCCATGAAGCCCAAGCATTCACGGTTGGTGCCGGTGGTCGGACTCGAACCGACACGACTTTTTATGGTCCCAGGATTTTAAGTCCTGTGCGTCTGCCATTTCGCCACACCGGCAACATTCTAAATACTAGCACCTTCTGACGACTGACTGATGGAACTGTTTTTCATTGTATCCCGCCGTTGTATCCCGTAGAATCGATTTTGCTATGAAAACTTCAACCGAGACATCTCGGGGTTCCCGCGTTTCCAAAGATGAAAAATGGCGGTCCTTCGGCAAAGTTCCTAACTTGCTGCAATACGTCAGCACAAGAACATACTATGGTCGCGTCAAAATCGACGGCAAGATCATTCGCCAGAGCCTGGAAACCGACGTTTGGACAACTGCGAAACTCCGACTTGTTGATTTTCTCAAAGAAAAGCAGGACGAACCAAAGCTGGGAGTCGAATGCCTGACGTTTGCGGAGGCTGTGGCTCTTTTTGAATCTGATCTCAAGAGCGACCATTCTCTCAAACCCCTGAGCATTGAATACCGACAGCGCTGCATTACGAAAATTCTCTCCACCTGGAAAGACGTTGAGGGACGCCAATTGAATGAAATCCTTTCCGCCGACTGCAAGGCTTGGCTCGATGCTCTGGAGGCAGCTCCGCAATACTTCAACAACATCGTTGATACGATTCGGAACATTTTTGCGCGAGGCATCAAAGCCTACGTGGATAAAGGTGGCATCCCTTTTGAGAATCCCGCCAAAGAATTGTCGAAGGTTAGAATCAAACAAAAAGTTCTTCAACTTCCGGAAGCCGATCAATTCCGAGCTCTCGTCGAGAACATCAAGCGCGAAACCCGAGGCGGCTGGGGTCCAAGCTGTGCGGAACTCGTGCGCTTCTTGGCCTTCAGCGGACTGCGGGTGAATTCCGAAGCAAAGCTTGTGACCTGGGAAGATGTGGATTGGAAACGGAAGGAAATCATCGTTCGTGGAGACCCAACTACGGCGACAAAGAACAGCGAGATTCGTCGGATTCCGATTCTTCCCGACATGGAACGTCTCCTTCTCGAATTGACTGCCAAATGGGGTGATGAGACGCCAACCGGAAGGCTTCTGGATGTCGCTGAATGCTCTGAATCTCTCGAACGTGCCTGCGATGCCGTCGGAATCAAGAAGCTCACACATCACGATCTACGTCATCTATTCGCAACGAGGTGCATCGAATCCGGCGTGGATATTCCAACGGTGGCGCGTTGGCTTGGTCACAAGGATGGCGGCGGCCTCGCGATGAAGACCTACGGGCATCTGCGCAATGAGCACAGCCAGGCGATGGCGCAAAAGGTGAAGTTCTGACCCGTTGAGGCGCTGTTTCATCACCCGTGCGGTCGAAAAGGGCGTGGATTTCAAAACCCTCGCGTCCTGGCAAGGCCACAAAGACGGGGGCGTCCTGATCGCCCGCACATACAGCCATTTGCGTAGCGAGCATTCGAAGAGCATGGCGCAGAAACTGGTTTGATCTGACCAGATCCTGCCTTCTCCGAACGGCGGGGAGGGCGGGACTTTGATTGTATTCTGTTCTTTGACTTTGGTAATTTCCTCAAAGAATATGGACCAAAACCAGAGAGCGGAGAGACTCCAGCAACTGTTACGGGAGGGTCGCAAAATACTGACAATGCCAAGTGGCAACACGATTGAGGCAGAATTCTCGCGCTGGGAGAACGCGGCAGCAGACTGGCTGGACAACTTCTTTCCAGGCCAACATCTTTCCGGCCAGTGGATTGCCCTAGAAGCAGAAGACGTCCAAAGCAGCCTCGCGCGAGGTGACTCTGATGATCTTAAGCGATGTACTCGCAAACGAATTGAATGGCTCGCAAAAACCGAGAGCTCAAAACCCCGAACGCAGAGGGCTGCAGTTTCTGTTGAGTCTCTCGATGTCACTCGATCGCCTGCAATTGTGATCGAAAGCACATCTACCAAGGTGTTGTATGAAGATGCAGTTCCCAAGAAACGACAATGCTTCGTGCTGATGCCCTTCGCGGAAAAGTTTTTTGAAGTTTACGAGGGAGTTTTCAAACCAGTCTGCCAGTCCAATGGTCTTTCCTGCTGGCGCGTCGACTAGATCGCCCGCCCAGGTTCCATCACACGAGATATTGTTGAAGGCATTCTCGACGCAGACATTATTATTGCGGACCTCACTTCGCGAAACCCGAATGTCTTTTACGAATTAGGAATCGCTCACGCCGTTGGCAATAAAACTATCATGACGGCGCAAACGAAAGACGACGTTCCCTTCGACATCAGTGCCTATCGAATTATCTTCTATGAACAGTCAATAAAAGGGAGTAAGAAGCTGGCTGCCGATTTGGATGTATCTGTAAAGGACCTTTTGAAGTCTCTCGACCGAACCAACAATCCTGTTCAAGAGGCACTCGCTCATCGCTCTTCCATTATCACAAAGAAAAGAGCCTTAGTCTTTGACGGCATCGGCGCAAACCGATTGAGGCAGCGTGTGCGCCAGGCCATTTCGGGAGAGGCAATTCTCTACGCAGACCAACTCGCAGACTTAGATCTGGAGAAAATACGAACGAAGTATGGGCTAGGTCACAAGACTCTAAGTCAATTCGTCCGGCTAATTCTGAAGCACGACTGTTACACTGATATGAATAAGCTTAACGAGTTTATTATGAAGTACAGTCTTGAAACAGAACCAGATTCAGCCGTCCACTTATGACGATCCAGACAGCAATTCGCGCTCGGAAATCATGACAGATTTCAACACCATTCCATTTGATCGAGTCAGCGCGGAGCACATCCTCAAACTGATTAGTGAGGGCGCTAGTGAGCTCAAAACACTCGAATACAAGCGTCAACAAGTTGGGGCAAAGGATTCTGAGAAGAAGGAATTCTGTGCGGACGTGTCTTCGTTCGCGAACGCAAGTGGCGGGGACCTCATTTTAGGCGTCGAGGAGGATGCTGGCGTACCGACAAAGATCTTAGGAATAGGTTCAGTTGACCCAGATGCAGAGATTCTAAGGATGGAATCGATGGTCCGAAGTGGAATCGAGCCTCGTATCCAAGGACTCCAAACAAAGTCAATCGATGTCCCTGGCTGCGGTTTGGTGATAGTCATGCGGATTCCCCGGAGCTGGGCTTCTCCGCACATGATCAAAGAAAGCGGAAGGTTCTTTTCTCGCACTTCTCGTGGAAAATATCCATTGGACGTTCAGGAAGTGCGTTCAGCATTTGCGATGTCTGAGATGCTTTCGGAACGCATCCGTAATTTCCGTCTCGAAAGAATCGGCAAGATCGTTGCAGACGAAACCCCCGTAGCGCTGGAACATCCGGGGCGAATCATTCTCCATCTGATTCCGCTGGTCGCTTTTGATCCGGGCTTCCAAATCAATCTATCGACCGCACTCACCTTGGACACGAAGTATATGCTTCCGTTCGGAGCATCTGGCTACAACACCGAATTCAATTTTGACGGAATTGTTACCTTCGATTTCAATCGAGAGACACGAAAATCGGAAAGTTATCTTCAATTGTTTCGGAACGGGATCATCGAAACTGTTGACAGTGGAATGATTGGTCGGACGCACAAATCACTTATTCCGAGTGGGGCATTTGATCGGAATTTGGTCGAAAGAGTTCCGGTCTATTTGGCTGCGCTTGAAAGGATTGCTGTAGATCCCCCGATTGCAGTTGCGCTGACGCTTGTCGGAGTTAAAGGATTCACAATGGCAGTTTCCATGGGGATGATTGGTGGTCGATTGATCGATCGCGATGTTCTGGCGGTCCCGGAAGTCCTTGCCGAGACGTATGCTTTTTCTCCTCTTCAGACAAAACCACTGCTCGATACGGTTTGGAATGCTTCGGGATGGGGAGGAACCTTGAACCTTAACGAGAATGGTGATTGGATCGAGAGTCGCTGATTGCCGGACGGCTCTCAGGAGCTCAAATTCGAGCTGCTAGGACAGCTTCCCATAATTGGTTCTTGAATTTCGACAGAGGGACACGCGGGTCGGCTATCCGCCCTTGATCAGGAAATATCGCGACCCATTGATTCAGATCCGGAGTTTTCAATGCTTCGCGGACTTTTCGAAGCGAGGGAAGCTTTTGTTCAATTCCCTCAAAGGTGCTCAAACTGAATGAATCTGGCCACGTCCCAATCATGCACTGACCCAGACCTTTCATGAGATCCCAAGGTTCTAAAGTCTCCACAGGTGGGTTGCAGGAAATGCCTAAGTATTTAACGAGATGGATCACAACCGTTCGCTGAGCCAAGTTTTCGAGTTGGGAGGCTCCTTCCTCCAGAGCTAAGCGAATCTCCTTTGCGAGGATTTCGTATCTATCGTCTTCCATCGCCAATTGTTAGACCTTTTTGCGAGGATCGTCCAGCCACAAGCCTGTTCAAACATCAGTTGAGAATTTGACTATCCTTGGACCGCCGTTCTCCATCCTTTGGGGTGAAGGAGCGCCGCGAATTTTGGTGACGGAACGGCGCGAGCTTTCGGATCGGGACCATGTCCGTGCCGTTCGAGGCGATGAGCAGCGCGTTGAACCAAAAGAGCTGCGGAAT
>CAYHFE010000313.1:0-4754 GCA_964355375.1 uncultured Verrucomicrobiota bacterium
TCGACCTCAGCAAGTTGCCCCATGTCTAGTAGAGGTTTTTGCGGGTAAGGATGAGAGAGGGCTGGCGCACTCCAAGACGCTGGCGCGACACAGCCCACTCCATTCGGTTCATGGCCCCGATTCGCGTCCAATTTTTGGAGGTGTTCCCTCTCGATGAGCCTGCGGTGGAGCGAGACGCTGTCGAACCCTGACTTTTCTTTTTCGACCGAGATTTCAGGGCTCGACGGAGTCTCGCCCCACCGTTGGACGGGTTCAAAATCAGTCCGCGCTCGGCCGCACTATCGTGGAGGCTTCTCGGGCGTGGTTTGCATTGCCCCAGGGCGCGCGGTCAGGTTTACTTTTCGCCGTGGTTCACCTGGTTTTATTCGATATTGACGGCACGCTCATCCGGACGGGCGGCGCGGGCGTGACGGCATTCGAGCGCACTTTCGCCACGGAGTTTCGCGTGCCCAAGGCGACGGCTGGCCTCAGTTTCGCAGGACGAACCGATGGGTCGCTGGTGCGGCAGTGTTTTGATCGACATCAGATCGATCCCACGCCGGGCAATTTCCAGCGATTCTTTGACGTTTACGTCTTCTGGTTGGACCAGCTTCTCGCGGAACGTCAGGGTGGGGTCTGCGCCGGAGTGACTGAGTTCCTCGCTGGTTTGCTCCGATTGCCGGAGACCCCGGCCATCGGACTCCTGACCGGCAATGTTCGGCTCGGAGCGGAGATCAAACTGCGGCATTACGGTTTGTGGGATGGTTTTCAGGTCGGGGCTTTTGGCGATGATCACGAGGATCGGAACGAGTTGGCGATCATCGCTCGAGAGCGTGGGGCGGAGTTGCTGGGCCGCCCCTTGTCGGGCGATCACATCCTGGTCATCGGCGACACTCCGCGCGACATCGAATGCGCCCAACGAATCCAGGCTCGCATGCTCGCGGTTGGCACCGGGGGATATTCTTGCGAGCAACTGCGCGTCGGCCAACCGACCTGGGTGGCTGACGATTTGGCGAAGGTCAATCCGGCGGATCTTTGCCGGTAAGCGCGGGAGTGAAGAAAGAGGGGCGAGCCGCGTTCACGCGGACATTCCATCCAAGACCTTGAAATGGAGAATCAGCATGGCCCGTGTCGCCTACCGGCGTCGGCGCGCGACGACGAACGCGTTGAACATGCAGTAACGAAGCGGAGTTGCGTTGAGGACAAAATCGATCGGCCAAGAAACGTAACGGTCGGTGCAGAGAACTTTCTCGACCTCGCAGCCGGAGCGCTGAAGCCAGAATTCCATCTCCAGTGGATTGGTGGCGATGATGGCGTCGTCATCCGGTTCGAACGGTGTCTTCACGATCGGGGTCATCCGATCGAATCGAACCGCGGCCGGGTTTTCCCCCATTTGCCGGCGCTTTTCTTGAAGGCGGCGGAAGTTGGCCCATTTGTTGGCCCAACCTCGCATGCGGGGATGGTAGCCGGGTCCGAGCGCGCGCAAGAAATTCGGGCTGGAGAGAACGACTCGGCCGCCGGGTTCGACCGCCCGGGTCAATTCCTGGATGAAGGCCTCGGGTTCTTCGACATGCTCCAAGACATTGAGGGCGCCGACGCTGGCAAAATGCCCGTCCGGAAACGGCAGGCGGCGCCCGTCGTAGAACAAGCATTTCTCGCTGAATTTCTTCGCGCGCTCGATGTTGGGCTCCGAGACATCGACGCCCCAAGCTTCAAAGCCAGCCTCGGTCAGGCGTCCGACCACCTGGCCGACGCCGCATCCGACATCCAGGGCGCGTGCGCCAGGTCGCGATGGTTGGAGGAAGTCGGCGTATTTGGCGTAGAAATTGGGATCCCAATTCGCCAGGAATTCGGCATAGGCCTCATTGTGTTGGTAGGTGTCCTGATGGCTCATGCCGATCGCTGGGATGAAGAGTGGTTAGGCTTGGGACGTCCCCGCGTCCCCAGGCTCCTCGGAGGAATTCGGAGAACGGGGCGCCACAATCAGGATGCCGCAGAGCCCGAGAGCCGTGGCGAGGGTGGCGATGCTGAGGTAGAGAGCCGTGATGCGGGGTTGATATCGAAACTCGACCGCATGGGTTCCGGGCTGCAAGGCGACGCCGCGCATGAGGTAGTTGCACCTGAGCAATGACTCGGACTTGCCATCCACGAGCACTTTCCAGTCGGGATCGTACCGATCATTGAGCAGGAGGACGGCGGGTTTGGTGACCTCCGCCTTCAACTCAACCCGCTTTGGGTGGTACGACTGAATGGTGACAGTCCCGGCGGCATTGGGACCGGTCGATGAAGAGCTGGCCGGAAGGCCCTCTGCGACCAAAACGACTTGTGCGGGGTCGAATGTTGGGTCGGCCAGTTGGTTCAAAGTCGCCGGATCGTTGGTGTTGAGCTGCCAGTTCGAATAGAGAGCGGCTCGCGGCAGGGCGCCGACAAACTCAATCACCGCGCAGGGGCCGCCGGGTTTGAGGGTCGCGGTGATTTCTTCCGCCTTGCTCGGTCCGGACGGGGGGGCGGAAGCTTTCGCGACCAGATCAAATTCGGCCTGAACGCGAAAGCGCTTCTGGACGGGATCCAGCCGCTGGTTGAGATAGTCGGCCTCGGAACTCGCCCCGAGGACGTAGCGGGTATTCGTCAATTGCCAGAGTCGGGCATACAGAGGAAGCTGAGCTTCGCTTAACGGAGAAAACGCCTTCCGAAAATTCTCATCGAGCGTGGGAATGCGGGGCCACTGGACAATATCCAGCGACTGCACGTTGTAGTACTGGAAGAGGTGCTGAACCCACAATGTTCCGTAGAGCTCCACGAGAACGCCCGCGATCGGAGGGTAGGGGCCGAGACGAGGGAACTGGCCGACCACACGATGCTCGTGCGGTTTGTCCCGCAGAAGATCGATCACCGGATTGCTCGCGTACTGCTCCTGGTAGTTGTAGTAAAGGATCCACGGCTGACTCGCCCGGCCGAGGTCGATGATCAGGAGCGCGCCCAGAAGAAGACCCGCCAATCGTTGGCGCGAGCCGCGGAACCATCCATTCAGAATCGACGCGACGAGAGCCACAGCCATGCCGAGGAAAAGAACAAACCAGCCCACTTCCCGAAGACTGAACGCCGTGATCAATCCGGCCTGCTGCGGGCCGAAGCCGGCTTGGGCGAGGGCAGACTGCAATTCCTTTTTGCCGGACGCATAGAGCAACCAGCTTAAAATGCTCAGGCCAACCAGCGAGACGGTTGCGAGAATCCATTTTTTTTCGAAGCCCGGAACGGCAGCCCACCTTGGTTTTAGATTGGCGCCAAAGCCGGTGTCTTGGCGGGAGCCATCCCGGAGACAGCGCGAGAGCAGTTCCTGCAAACCGTAACCGAACAGGACGACCACCGACACGGCAAACGGATGCATGAACTTGATCGGATTCCGGATGGTGGAGAAATAGGGCAGAGCGTAAACAAACTGGTAAAAGGGCGCGTGCCGGCCCAAGGCCAGCAAGAGAGAAACCAAGGCCATGGCACCCCAAAACCAGACGGACCGGCGTTCGGCAACCGAGAAGGAGCTCTTGCCGCCTCGAGCGGCTTGGGCCAGACCCCAAGCGGCGATCAGAGCGACCAAGACGCCCGCATAGACTCCCGCTCCGGAATGGCGAGGATATCCCTGATGGTGTTGTTCCCAACCCGGTGTCTGGCCGACGGAGCCCCAATAATTGCCGCCGTCTGGAGTGTCCATGCGGTAACCGAACAAACCAGGAATGACGACGCGCAACGTTTCCACTTTGGGCAGACTCCATTGGGTGGCTCCGTCCCAGCGCCGCTCCTTCGTTGGCCGGTCTTGCTGCATCTCGGCGACTCCCTTGATTTGGGTTTGAATGAGCACAGAAAGAGTGTGCGCGGACGTCAAAGCCGCAACCACGGCGACCACCGCGACTCGTCCAACGTTTCGAGTGATCCGACGGATGAGAGGTCCGTGACCGTTCCCGCCATGGAAAACCGTGAAGGCCGCCACGTAGAGACTAAAGATCGCGCCGCAGTCAAAACCCTCCATGATGGACATCCCGACGGCGGCCCCCGCCACCGCGGTTCTCATCCAACGTACTCTGGCACTTTGCCCCTCGCCGCCGGCCAACGCCGCCAACGCCAGGAAGGCGCTGGCCATGGACAGGGTCACGGAGGGCAAGCCCCAGCACGCGTATGAAAACGGATCTGTATTCAGAGCCGCGGCCAATCCTCCCAGCAAACAAACAGCGGGAGCGAAGCGGAGTTCCCGAAAAAGCAGCCAGGCGCTCAGGCCCAGGATCAGGATCGAAAGCGGCGCGTAAAACTTGGAGAAGGCCAGGGGCTTAAGGATGATATCCCACGTTGACGTGAGGTTCGGCGAGGCGCTCGGCTGTTTGCACCCGACCCAATTCAGGTCATTCCACGCCCCGGTGAAGCCCGCTGGCATGGTCGCGGCCCGACTGCTGATGGCTCCAAGTGGACCATCGTTCGAAAACAGGGTCAGGTTCTCCTGGAAGCTCGGGACGAACAATGTGAAGACCACGCCGCCCAAACAAACGAAAGCGACGGCGAGAGAACGCAAGCCTCTGCCGGACCGTTGCGGACTGAGCTGAACTGCTGCCATATTGGTCTTGGAGCTTTGAAAATGCCGTGCTCGACAGGGTCGATTCCCTAGCCGCCGTTCCCAGCGTAACGGCATGCGGCCCAGTTCACAATCGCAATCATTGCCGGCAACTGCTCCAGGGGCTCGAAGGCCGAGGTGTTTCCGCAGAACATCGGGGCGATCTCATTCAACTCTT
>CAYHFE010000313.1:4854-9112 GCA_964355375.1 uncultured Verrucomicrobiota bacterium
GGCTCGAAGGCCGAGGTGTTTCCGCAGAACATCGGGGCGATCTCATTCAACTCTTCGGGCGTCGCTCTCGTCAGCCCTCACCGCGAGCGGCGCGCCCTTCAAATCGAATCGGCGGGCGGGCGTCCCGGAGGAGCTCTGCGGGCTGGAGCGGAACGACCGGAACTCGCGCGAGCCGTGCCGCCAAAGACGGAGCCAGAGGGCCTCTCCTACGACGGAAGGTTTCCCCCCATTCGGTTCCAGAAGAGTCTCAGGCGTGCGAACATCGGCGGGCTGACGCTCTTTTGGAGATACTCGCGAATCTTGCTTAAGCCCCAAGCGGGCTTGCGGAGCAGCCAAGAGAGTCGCCAGAAAAATAAGAGCAATCCGTGTCTCCAAGGGGCGAAGGGTTTCGCGGATGGCGGGACAATTTGGTCTAAGGGTTCGTTGGACCAAATGTCGGCCTGGCCCTTGGTCAGAACTGGAATCGTTCGCGCCAGGATCTTGGTCTGATGTGGAAAATACTCCGCCAGGATAGGTTTGGTGTCCAAGAAATTAATCCAGCGCCCGTCGTGGTTTTGCTCGAAGAACATCCCCTGCCGGCCGATCAGACGTTGGACTCGCTCGCAATAGTAGCGGACCTGAGATGGGGTCATTTCCACGAGGGAAAGAGTATTTATGGCCAAGTCAACCGCCGTCACGTGAGTCAGCACTTCATCAAGCATGTAGTTGGGAACATAAACGAAATGACATCCCGGCTGTTCGGAGAGGTCGAGGGGAAGCTGACCATCAAAAATAGTATGCCGGTGCTCCGGAAGTGTCAGATGCAAGTAGAGGGCGGAAAATAGCAACGATTCCGGCAGGTCACAGATGATGTAGTTGACTCCGCGTTCGAAAAGACTTGCCAAGCCGAACGCCAGGCCGCCGTAGCCTCCACCGATCTCCAGCACCTGGACCCGTCCACCGCGGGCTATCCGTTGACCAAGGCACTCCAGGATTCCGGATTCGAACATCAGGTTGATTCGTTCTTGGTAGGAGTAAATGTCGTGGTTGGCCACTCGACCATCAATCTGCCAGCCAATCTCCCCGAATCGCCACGGATAAGAGACCGCCATTTTCTTCGGAATGAAGCGCGTGGCCACACGATAACGGCCTACCCAGTCATCGGGCGTGGCCAGTAGTTTTTCCAAACCCGCTTCGAAGTCCTGCGAAAGATACGAACTGGTTTGTTCCGTCGGTCTCATCGACAGCGCAGCCAGTTGGTAACCGGTAAAGGGTTGGGTATAGAGACGCAGCTTGTTCAGGACTTCCATCTCCCCACGGACGACAAGTTGATAGAGCTGGTGAATTGCGTTGTCCGCGTCCTTCGCCCAGTTCGCTCCCGGGTCGGCAATCTGCGGGTCGAGGCGATGTTGGGTCACGTAATCCGATCTCCGCTCAACCAGTCCGCGGATGCTCGAGCAAATCCGCCGCGCTTCTTCATGCTCGCCGGGGGACAAGGAGACTTGATCACTTAACCGAATTCGCCTGGGTTCATCCATAGTCTTCAATCCGCTTCAAAACGACCGTCGCCGCGGACCGGGCAGCAGCGCCGAACGCCCAATCAAGGCATTGTCAGACGTCGCAAAAGCAGCGCAACGCTATAAATGGCAGGCAATCCAGCACAAGACCTATTTTCAGCCCAAGTCGCCGCCGGTCGTGGAAGGAGGCCGACTCAATGAGTTCGGCGGCGGCCAGCCGGTGATAGGTGACACACTTCATGAAACTTCTTCCTCGCTTCCTTCATCATTTCCTCCGCTGGAATTCCCTCGGCGCGGCCTCGCGGATTTCCTGAACTCGCGCCGCGATCTCGACGTTCCCGGCCTTCGCGATTTCGGGCGGGGCAAAACCCTCGACGCCGGCGTTGAGCTGCTCGGTTAGAACAGATTGACCGGATCAATATCGACGATCAGCGTGACGTCGTCGGGCAGCTTGAAGGTGTCCACCGCGATGCGAAGAAGACGACTCAGTCGGCTCATCTGCGTCGTCCGGAGCATGATCTGGTAACGATAGAAGGTTTCAGCGCGCAGGAGCGGTGACGGGGCCGGCCCGGCCAGGATCAGATCCTTGATCTCCGCGAGAGCCTTTTCCATGTGCTTCTTCAGGTGCTCGGCCAGCACCTGGACCTTGTCCTCATTCCGCCCTTTCATCGTGAGCAACGCCGCCCGGGTGATCGGCGGGTAGCGGAGCTGTTGGCGGAACTCGAGTTCCTGCTCGGAGAAACCGACGAAGTCAGCCCGGCGCGAGTATTGAATGGCGGGGTGAAAAGGAGTGAAGGCCTGGACGATCACTTCGCCTTCCACATCGCCCCGGCCGGCGCGACCGGCCACTTGAGTGAGCAACTGAAAGGTCCGCTCGCCGGCTCGAAAATCGGGGAGGTGCAAACTGAGATCGGCATAGATAATCCCGACCAAGGTCACGTTGGGGAAATGCAGGCCCTTGGCAATCATTTGCGTGCCGACGAGGATATCGATCTTCCCGACCCGAAAATCGCTGAGAATGCGCCGGAAGACACCCTTTCGCTTGAGCGTGTCCGAGTCCATGCGTTGGACGCGCGCCTGGGGAAAAAGTTTGGTTAAAGTCTCCTCAACTTTTTCCGTGCCGATGCCCGCGAAACGGATGGCGGGGTTCCGGCATTTGAGATCGGGACACGACGCGGGCGCGGGCAGCTCGCAGCCGCATATATGGCAGCAAAGCTTTTGGGCTTGGCGATGGTAGGTCAGGGCGACGCTGCAGTTCGGACATCCGGCCACGTAGCCGCATTTGGGGCATTGCATGGAGGTGGCATAACCGCGCCGATTCAAGAAGAGCATGACTTGCTCGCTCTGCTCGATGCGGCGTCGGATGCCCTCGACGAGAATGCGGGAGAAGATCGGCACACCTTTGTCGCCGCGCGCTTCGTGCCGCATATCCACCACCCGCACGAAGGGCATCTTTTTGTCGTCGGCCCGGGACGGCATGTCGAGCAGGACGTATTTGCCATTCCGGGCGTTGTGGTAACTCTCGAGCGACGGCGTGGCCGACCCGAGAACCACGGTGGCTCCTTCGAGCCGCCCGCGCAGGACGGCGACGTCGCGGGCATGGTAACGCGGAGCGTCTTCCTGCTTGTAGGAATGCTCGTGTTCCTCATCGACGACAATCAGTCCGAGCGGATCGACCGGGGCGAAGATGGCCGAGCGGGCTCCGATCACGATGCGGGCCCGGCCTTGGCGGATCTTGTGCCATTCATCGTGGCGTTCGCCGGCCGAAAGATGGCTGTGGAGCACGGCCACCTGAGTCTGGAGAGAGCCGGAGGTGAACCGGGCTTTGAATCGTTCGACGGTCTGGGGAGTCAGCGAGATTTCCGGCACCAGGACGATCGCTCCGGAGCCGCGCTCGAGCGTATGAGCGATCGCCTGGAGATAGACTTCGGTTTTGCCGCTGCCCGTGACCCCGTGCAACAGGAACGTCGCCGGACGGCGGACGGCGGGGGATACGAGGGACGAGGTTTGGATGGCGGCGAGGATGCGCTGGAGGGCGGCGGCTTGGTCGGCGTTCAGAGCCAACGGCTGGGAGGGCAGGATGACATCGTGGGCGTAAGGATCGCGTTCGGAGATTTCGGATTTGACGGTGATCAGGCCGAGATCCTCCAAACGACGCACGGTGGCCGCGGTGGTGTGGGCGAGATCGAGCAGGTGCAGCAAAGGGAGTTCCCGGTGTTCGCGGACGATGTTCCAGACGGATCCCTGGCGGGCTGAGAGTTTGGGGTGATCTCCCGGAGAAGCCACCATGCGAACGAACAACCGCTCGCGCCAGCCTTTCGCTTCTTTGCGCACGGCTTCCGGGAGCACGCTTTTCAGAGCTACCTCGAGCGGACAGCAATAGTAATCAGCCATCCAGCGGGCCAGCTCGAGAACCTTGGGTGTGACGAGAGCTTGCCGGCTCAGAACCTTGTCAATCGGGCGCAGGTTGGTTTGGGGCGACGTCTCGGCCAGCGCCGTGACCATCCCAAGCACGAGCCGGGAACCGAACGGAACTTTGACCCGGCTTCCGACCTCGACCTGACTCAAGCAGGCATCCGGAATCAGATAATCAAACTCCTTTCCAAGCGTCAGATCCAGTGTGACACGGGCGATCATCCGGCCAGTACAGTTCCGAGCCGAGTGCGGTGTGTCGAGAGCAATGTTCGAGGCGGTCGCATCCGCGCCTCTCGGAGAGCCTGTTTGAAAATCCTCCCTCTCGGAGGAGTCAGGTGACGAGACTC
>CAYHFE010000314.1:0-9041 GCA_964355375.1 uncultured Verrucomicrobiota bacterium
GCCGCGTCTTCAAGCAGGATGCGCGGCTCCAGCCGGGGCCGGTTCTCCTTCCCAATCCAAGTCAGTTCGATTTTTTGCTTTTTCGTCATGGCGCGCGCTGTCAGCGCCGCGCCTTCGACTCGACCAGTTTCCAGAAGTAGCGGAAGGACGCGGAGTGCGGACGAGCGCGGCCGGGGTCGAACTTGGGCGCGATGGTTTTGGCGAAATTGATCTCGTTGAAGCTGGCGTTCCTGCCCAGATGATTCCGGACGAGAGAGCGCACTTTGCCCTTGGCCACCGAAGCCGTATCCACCGGCGCGCTCCAAGTGCATCCGGGGATCACCGCGTTGATAGCGTCGGCGTCGGCGAGATACCACGATTCAATCTCTTCGATGGCGATGCAGACGTGGAGGAAGCGGGAGCTTTTGTCAGGGTGACGTGCCGCGGTCCGGATGGCCGCGTCAAAGAGGTCGAGCACGCTGCCCAGGCAGGGATCATCATCCTGATCCACGAGGATGAAGCCGGCGGTGTAGTGGCAATCGTGGAAGGTATCGAGGAGTTTGGGCGTTTCGCGGATGAGCTTGTCGCGGTTCTTCATGTTGCGCACGTCGAACCGGCAGCCGCGAAAATGTTTATGGAGGACCTTGTGCCAGAACTGGAAGTCCGACGGGCCTTCGACACCGACACCGATGGTCATGGTATTCCCCCCAGCGTTCCTTGTTCCCAAAGTTCACCGAGTCGGAAGTGTTTGCGGAACGATTTGATCTCCGCGACTTCCGACGCGTGGCGAACCACAGTGAAGCCCTCGGTCTTGTCGCACAAGATCACTTCCTCGGGTTCGAGTTCGTCGAGGAAGTTCGGGTTGTGAGTAGTGGCCAGAACCTGCCGGGTTTCCGAAGCGGTGCGGAGGAGGTCAACGATGTGCTTGGACAAGTGAGGGTGCAGCCCGTTCTCCGGCTCTTCAATCGCGAGCAACGTGGAACGGCGGGCCGACCAGTGCGCGATGACCATCATGGCCAGCAGGCGGATGGTGCCATCCGAAACAGAGCGCGGATTGATGGCGCCGCGGATGCGATCCTCGACGACCTGAAAGGTCCACTTGCCCTCGACCTCAAGCGCCTTGGTGCGGACGTTTTTGAAACCGGGCACCGCGCCACGCAGGCCGCTGACAATCTGTTCGAGGGAGCCTTTCTCGCCATTTTGTTTTTCCAGCTTGTGGAGAATCGCCGCAAGGTATTCGCCCGCCTCGCCGAGGGCGAGTTCCGGCACTTCCTTGCACGGTTGCCGGGCCACCGACGGGCTGATGTTAAAGAAGGACCAGCCTTCGATGTAATTCCGGAACAGCACCAGCGGCGGACTGAAGAAGCCCGTGCCGGCGGCGAGCCGGGACGTGTCCTGCGGGGCGATGGGGATCGGCTCGGGCGGAGCGTGGCCAAACACGGGGTCTTCGATCGTCACCTGATTCTGGCTGCGAACCATCTTGTAACGCAGGGACTGGTTGCTTTCATCGGTGAACTCAGCGGACAATTCCTCGCGTAGAACCAATGGTTCTTCATCATTCGAGCGCACGTCGATTTCGACAAGGTAGTTGAAGGATTTGGCATGCTTGGCCGCGCCTTTGCCGAAACGAAACTTGCCCAGCTTGGTGCCATCGATCTTTAGGCGCAGGCGAACCGGCTTCGATTCCTTGCGTTCACGCTGAATCTTGTTTCTCACCTCGCTTGGCCCCTCGAACTCGCCGACAGCAATGTCCACGTTCTGCAGCAGGGCAATCTTCAAGAAGCGCAGCGCGGAGAGCAAGTTGGTCTTGCCTGAGGCGTTGGCACCCACGATGAAATTCAGCGGCCGCAGCGAGAGCGCGGACATATCAGAGCCGAAACTCTTGAAGTTTTCGACCTTTAGCTCGGTAATCATAATTGCCTCGTCAGTATTTCAGAAGGCACGTTCATTGTAAACGCCAGCGGAGAGTGAACAACGCTTTGAGGTCCGCGCGTTGCGTGAGCTTCCCCTCGATGTTGGCAATCAAATCCTCGCGCTGCTGGTCCACCTTGTCCTGCGCCTCGAAGAGTGAGCGGCGCTTCTCGTTGCGTTGGGATTCGAGAGCCTTGATCTGCTTCTGGCCAGCGAGCTTCTCCTCCAGTGTCAGCGCGGTGGTGGCGGCACGGCGGGCTTCCTTGATCAGGCGGTCCATTTCCTTGATTTCGCGTTCGAGGCCCAGCTTGAGGTCGTCGGCCCAGCCTTCGAGTTTCCCGGCCTCGGCCTCGAAGAACCGGGCGTTGCGCTCGGAAATTGTGCGCTGGATCGCGGCCTGTCGTTGTTGGATGGCGACCTCGGCCGTGCCGGGGGCGATGCTCAGGCAGGGGCCGGTGACTGTTCCCGGCAGGGTGAACAGGCGCGCGGCGCATTCTTCGTCGAGCGGGGTGCCGTCGTCCGTGAGCGCGCCGAAGATCAGATGGTCCTCGGCCTGGTCGAGTGATTCGACGGTGAAGCTGGACAGGGTGAGCCAGCCGGATTTGCCCACCAGCGGTTCCAAAATGCTGATGATGCCGTCGTGGTCGCCGTCGTCGAAGCGGACTTCCTGCGCGGGCAATTCGCGCCCCTTGGCCTGGGCAACGATGGCCTCGGCCAGCGGATGATGAAGCCGATAGAGATGCGCTTCGCCGGAGCGGCGCGGGAGTTCGTAAAGGCCCAGCGGTATGGCTCCGGGAAAGGGTGATGCTTTGAGGCGGAACGAATCGTCGCCGAGAAAATCGGCGTGGCCGTTCAGTTCGTGGGCGGTCAGCCGCATGAGATAACGTTCGATGCGGTTCAGCGACGCGACGGAGGCGTCGGCTCTGGAAGAGCCTCGGAGATGAGCCGGGTGCAAACGAGCGGCCGCGAGTGCTGCGCCCGGATTTCGGCCGGAGAGGGTTTCCGCCCCGGAGTGGGCGGAGGGTCGGGGTTGCTTCTGAACGCCGTCCCGGCGACCCTTCAGGGTGCCCATCCATTCTGCACTCCGGACCGGGCGCCGTGCTCGCGGAGCTCGCTTGCGCCCGGCTCATATCCTGAGTCCCTGCGGGACTTTCTTCGAGAGGCTCAAACCTATACTGGAACTTCTGTGACATCGCGGGTCCCACGGTTCTCCAGCAACCTCGGGATGCAAGGGGCACCAAGGGACACAGATATTCCGGGCGACTTCAACCGGTCCTCGACGTTGAGGCAGGGGGTCTGTATGCTGACTTGGAGACGAATACCATGAACACCAACGCCAAGAACCAAGTGGAGTCAACGGATCTGAATCGACGCGAGTTTCTCAAACAGACCGGACGGGCCGTGAGCGGCCTCGCGGTGGGCGCCATCGCCGGAGGCAGCGCCGCCGCCCAATCCATGGGCCTGGCCCCAGCCCAACCCGTCGCAGCGAAGCCGGAGAAAGCGGTGCGGATTCTCATCGATCCGTCCGACCGGATCGCGTCCGCGCCCCCGGCGCGCTGGGCCATCCAGCAATTGGAGGCCAGCCTATTGGCCCGCGGCCTCTCCGTGCGCTTTCAAAGTTCGAGCGAATCCCTGCCGACGGGAGAGATCGCGCTCATGATCGCCGGAGCTAATGCGCCCGCCGCGCGCGAGGTGCTCGACGCCGCCAAAATGACCATTCCAGGCACGCTCGAAGCCCTCGGCCTGGTCCCGGGCAAGCTGCAGCGCCGGCCGCTCCTCCTGGCTTGTGCCAACGACGTGCGCGGGCTGGTTTTCGCCACCTTGGAGCTGGCGGACCGGGTCACCCACACGGAGAACGCCAGCGCCGCGCTCTCGCTCCGCCGCCCTTTGCTGGAGCGGCCGGCCAACGTCATTCGAAGCGTGGCGCGCTCGTTTGTCAGTGAAATCGAGGATAAGAGCTGGTACTACGATCGCGCATTCTGGGACCACTACCTGTCCACGCTGATCGCGCAACGCTTCAACCGCTTCAGCCTGACTTTTGGGATCGGCTACGATTTCACGTCCCACATTCGCGATGCCTACTTCCATTTCGCGTATCCCTTTCTCCTGGCGGTCCCGGGCCACGCCGTGCGGGCCGTCAACCTGTCCGACGCCGAGCGCGACCGCAACCTCGAGACCCTCCGGTTCATCAGCGAACTCGCGGTGGCGCGCGGACTTCAATTCCAACTGGGCCTCTGGACTCATGCCTACAAATGGACGGAGAGCCCGCAAGCCAACTACACCATCGAGGGGCTGACTCCCGAGACCCACGCGGTTTACTGTCGGGACGCCCTGCGCACGCTCCTGCAATCGTGCCCCGCCATCAGCGGCGTCACGATCCGCATCCACGGGGAAAGCGGCGTTCCGGAAGGGAGCTACGATTTCTGGAAGACGGTTTTCGATGGCGCCGCGCAATGCGGCCGGCCGGTCGAGATCGACATGCATGCCAAAGGCATCGATCGGCCCATGATCGACCTGGCGGTGGCCACCGGCCTGCCGGTCAATGTCTCGCCGAAGTTTTGGGCGGAGCACCAGGGTCTGCCCTATCATCAGTCGTCGATTCGGGCGCTGGAGATGCCGCCGCGCGAAAGCCAGGATCAGGGTTTCTTTGCCAAGAGCTCGGGGTCCCGACGTTTCCTGCGTTACGGCTATGGCGATCTTTTTGCGGAAGGTCGCCGCCACGGAGTTCTGCACCGGATTTGGCCTGGCACGCAGCGCTTGCTCCTCTGGGGCGATCCGGTGTTCGCGGCCGCTTACGGGCGCGCCTTCAGTTTCTGCGGCAGCGCCGGGGTGGAACTTTGCGAACCCCTCTTCTTCAAAGGACGGAAGGGCTCGGGCTTGGCCGGCGGGCGCGAGGCTTACGTCAGCCACTCGGACCAGCCGCCGGGCGGCGCGTGGGAGAAGTATCTTTACAGCTACCGGATTTGGGGACGCCTCCTCTACAATCCAGACGCCGATCCGGAGACGTGGCGCCGCTATCTGCGCTCCCAGTTTGGGCACGGCGGCGAAGCGGCCGAAACCGCGCTGGGCCAGGCCAGCCGCATTCTGCCGCTCCTGACCACGGCCCACCTTCCCTCGGCCGCCAACAACAATTTTTGGCCTGAGATCTACACCAACATGCCCATCGTGGATGCAGCCAAACGCCATCCTTATGGCGATTCGCCGAGCCCGAAACGCTTCGGCACGGTCAGCCCGCTTGATCCGGAGCTGTTCTCGCGGGTGGACGATTTCGCGGACGAATTGATCTCCGGAAAGCGCACCGGCAAATACTCGCCGATTGAAGTGGCCCAATGGCTCGAGACCCTGGCGGACAACGCGGCCCATGATCTGGCCCAGGCGGAACGGCGCGCCCGCAACCGGGAATCCATCGAATTCGAACGCTGGGATGCGGATGTGGCGATTCAAATCGGGTTGGGCCAATTCTTCGCCGCGAAACTCCGCGCCGGCGTCCTCTACGCGCTCTATGAACGTAATCAAGATTTGCGCGCGTTGCAGGAGGCGCTCAAGGCCTATCGCGCGGCCCGAACCGCCTGGACCGGCCTGGCCCAGCGAGCCGCCGGCGTCTATGTCAACGACATCACGTTCGGCTGGGACAAGCACCTCCGCGGGCACTGGAAAGACCGCTTGCCCGCCATCGAAGACGACATCGCCGACATGGCGAAACGGCTCGAACAAGCTGCCGGTCAGCCGCTGGAGTTTCCCGGACTGGAAGGCGAACGCCGCGACCGCGCCCTGCAGGAAGCGCTGAAGCCGTCCGGGCGGCCGCGCGCCCGCTTGCGCCACACCGCTCCGCCGGTCTTCACCCCGGGGCAACCGATCGGCCTGGAGGTCACGCTCAGCGGCATTCCTCAACGCGCCCGACCGGTGACCGTCCGCCTGCATTACCGCCACGTCAACCAGGGAGAGCAGTACGAGATAGAAGAGAAGCGCTCGGCGGCCAATCAAGTGCGGCTGGTCATCCCAGGCGAGTACACGCGCTCGCCTTTCCCCGTGCAGTTCTTCTTTGAGCTGCACGACGCGCTGAGTCGGGCCTGGCTTCACCCGGGCTTCGACGACGATCTGGCCAACCAGCCTTATTTCGTCCTGCAGCCCAGGCCGGTGGGGTGAACCTCCGGCGCAGCTTTTGGGTCGAGTGTGACCCTTCCGTTGCCCGGCAAACCTTGAGGGAATCGAGGTCGCGGAACTCGATCCCGGAGGGAGGAAAGAGGGGAGCCGGGGGTTGAGCGAAGCGACACCCCCGGGAGCGCGTTTTTGGGGAGCAGCACCCCGGCAGGGGTGCCAGAAAAGACCACGCCACGAAACTTCTGGCACCCCTCCGAGGTGCTGTCGGGTTGGTGGCGTCGTCCGGGGGTATCGCTTCGCTCAACCCCCGGCTACCTTCCTCCGATCCCTCCAGGATCCAGAGTCATGTGCCGCCAGTCATCGGTTCATTCCCCCGAAAACAGCGAAGAACCGTAGTTCTTGATTCGGGTCAATCCGGCCAACCATTCACCTCTGGCAGGATTCTGGCAGATATGTTCGCCACATCCCGCCAATGAACTCGCGTCAATTCTTTTCTCATGAACTTCATCCATCCGCCGTGTGCCGCTGGCTGTGCCTGGTGAGTTGGGTGATCGCCTTCACCGCCGGGTGCAACGCTGGGCCGATCCGAGCGGAAGGGCCAAAACCGGTTGAGACGCGAGATTGGCAGCCGGGCGAACGCGCCCGACTCCATTCAATCGAACGGCAACAGCCATCGCCGGACTTCTTCCAGGGCGCGTTGCTGGGGAACGGAGGCCTCGGCGCGGTGGTCACAACCCGACCCGACGCCGTCGTGATTCATTTTGGCCATAACGACGTCTGGGACATTCGCGTCGCCGAGGACAATCGGGAGAAGATCGGAACCTTTCGCGAGGTCTTCGCGAGAGTGCGCAGTCTGCCGCCGGACCGGGTCCCGGAAGAGGATCCCTGGCTCCGCGAGTACATCGCCATGACCGGAGCCAATTACGCCAAGCCCTATCCACGCCCGTTTCCGGCCGGTTCCTTGATCCTTGGTTTCGACCGCCGCCAAGCCGAGCTTCTGGGACATCGATTGAATATCGAGACCGGCTTGTGCGAAGTGCGCTTCTTGATCGAATCCAAGCCCGCCGTGCTCGAGATCTTCGCCGACATGGCCCACGACCGGCTCTGGCTGCGGCTGGTGGACGATCAGGGCCGTCCGCGTCCGTCCCCCTTTGACCGCGTCCGCCTTCTGCCCGACCCGGAGGCCGCGAACACGATGCCCCGGTTTACCGTTCCGACCCATGCATCGCCGGGCACCCTGTCCTTTCGGCAAATTCTCCCCCGGCTCGAACCCGCGCGGTACGATACCACCAACGGTCACCCGGGCGACCAAGCACTTCGCTTCACGACCCGCCTGGCGGGCGGGCAACTCGTCGTTCCAGAGACGGCTCAGCGCGTCGCGCTCGAGCGAACGTGGCGGCCCACCGGGCCATTTTCCGCCCTGGTGCAGTTGGATCACGGCCCGGCGCAGACCATCGCCGCGACGGCTGCGGACCTGCCCTGGCCCGACGACTCGGCGTTCACGTCCGCGGCGCAAGCCAGTCGCCGCGTCTGGAGCAATTTCTGGAGCCGTTCGGGAATTTGTTTGGATGATCTCGAATTGGAACGAGTCTGGTACCGCAATCTCTATTTCCTCAATTGCGCGGCTAAGCCGGGCGCCCGGTGTCCCGGGCTGTTTGCGAATTGGAGTTACCGCGGCATTGGCACCGCCTGGCACGGCGATTACCACGCCAATTACAACATGCAACAGCCGTTCTGGGCCGCCTTTTCCAGCAATCATCTGGAGAAGCACGAACCGTATGTCGATCTGGTGCATTTTCTCTTGCCGGTGAGCCGGCAATGGGCCCGGGATTACTACGAACTCGATGGCGCCTTCTTTCCGCACAGCGCTTATCCGGTCGAGATGACGATGTTTCCTTATCCAGTGCCCACGTGGGGTTGGGAAGTCTGCGAAACTCCGTGGACCGTGCAAAGCCTCTGGTGGCATTACCTCTACTCGATGGACAAGGAGTTCCTGCGGCGGCGCGCCTTTGAACCCATCCGCGAGGCCGTGCGCTTTTTGGCCGCTTACATGCGCCGGCCCGAAGCGCACGGAGCGTCCTGGGGGGATGACCTCTACCACATCTTTCCGACGGTGGTCCCGGAGCTCCACGGCATCTCGCCCGGACTGCGCTTGAACCGTGATTGCCTGGTCGATCTGACCCTGACGAAGTTCGTCTTCCGCGCTTACCTCAAGGCGTGTGGAGTCTTGGGCCTCGATCAGCAAGAAGCCGAGACGATCCGTTCGGTGCGCGAGATCCTGGCGCATTTTCCTCCCTATCCCACCGCCCCCAGCCCGCGCGGCCCCGTCTTCGTGTCCGTGACCGGCGAAGATCCCGAAACGGTCTATAATGTTCCCAACCCGCTCATGACAGTCTTTCCCGGAGAGGACCATGGCCTCCATTCGTCCGCAGACGAGTTTCAGATTCTGACCAACACCTGGCGCAACCAACAGAACGAGGGCGGGAATGAACTGGTTTTTCTTAATCTCCAGGCCGCGCGGCTCGGGTTGCTGGACCTCGAGAAATTCAAGCGCCAGATCGCCTACTGCACCCTCGCCAACGGAACCTGCGCCGACCTCGTCCTCCAGACCAAAGGCCGCTATGGCGACGCCACCGCGTTCGATTACATGGCGCGAATGGGCGTCTGGTTTGAGAACTTCTCCCTGCCCGCCGTGATCAACGAATGTCTGCTGCAAAGCTATCACGGGCCGCTGCGCCTTTTTCCGAACTGGCCCAAGAACCGTCCCGCGGAATTCAAGACCCTGCGCGCCGCCGGCGCGTTTCTGGTCAGCGCGCAATTCAGGTCCGGTCGGGTTCAGCGGGTGGAAGTGCTGGCGGAAGCGGGCGGACGCCTGGAGATCATCAACCCGTGGACTGGCCCGGCGCGCGTCACCCGTGGCCGGCGCACCACCACGCTCCGCGGAGAGTTGCTCATTCTCGAGACCACGCCCAGAGAACGCATTACTTTTCGCCCGCGCTACCCATGAACCGCAAAATGCGTTCGTTGATTTCCAATGGTTTATGCATTTC